>JALNYN010000010.1 GCA_023229825.1 Minisyncoccota bacterium
TCATTTCGGCAGACGAAATGAGAACGCTCATGGTTATTTCCTTCGCTGCAGTCGGTTTTATTTTCTTCATGCTTGCTCCGAGAGTGTATGAAGGATATACCGAACGCGTAAAAATGTTTCAGTTCCTGTGGCTTGGAGTTATTGATCTCGTCATTTTGCTGTTCGTTTTTTCCAGCCCTCTCTTGTCGGAATTTTTTAATGTGGTTCCGGTGCCGATCGACGCTTTAAATAGCATCTTCATTTTTATCGCTATTTCTTCGGTCACGCATTATGCGTTTGTGAGCGCCTTCTTTCCAAAGCGAAAAAATACGGATTAATTTTTCGTTGCGTAAAAATTACTTTTATGCGACAGTAAAATCATACATATTCTTTGACAAAAAACACCCCCTGCTTCGCTAAAAGCGACGCAGGGCAAGAAAGGAGGTGGCGTATGTTTCGGTCTTACTTTTTAAGCTGGAAATGGGCGCCCTTTTCGTATGGAGGGGCGATTATTTTACTGTTGTTGTTTTACTATAATGTGGAAACATCTTCGCGATTAGGCGAATGGATGCAGGTTCTTGGAAACGTTGTTTCCGGTTCAAAAGAATATTCGCCGGATCAGCTTCTGGATAAATTTGTTATGGAAGCGGCAAAGATTGCATTAATTCTTGTTGGCATTGCTACTTTGATTAACCTTGTATCGAGTCTTTATTGCTGGCTGTGGTATGAAGCAACGACGTATCTGTATCTGCCAAACTGGAACAAAACACTTCGAGACGTTGACGGTCCATCACAACGGTTAGAAGTTAGTATAAAAGAGTTTGTCGGTAAATTTCTCGGTATGACAAAGGCGGTAGTTCGCTCGATTATGGTTCTTATTACCTTTGTACCGCAAATCTGGGTACTGAGTGTTCATTACAACTTTTTTTATTTTAGTGAAGTTCCCGGAAAATTGTTTTGGATTGTACTTGTCATTTGCACCTTTGGATTGGCAATTACAGCCATTTTTGGTATCAATTTGAAAAAATGTCGATATGATATTAACGATGCGGAAGCGATTTATCGAAGCGCTCTTGAATTTTTTCAACGAAACAAAAAAAGAGACGATGCTGTTTCGGAACTCACGAACAAAATGATAGAAATGAGAAAGAAAAATCTCCGCTTGTTCTACAATAAGTTTTGGTATGATCTTTGGATCGGTTTATACGCTCAATTGTGGGCGGTATTGCCGATTACCTTCTTTGGTTACAATGTATTTTCCGGATTTGTGAAATACGGTATCGTATCAAAAACCAGTTATGCGCTCGGAGAAGTGATTGGAGCGCTATCAACTCCCATTTGGTTGTATGAAGAATTTACCGCTATTAAAAGCGTTGCGCAACGGATCACGGAATTGGAGAAATCAATCAACAACCCAAAAAATTGGGAAGAAGCGAAGAAAGAAGAAGGATGGGAAGATCGCCGGCGTAAAACGGTAACAGTTGATGCCGGAGGAAGAACCGTCGAACTTTCTCGAGGAGATCTCGAAAAAATATTGGCGAATTTTGACACTTTGCCCGATAAACAAAATTAATCGATTGATAACAAGCCTTGTTCTTTATGAATGAGGCTTTTTTTTTGCATATTTTTCATATCATGTTACAATCAAAGATATGAAAAATAGAATATATATAAGCGAGCTTAACCGGCACATCGGCGAAGAAGCGGTCATTGCCGGCTTCGTGGACGTTCGCCGCGATCAGGGAAAGCTTGTCTTTTTCGATTTTCGCGACATGACAGGTAAAGTTCAGGGTGTCATTTTACCCAACAATAAAGAGGCTCATGCGACGGCTGATCCTATCCGCACCGAGTGGGTTTTGGAAGTGCGCGGCAAGGTAAATCAGCGGCCGGAAAAAAATATTCAGAAGGAAAAACTGAATGGGGATATCGAGCTGGAAATTTTGGAAATTAAAGTTTTGAACGAAGCAGAGACCGTACCGTTCGATGTTTCTTCGGACGGAAGGGAGCTTGGCGAGGATATTCGCCTGAAATATCGCTATCTTGATATCCGCCGCGATCGCATGCAAAAAAATCTCCGCGCACGCCACGCCGTCACTAAATACATCCGAGATTATTTTTCAAACAACGGATTCATCGAAGTCGAAACTCCGATCCTCACCAAATCCACGCCGGAAGGCGCGCGCGACTACGTCGTGCCTTCGCGGATATATCCGGGAAAATTCTACGCACTTCCTCAGTCTCCGCAGCAATACAAACAGCTACTCATGGTGGGCGGAGTCGAAAAATATTTTCAGATCGCGAGATGTATGCGCGATGAAGATACGCGCGGAGATCGCCAGCCGGAATTCACCCAGCTCGATATCGAAATGGCATTCGTCGAGGAAGAAGACATTATGTCGATGAACGAGAAGCTCCTGATCGAACTGGTGGAAAAATTCTACCCCGAAAAGAAAATACAGCAAATTCCTTTCCCCCGGATCACCTATAAAGATGCGATGGAAAAATACCATTCCGACCGACCGGACATTCGCAATGACAAAAATGACCCGAATTTGCTCGCTTTCTGCTGGGTGGTGGATTTTCCATTCTTTGAAAAAACGGAGGAAGGAGGGTGGACATTCACGCACAATCCTTTCTCGGCATCAAAACCGGAAGATGCGGAGAAGATCATGGAAAAGAAAGACATCGGAAGCATTCTGGCCGCTCAATATGATATCGTACTCAACGGTTTCGAGATCGGAGGCGGCAGCATTCGAAATCATCGACCTGAAGCTCTCATAAAAGTTCTTGAAATTCTCGGACATGAAGCGGAAAAAATACAAGATAATTTCGGACACATGCTTTCAGCATTTTCCTACGGCGCGCCGCCTCATGGCGGAATTGCGTGGGGTCTCGATCGATTTATGATGCTTCTTCAGAGTGAAGACAGCATTCGCGAGGTTATTGCTTTCCCGAAAACCGGAGAGGGGAGGGATCTCATGATGGATTCTCCGAGCGAGATCGAAGCGAAGCAGTTAAAAGAGCTTGAAATTGTAATAAAGACGAGGGAGCAATTGCTTGAAAAATTGAAGCATAACAAGTAGACGAGGCGTCGAAGGCGCTCATACATCATAAATCATTCCGCCAGCGGGCGGATCCTCCCGCTGGAGGAAAATCATAAATCCCGCGTATGTGGATAACCGGCAAAAAAAGCCGAGTTGTTTGTGGTAAACTATTAGTGAGTATCAATAACACATATATTTTTTATGCTTTTAAAAAGAAAAGGAGATTTGGAAACAGCAGCCATTGCCAGAGACCCGAACGCGCAATATGTCCCGCAGATACAGGTTATGCCTCAAACTCCGCCTCCGCAAGTCAATACTCAGCAAACGATGGCTCCGGCTCCCGCGCCCGCTCCGAGAGCGGAAGCGTTTACTGAAGCGCCGAGACCGGTTTCCGATATGCAAAGAATGCCGATGCCGGAGCGGACCGAGCAAAATGCCGTCGGTTCTCGCCTCGTTGCCACCAGAGAAGTTCTTCCCGCATCCTCGGAAGAAGAAGAGTTTACTCCGACGAATTGGCTGAACAATATTTTCATGGAGGCCATGCGCTTGAACGTTTCCGATATCCATATCATACCGGAGAGAGATTATACCTCGGTTCGTTTTCGCGTCGACGGAGTTATCAGCGAAGTTGCAAAATGGGATATCGACTATCACGAGATGGTACTTTCGCGCATCAAGATCATTTCCGGATTGCAGGTCGTCGAAAAAAATATTCCGCAGGACGGACACATCGAACTTTTATTCGAACAGGCGAAGACGGCGGTAGGATGGGGTCAGAAAGGTGCGTCATCTCTCAACTTCCGTGTTTCGACCATGCCGACGATAAACGGAGAGGCGGCGGTACTTCGCGTTCTTTCCAAAGAGAATTGCGTGCTGACCTTGGACCAGATCGGCCTTTCCGACAAATCTCTCTTTACGCTGCGAAAGATCCTTCAGCGAGGGCACGGGGTCGTATTGATGACCGGTTATAGCGGTTCAGGAAAAACGACGACGCTGTATGCGGCTCTGAACGAGATCGATGCCAATCAAAAGGTTATTATAACCCTCGAAGACCCGGTCGAGTATCGCGTTCCCATGATCCAGCAATCGCAGGTAAATCCGATGGCGGGCTATCATTTCGACACCGGCCTCAAAGCCATTCTTCGCCAAGACCCCGATGTTATTATGATCGGAGAGATCCGCGATGACGAAACAGCAAATATCGCCATGCGTCTCGCTATGGTCGGACGCCTAGTATTGACGACGCTTCATACCAACAGTATCGTCGGAGCTCTTACCCGCGTTTCCGACATGGGAATCACCAGATCTGTCATTGCCGCTGCGTTCATGGGAGTAGTGGCGGAGCGTCTCGTCAGAAAGATATGTCCGGCATGTCGGCAGGAATCCACGCCGCCTTATGAGCTCATGAAGATGTTCAATATTGAATGGCCGGAAGGTGATAAGGTCTATGCCGGACGAGGCTGCGATGCTTGCGGTCAAACCGGTTTTGTGGACCGCGTCGGTATATTTGAGATCATGGAGGTCGACAGAGATTTTGAGAATGTAATACTTCAAGATTCTCCAACGGAATCTCTCGAACAATACGTTAAAAAGCACGTGACTGAAACGCTGCGAGAGGACGGTTTTGATAAAGTAAGAAAAGGAATAACGACATTGGAAGAAGTTATCAGGGCGACGATATAAAATTAAGTCAAAAGTCGAAAGTCAAAAGTCGAAAGTTTTAAAACAGGACAGACTTATGACTTTTTACTTTCGACTTTCGACTAATTATTGCTATGTGGAACGTTAAAACTCCCGTTTTTGAAGGTCCGCTTGATCTATTGCTTTCCTTAATAGAGAAACGGAAGCTTTTTATCAATGATATTTCTCTTTCTTCCATCGCGGACGATTATATCGATACCGTCCGCTCTCTTCCCGAGATCCCTCTGAAAGATGTCGCCAATTTTGTTTTCATCGCTTCCACGCTGGTTCTTATAAAATCAAAATCGCTTCTGCCTTCGCTGAATCTTTCTACTGAAGAAGAAGGGGATATTGAACAGCTGAAAGACCGCCTTCGCACCTACCAGCGAATCAAAGAGCTTTCGATACATGTGAAAAATTCATTCGGGAAGAATATCATTTTTGAGCGCGAGGCGCCGAAACGCGCGATCATAACGTTTTCCCCCGGGGAAGATGTTATTCTCCAAAACATTTTTTCCGCGGTGCAGAACATTCTCATGCATCTGCCGAAGATAGTCATTTCTCCGCAAGCCGTGGTCAAAAAAATGATAACGCTTGAGGATGCCATCGGGAAATTGGTAAAGCGGATCGATCGGCATCTTAAAATGAGCTTTAAACAATATTCAGGAATCGGCAAGGAAGAAAAAGCCGTCGTTATTGTCAATTTTCTCGCAGTGCTCGAACTCATCAAACGCGGAGCCGTCGATGCGATACAAAAAGAAAATTTTTCCGATTTTGATATAGAGACAAGGGAAATTAAAACGCCGAGATATTGACGAGAATAGAAAATAGAGAATAGAAAATAGATTTGTCGCCGGACGGGGTTTGTAACCCCGTCCACGATGTTTGTATGAAAATATAAATGATAAGTAATTACGAGATTCGAAAATGGTAACGTAATTGATTTCATACAAATGTTTCGGACCGGGTTACATCCGCCAGCTGGCGGACCGCTCCGGCGACAAAGTTTGACACGTGATTGACAAAAAATCAAGAGTATGATATACATTCCTCTAGATTGGTTCATTGCCAATTCAACCAAACCCGAAAGGGTTTGCCTCCGCGTGAAGCGGAATCCTACTATTCGGCGTGAGGCTGAAGGAGTATGAAATGTCTATTATTAAAGGTGGATTGATTGCCGAAGAACGTCCTTGGATTTTGAATCACATTGACTTCAAACATAATGGCGAAATTGAAATCTATGCAAAAACGGTTGATATCGAGTTCTTTTTCTCAGGCAAAGTCTATGATAGTGTTAATCGATTGATTTTTTGCGACAAAAACGGAAATGAACTGTATTGTGCAGGTACACAAGTCAAGGATAAATCATTCGAAATTTTCGGATTTGAAATTCATAAAAAAGTTACTTGTTCAGAAACAATACAGCGTTCATTTAAAGACCTTGGAGATAAGGCAAATTATGCCGTATATGCCATAAGTGTTTATAGGGACATTTGGAACGGACGTGGAATGTATTCTGATTCGGATACCTATACGTTATACAGACTGCCGCGTGAGCCGCGAAAATTTGCTTCTTGGGCGGAATTCTATGCTTATGCGATTGAAAAAGAGCGTGAAGAAATTCGTGATTTTTTAAACGACGAAGAGTAAGCATTACTCACAGAGCAGGCTTCACAGCCTGCTCTTTCTTTAAATCTATTCTCTATTATCCATTTTCTTTTTCGTTTTTTCTGTTATAGTATACACATGAACATCGATGCGCAAATTGAGGCGGTGCTTTTTTTTCGGGCGGAACCGATGAAAATTTCAAAACTGGCTGAAATTCTTGAAAAGGATATTGATGCCGTGCGTGTAGGAATTGAAGCGCTCAAGGAGAAACTTTCAGAGGGAGGGATCGCGGTTTTAGAGAAAGATGATGAAGTATCGCTGGGCACCGTTCCCGAAATGGGTCCGGTGATCGAAAAGATGGTCAAGGAGGAGCTTTCCCGCGATCTTGGGAACGCGGCTATTGAAACGCTGACGATCATCCTCTATAAAGGTCCGATACAAAAAGCTGAGATCGATTACATCCGCGGAGTCAATTCAAATTTCATCTTGCGGAGCTTGCTGGTGCGCGGACTGGTGGAAAAGATCCCCAATCCTGAAGACCAAAGAAGTTTTCTCTATCGTCCGACCTTCGATCTTCTTACCCACCTCGGGATCAAGAAAACAGAAGATCTGCCGGATTTTGAAGAATTCAGAGAGAAAGTGGAGGAAAGTGTTAAGGAGTTTACTGAAGAAGAAAGCAAATAAAATTCATTAGAAGATCTCAGATAGTGAAAGCGATTTTTATAGCGCTTCTTTACAAAAAATTTCTAATATCCAATTTCTGATTTCTAAACGGACGTACAAGCGGTATTTTTAGACATTAGGATTTTTATTAGAAATTAGAAATTGGGAATTAGAAATTATTTATACAACAATCACAACCTTAAAACGAGTAAAATGGAAACTGGCAAGAAAAATCAAAGCATTATAGCCGTTACTGTCGTGAACATTCTCGCCGTTTTTTTTGCCGGCGCTTTTGCATTTCCCGTCTTTTTTTATAACGAAAGTTCGGCTTCCTTGCCTGTCGAAGAGATCAGTAAAACAACTTTGCCGGACCCTTTTGTTTCGTTAACTCTGCAAGCTGAATCTGCGTATGTTTATGATACCGTGACCGGAGAAACACTCTACGCGAAGAATGAGCAAGCGCAGCTGCCTCTTGCCTCTGTCACCAAAGTAATGACGGCATTGGTGGCTTCATCCGTTCCGGAAAACACACGCGTCAATGTCAGTGCCGCAGACGTTGCGAACGGAGCTGGCGGTCTCGCGGAAGGGGAAAGCTGGAATTTAAAAAATCTTCTCAATTACACGCTGGTTATTTCTTCCAATAGCGGAGCGCACGCGATCGCAGGAGCAGCCGGTGCTGTTTTTCAGGACGCCAACGGATGGAGCGGCGAGAGTGAAGATGTTTTTATTTATGAAATGAATGAAACCGCGAAGAAACTTGGCATGAGCCAAACGTTTTATTTGAACCCGAGCGGACTTGATGAAAATGCGGAACTTTCGGGCGCTTACGGTTCCGCGAAAGATATGACGACGCTTTTTGGTCATATTTTGAAGAACAAACCGACTTTGCTTTCCGCTACGACAAATGAAGCCCTTCGTTTCAATTCCCTCGATGGCGTTTCTCATCTCGCGGTGAACACCAATACCATCGCCGGAACCGTTCCCGGGCTCATGGCATCAAAAACCGGATACACCGATCTCGCCAACGGAAACCTCGTGATAGCTTTCGATGTCGGTCCAATGCACCCAGTCATTGTCGCGGTTCTCGGCTCAACCCAAGAGGGAAGATTTACCGACGTAGAAAAATTGGTAAATGCGACCATCAAAAAGATCTCGCAGGGAGAGTAAAATATAAGATGCAACAGAGTTCCGAATTTTTCGGAACTCTGTTTTTTTGATATACTTAAATAATGATATTTCCAAACGATAAAAAAATAGGGTTGGCGCTTGGGTCCGGGGCGGCTCGGGGGTTTGCTCATATCGGGGTCATTAAGGTCTTGGAAAAGTATAATATCCCTATCGACTTTGTTGCGGGTTCCAGTATCGGCGCTCTTATCGGCGGATTGTATGCGGCAACAAAAGATATCGCTTACGTTGAGGATGCTGCCGTCCGCGCGGATTGGAGAAGTATGATATCGTTCATTGATCCGACGTTCGGAAGCGGATTCATTGCCGGGGAAAAGATGCAAACCTTTATAGCATCGATCTTAAAAGACGCAACGTTCTCCACGCTGAAGATACCTTTTGCCACCGTCGCGACGAGTCTGAACGACGGCCAGCCATTTACGGCTTTTGGTGATGATCTCAACCTTGCCATTCGCGCAAGTATTTCCATGCCGTTCGTGTTTTGTCCTGTGCATCATGAGGAAAAGTCTCTTATGGATGGCGGTCTTTCCATGCCGATACCGGTATCCCTTGCAAAAGGTCTTGGTGCAGAATATGTGCTGGCTGTCGACCTTGAATCTGATTATTTTGAGTATCCTCGAGATGATGTTGCCGTAAATTTGGCGGAAGTCGGTCATGACCTGACAGTATTGCTTTCCTCTCGTTTAGCAAAAGAAGATCTGAAAAGTGCGGATCTTGTCGTCGCTCCAAAACTTCACGATATAAAATGGAACGCTTTTTTCTCGCCCGAAAAAACGAAAGATATAATCCGCCGCGGCGAAGAAGCAATGGAAAGGCTGTTGTCCGAAGCGTAGACCTTTCGGGCTCTTTCAAAAGTCGGCAGTTGTCATCCCGGGCCGGGACCCGGGATCCATGTGTTGCCGACGGACGTGGATTCCGGAATCACACCACAAGAGTATTTCCGTTTTTATAGTCGTTTTACTCCTTAAAAACTAGGTCAGTCCGGAATGACGAGATAACAAAAAACAAACTTTTGAAAGGTCTATTGTAGCGAGTGTGATTATTACTTCATTTTTTCAAAATATCCGTCTCCGTTCTTTTTGATCTTTTGGACATGAGGAACGAGAAAGATCTCGCCTTGTATGACGATATAAACGCCGGAGGGCAGCGTTTCGGCCGCAATAAGCGCTCCGCCGAGATTGAAAGGCGCGTCCGAGTTCTCGGAGGCGTTCGGACGCATGGCGCCGGTGAGCACGATCGTTTTACCCGTTATTTTTTGCGCGAGAAGCGCTCCCGTTTTTGCCATCGTGTCGGTCCCGTGAGTGATAAGGATCCTTTCGCGTTTGTCAGCGAGGCATAGATGGAGGATCCTTTCTCTGTCTTCATTCGTCATCTCTAAACTGTCCTTTTGCGGAAGCACAAAAATATCCGCGTCATCATCTGCGATCGGTTCGGTCGGCTTGATATCGATGTGCCGCACTCGTCCGGTTCTTAGTATTTTTTCTACTGCCGGCACCCCAAAGGCAAGCACTTTGCCTTCTTTGAAATCATACTTGATGGCATCTATGGTTCCGCCGGCGACGATTATTCGAAGATTTGAGTTTTTATTCTCGTTTGTTCGTGTCATATTTTTTGAACAAATAGTAAGAGTAGATGACAGATGTGAGCGCAGATAACGCTATGGGTATGATGAGGAACAGAAAGGAGTAGGGAGGAAAAAGCAAACCGAACAGTGCGAACGCGGCGGAATATTGAAAAAGTTTTCCGGCAAGCTTATGAGTTTCGTCCCACACGCGCTCATTTTCCAGCGTCCATGGCGTACGAATCCCCATGAACCAATTTTGTTTCATTTTCGGCAATGCGGCGCCGAGCATGAACCAAAGGATCGCGATCGCGGGAATGATCATTTTTCCCATGTCGAAGCGATATCCCGTATTCCAAAAGATCGTGAGCATGTGGATATAGAAGAGAAATACCGCAATACCGGCGATGACCGCATTATACTGTTTCCTGAAAAGCTCAATATTTTTTTTCAGAGGATCGATCTTCGGCAGCCAGAATAAAAGCAGAGAAATAAAGATCATCAGGACCGGGACGAAAAAAAGTCCCCAGATCTTCGACATATAGCCGTTTACATTGCCGTCTAAACCCCAGTGAGAAGCGATATTTTCCGGCAATATGGGGTAAAAGTACCACCCGATACTGAGTGATAGGGAGGTGATCGCCGTAATAAGCCAAGAAGTTTGTTTTGTTGTCATGTCTTGATTATACCACAAGAATGGTATTTCGTACACGTTGCTGGAATAAGGTTGACAAAAAAGTTAATACATGATATACTTAATGAAGTTGAACGTGCTGTTTTTTCGTTTAGCTGGCGATCAAATTATACAACATACTCGGAGAAAGAGAAATGAACAATCAATTACTGTTATTGCTCCCGCTGCTTCCGAAAGCAAAGACCAAACCGGAAGAAAGAAAAAATACGCCAAGAAGTTTTCTTTCCATCAATGGATTGGTGCTTACGACCGCTGAAGCCGTCAACCCTTACGATGTGGAAAATCAACGCTGGGATGCAAGCTAAAATAGGCTGCTTCAAGAATATGGACCTCCGGCTCGACCGGAGGTTTTTTATCATCGGACGATTTGACTTATTTCATAACATACTGTATATCATAGTCAGGTTCTTTGCGGTAATGATCTAAAAAAGGAGGGAACGATGAGTACCTTGCGTAAAGACAAGACCGGAGCTGAAATTGAAATTCGTTTGATCCATCCGGATGATGAGGGGCGTTTGCGCTTTTTCTATGAAGGTTTGAGCGATGAAACGATACGATCTTTTTATCGGGTTACCGGACGCAGAGAGTATTTCATCCAGAGATCCGTTATCATACAGGAGTGCAATGTGGATCTTAAAGAACATCTGTATATGGTTGCGATCCATGATGATGAGATAGTCGGACTTGAAACGCTGATCCGGACCGACATGCCTTCGGAATATGAAATAAGCCACCTTATTTCCGACGAATATCAAAGTCGAGGCATCGGTTCGATCCTTATGGAAGAAACGCTCAGCTATGTAAGAAAGTATTGGCGGAGGCATTTTACCATCACTGCGGAAACGGCGTTATCAAATTATAAGGCGAAAGGATTTATGAAAAAATTTGGTTTCGCCGTGAAAAATTCGGAAAGAGGAGAGATTTCTTGGGTCTATAAGATCTCGTAAATGTAAAATAAACCCTGCACGAAAGCGCGCAGGGTTTTTTGTTGCCCGTCCCTAATAATGATACTTTTGCGGACACAATAAAGACACCTGCCGCAAATTGTATTATAATGGAGATTAAAGCTATTCATTATTCATTAACCATAAAAGTTGTATCATATGAATCATATTGAAGGTATTCCTCAACAGCAGGAAATTGAACCGTCGGAAAAAGAAGCGATCTTGAAGCAGGTTAATAGGCTGTTGGACGGATGTTCAAAAGAAGAGCTCTCAAAACAAGAAAAGAACGTGCTCGACGATAGGATCGCTGAAATGAAAAGGGAGGACTTGCTCAATTTGACGATGGACATTCAGCAGTATTTGAATGAGCAAAGAAACGAGTTGGCGAGCGAAAATACCTATCATCGAATTGCTACGGTACACGGTGCGGCATGTTTCAGACTGGAAGAAATGGACAGCGAAAAATAATTATTAGTAAGCGATATTTTTATGGATGTATTTTTTTCCTTGTTGATCGTTTTCGTGTTTCTTTTGATAAGCCTCAAACAGATCAACCAATACGAGAGAGGCGTGAAATTTACGATGGGACGCTATACCGGCATCATGGAACCGGGATGGAGGATCGTTGTGCCAGTATTCCAAACCTATCGAAATGTCGACATGCGCGTGAAAGCGGTCGACATTGCCGATCAAAAAGCGATCACCCGCGATAATGTTTCCGTGACCGTGAATGCCGTTTTGTATTACAAAGTGCTCGGACCGGAAAAAGCGATCATTGAAGTGGAAAACTTTTATTTTGCCATTTCGCAATATGCGCAAACCACGATGAGAAACATAGTCGGCGAAGTAACGCTGGATGAACTGCTTTCGAGCCGCGAAAAGATCGCGGATCGGATCAAAGAGATCATCGAAAAAGAATCCGAAGCCTGGGGACTCCGGGTGAATAACGTTGAACTGAAAGATATTTTCCTCGCGGAATCAATGGAACGAACGATCGCGAAACAAGCCGAAGCGGAAAGGGAAAAGCGCGCGGTTATCATCAATTCGGAGGGGGAGCTTGCCGCTTCGCAAAATATGGCGCAAGCCGCCGCTACATTAAGCGCCGTTCCGGGAGCGATGCATTTGCGTACCCTTCAGTCCATTAACGACCTTTCATCGGATCAATCAAACACCGTCGTATTTACGATCCCTCTTGAGATATTAAAAGCATTTTCGGGATTTAAGACGAAAGAGTAAAGAAGCAGTAAAAACAGCGTTCTCGTGAACGCTGTTTTTTTGTGTAAGAAAAATTTCTAATATCTAATTCCTAATTCCTAATAAAAATCCTAATGTCTAAATTTTAATATATTCGTCGTCATTGGAAATTAGAAATTAGTAATTAGAAATTTTTTTAGCTTCTTATTTCTGAATCATCAACTTGCTTATCAAGTTTCCCTTGATCACCAGATCGGATGCATTGGTCGCCTTTACTTCTTCGTCGTACATGGCTTTACAATCGGAAAGAGGTATAGCTGTTTGTTCCGGCATTTTTAAGCATTGCCCATTTTCAAATGCGCCGCCTTCAGTGAAATTTTTGTAGGCGATCGTCTCCGTCAGTATTGCGGTGATCGCGCGCGAGTAGGCATTGCGGAGGGTTACGCGGTGGTTTGTTCCAAGGAGGTCGCGGCCGAAAAGTCTGGAAGTCGGGGAGATCCCCATGAGATTTGCAATAGTCGGATAAAAATCCAAATGGCTTCCCGGGACATGATATGTTTTTGCGGGAAGTTCGGAACCGAGAATAATAAACGGTACCGCTCCGCCGATGCTTGAGCGAAGTTCGGGAAGGATCTTGCTGGTCGAAGTTCCCATTATATCGCCAAGCATGGTTTGTGTACCGTGATCGCCGTAGACAGCGATGAGAGAATTATCGTATTTGCCGGCTGACTTCAACCCATCGATGAATTTTCCGAGCGCTTGGTCGGAATAATGAACGCTTTGCATGTAGTTTTTTTGCAATTCGTTGTACGGCGAATCTTGAGGAAAGTCCAGGGCTTGGAATTTTTTCGGTATGGTGAACGGCGTGTGCGAGGTCAAGGTAATATACGTCGCCATGAAAGGCGATTCAAATTCCTCCATTTTCTGCAAGCCTTGCATAAAGAAATTTTCATCATCGAGACTGTCGAAGGCTAAATTCTTTGGAATAACGAAATCAGTTTTGCTATAGCTCCGATCATAACCGAGACCCGGGTAGATGTTCGAGCGATTCCAAAAGGTTGGAACGTCCGCATGCAAGGCGTAGGTGTGATAGCCGTTCTGCTTGAGCAGAGAAGGGAGGGCCTGGTACTTGTTGTGCGCAAAATCTATGAACGCAACCGTATTGGGAAGAGAATAGAGAGAATTCAGAGTAACGAACTCGGCATCCGCGGTATTGCCCGGACCGACTTGCGTATAATAATTGTCAAAATAGAGCCCTTCTTTTGCCAGCTTGTTGAGATTCGGCGTTATTTCTTCGCCGTTTATTTCTTCGAACAGCACTTCCGTTTCAAGCGATTCGAATTGGACGATGATGAGGTTTTTTCCGCTTGCCGCACCGAAGTATCTTTCGGTCTTTGGTCCCGGATTCGCATCTTTCCACTCCGTCACCAGAGCAATATCATCGGCTGTGAGTTTTGTACTTCTGAATATAAGACCGATAACATCTCCAGCGAAATAATTGAAAATGCCTGTTCGCTGCACCTCGTAATTCGGCGAAAATACAAAGCTGTGCATTTCCCGGATCGTTTGAGGAAAATGACTGAGTTTTTTCCACCCCTCGCCGCTACCGAAGATCACCGTTCCATAACCTAATAGGCCGATCAAAACGATGCCGACGGCAAAGAGAGTCTTTTCTTTTTTATTGTGGAGCGTTTCTGTCACGAGCCCGCGTTTTTCGAGGTACACCGCCGCAAAGATAACAAGAAATTGCAAAAGAAAAATCATCATCGACGGATCGATAAGAGTATAGATCGTACCGGCTTGATCTCCTACCTGTCCGGCATACTTCAGCGCCGACGCCTGCATGAATCCGCCGAAGAAGGAAAAATAAAGATATTGAGAAATAAAAAGAGCGGCGACAGCGATCGAAATGATACAAAGATATCCATATCTCCACCATCGCGGAAAGAGCACCGACGGCGCGTACAAAATGACGCCGAGCGCAAAAGTGGCGAACATGAATTGGGAGAGAAAAGGGTTATTATGAAGTCCTACCAGTACATTAAAGATCTGATTCTGCGCCACAAATAAGACCGCGAGCGAAAGAGGAAGAAATATGAAGGAATTGCGTGAAAGTATTTGTTTCATGGTGTTAAGTATAGCAAAAAATACATCAAATCGAAACAAAGAGCAAGTCAAAAACCGACAATAAATTTTAAATAATTGACGAATAAACCCCCAGACCATGTCAGGGGGTTTTACTATCAGATCACCATCTTCTGAAAGGAGGGCATCTTTTTTCGGATTTTACGTGATGAACATCCTTTTTTTTGCAGAAGAGGCATTCTTCGACATCAAAAAAGTGTTCGTACTTGTCCGGATTGCTGGCGTCATTCCCGCTCTTGAGACGATAGCGAATTTTTGCTCTTGACCCGCATGCGTCACATTTTTGATACATCGGAACACCGAGGGTGTCGATAAGTAGGAAAAATGGGATGAGCGATACGGCAGAGAAAAAATCCGTCTCAAGCAGCATATTGAAGTGTGTCGGCGTAACCGCGCCCAAAAGCGCGATGATGTTAGCAAGTATGAGCAAGAGATAGGTGCATCCCAAGAGGAATGTCAGCAGTCGTAATCCGCGTTTCAAAGTATCCATGTTGTTTCTCCTTCTTTCGTCGCGCCCGCTTGTCGAAGGGCGCGGCGAGATTCTGTAGCAAAGATCCAATTTCTTTTTAACATAAAAAAGCGAAAAAAGTCAAATTTTAGTCGTTGACACTTGTGGTCCAATGTGATTATATTGTCGTAGAACTTTGAAATTTTCGAGACAAAATCGATCTATAAAAGGAGGTATCAATGGGTGCCATAACAACTTACTTCAAAGACTTCGGCGTACTCAAAGAAACGCACAAGGCCTTCTGGGGTCTTCAAACGATCAATGTGCTGGATGCAACTTTTGAATTTGCATTCAGTATCATTATTACGATCTTCCTGTCAAAAACGATCGGCTTTACCGATCAAGAAGCGGGATATGCCATCACCATCGTCGGCGTTGTCAGTTCCATCACTTTCTTTTTCATCGGGCCGTTCGTTGACTGGCTCGGCATCAGAAAAGCGATCTTCATCGGGCTTGTTGCGATGTTCATTTTTCGCTCGGGTCTTGTCTATTGCGCCTTTACACCCGATATTCCTTATCGCGGTGTGGTTACGCTCGTGATGATCTTTCTTTCCGGTGTGCCTGCGGCAATGCTCGGTACGATCTATCAGATTGGCAATCGACGGTATACGACGGAAAGATCGCAAGCGGCAGGATTTAATATCTGGTATATTGCGATGAATATCGGAGCGATAGCTTCCGGTCTGCTCGTAGATTATATCCACAAAACGCTTTCATTGCCGTTTGAGTGGGTCCTTGTGTTCGGACTTGGTACGACGATAATTACTATTTTTGTCGCCTTGATCACGGTAACGACCAACGAACAACTTGTTGGAAAAGATGAAGAACAATGTGCACATAAGTATATTGAGCTGGAAATTTTGAATCAGAAAGAGAAAGATTACCTTGATAAATTACGTCGTTTAGTTATGTTTGGGACCCTCGGTTCATTATTAGCTTTTGCTCCTATAGCGATATTGATTATTTATCATTATTTGCCAAATTTTGCTTTTGATGCCAGGTTAGCTATCGCTATTTGGATCGGAGTATCCCTCATGATATCTTTTGGGTATACTCTAGCGATCAAGCACCGTATTTTAAATAAAAAACGGTGTGCGAGAAATGAAGCCTTGTTAAAAGTTCCTGTCATATCGGAAGCATCAAATACGGAAGAAAAAAAATCGAAAGGATTAAAAGAAGGTCTTGCATATGCAAAAAACGTCATCATCGCACCTGCATTCGTACGAATGCTTGCCGCGCTCACACTGCTTGTCGGCGTTCGCGCCGCGTTCCTTTACACGGGACTTCTGATGCCGAAATATTGGTATCGGGTCATTGGCGAAGGTGCGCAGGTAGGATGGTTAAATACCATCAACCCGGTTATTATCGTCCTTGGCGTTCTATTGCTCGTACCTATCATCAATAGATATGATACTTACAAAATGCTGGTCTGGGGAGCTTTGCTTGCCGCTATGTGTTTCGTACCGCTTGCTGTGCCGTGGTATTATATCAGCGACAATATTGTTGTTGCCTACTACATAATGGCCGTTGCTTCCATGATATTTCTCTCATTCGGAGAAATGATGTGGTCTCCGCGATTGTCGCATTATATTGTTTCTGTTGCTCCGAGCGGGCAAGAGGGAACATACAGCGCTTTCGCATCGCTCCCGTGGTTCGTGGCAAAAACGATCGCGGGCGGATTATCCGGCGTGATGCTGGCGAAATGGTGTCCCGAGTTCATCGTCCAAGGCGGTGTGAACGTGCCGATACAAAAAGTACTGATCACACAAACCTTGCCGTACTGGCAAACTCCTGAAGCGCTCTGGCTCATTTTGGGCATCATTGCGATCATCGGACCGATCATCATGCTCTTTTTGAAAGATTGGTTTACTGTTGGAATGAAACAGAAAGTATAACCCTTCGATATTCTCAGGGTAACCCTTCGATATTCTCAGGGTAAAAAAACAAGGCGCTCCGATTGCTCGGGGCGCCTTTCTTAATTTTTGTGACTTTACAGACTTGGACTTTGACTTCGTCAAATCCAAACATATGCAATTACCAGATGGAAACGCGTTTTTCCGGCGGAAGATACATGATATCTCCTTCTTTTACGTCGAAAGCATCATAAAAACCTTGCTGATTGACCAGCGTTCCGATCGTGCGGAATTTATCCGGCGAATGCGGATCGTTTTTTATGAGATTGATCTCAGCATTTTCCCTCATCTTATCTTTCCAAACTTGCGCAAAGCCGATGTAGAATCGTTGGTCTCCGGTGATGCCGTCGATGATCGGTGCCGGAGTTCCCGCAAGGGCAAGATGATAAGCTTTGAAGGCTATCGCTGCGCCGGAATTGTCGGCGATGTTTTCTCCCAGCGTCAGTTCGCCGTTTATGCGATATCCTTTTACCGGCTCATAGGCATTGTATTGAGAGACAAGAGCTTTTGTTTTCTCGGCGAATTTTTCGCGATCTTGCGGCGTCCACCAGACGCGCAGATTGCCCATGCCGTCATATTGGCTTCCTTTATCGTCAAAACCATGGCTGATCTCGTGCCCGATAATGACGCCAATGCCCCCGTAGTTCACCGCGTCATCCGCCTGAGGGTCAAAGAATGGCGGTTGCAGGAGTGCAGCAGGGAAGACGATCTCATTCAGAGCGGAATTGTAATAGGCATTCACTGTCTGGGGGAACATGTGCCATTCATCGCGATCGACCGGTTGGCCGAGTTTTGACGTGTTTCGATCGTAATCAAACATATTTGATCGCATAACGTTTCCGACCAAGTCATCCGCTTTGATCTCAAGCGCGGAATAATCGATCCATTTTTTCGGATAGCCGATCTTCGGCGTAAATTTTGCCAACTTATCCAGAGCTTCTTTTTTTGTTTCCGGACTCATCCATTCGAGTTTGTCTATGCTCTGTCGATAGGATTCCAAAAGGTTTTTGACGATATTTTCAACGCGATCTTTGTTGTCCGGTGAAAAATATTTTTCCACATACAGTTTTCCGAGATCTTCTCCGAGCGCGCCCTCAACCAGCGATACGCCGCGCTGCCAACGAGGTTTGTTCTCCGGCACACCCGAAAGAGCGGTTCCGTAGAATGAAAAACGTGCGTTAACGTATTCTTTTGAGAGATAGGGGGCATAGTCCGAAATCAAGTGAAAACGAAAGTATGACCGCCATACGGGAATCGGAGTGTTGTGCAAGACGTTATTCAAGCCGGCAAAGTAACTCGGCTCGCTGATGATCACGTACGTGATCTTACCATCAAGTTCTGCCGATGATAAAAATGCTTTCCATCCAAGCTCGGGCGCAAGCGAATCAAGCTGCGAAATTTCAAATCGGTTGTACGTTTTAACCGGATCGCGGAGCTCCGTTTTTGTCCACTGAATTCGTGCTAGTTTCGTTTCCAATGAGACGATCGCTTCTGCATTCTCTGCCGCATGTTTATCTCCGGACATCGCGAGTATTTTTGTCACATACTCGCCATATCCGTCGAAGATCTTTTTGATCTTGACATCGTGCGACAGATAATAGTCGCGATCAGGCAAACCGAGACCGCTTTGTTCCATATCAACGATATATTTCGTCGCATCTTTGCTATCCTGATGCACTCCAAATCCGTACGGAGCGGTTACGCCGATCTTGGCGAGATGAGCGATAATATCCGGAAGTTCTTTTTTGGTTTTTATTGCATCAATGTCGTTCAATTCGCTCCGTAGCGGTTCCAGTCCGATCGCATCAATGCTGGCTTCATCCATAAAACTTGCATAAAGGCTGGAAATTTTTTGAGACTCTTGATCTTGACCTTTTGCCGCAGTTTCAACGATCTCGCGCAATGCTTTTTGTGCTTTCTCTCGAAGTATGTTGAACGACCCCCATGAGGCTTTGTCGGCCGGAATTTCCGTCGCATCAAGCCATTTGCCGTTCACGTAGCGATAAAAATCGTCCTGTGGACGAACTGACCTGTCAAAATTTTGAGTGGCAATTCCCGATGTTGGAGTAACGGTTTTAACAGACGATACAACAAACCACAAGCACAAAACCAGCAGAGTGGACAGTATGATTATTTTATAGCATTTCATTCATGTCTCCTTTTTCTTTCTAATTTCAAATAACTTCGTTTATATAATCATTATTTATTAGTTGTGTCAACGAAATTTATTGACCATTTCCGCGTAGTATATGATATACTCATGAAGTAAATTATAAACTAAAATAACAACAATATGTGTGACGAAAATTGCAATGACGAGTGTTTTTCCGGAAGCGTTGGAGAAAAAGTCCCTTCGTATGAAGTACGGGTTTATCAGAAAGAGGAATTCAGTTCCGTTGACCTGGCCGACTATCATGGCAAGTGGCTCGTACTCTTTTTCTATCCGGCGGACTTTACCTTCATCTGCCCGACGGAACTTGAAGAGATGGCGGAGAAATATGAAGATTTCAAAAAATTGGGAGCCGAAATTATTTCCGTCAGTACCGATACCGTGTTTACGCACAAAGCATGGCATGACACCTCGGATGCGATAAAAAAAATAGCTTTCCCGATGGCGGCCGACCGGAGCGGCGAATTGTCGCAGATGTTCGGAACTTATATTTATGACGGTGAAGACACGGGGTCGTCTCTCCGCGGAACGTTTATCATCGATCCCGAAGGCATCATCCGATCGGCGGAGATCAACGACAATTCGATCGGTAGAAGTGCAAAAGAACTTTACCGAAAATTACAGGCGGCAAAATACGTCCACGATCACGGAGGAAAGGAGGTATGCCCCGCCAGCTGGGAACCGGGCGACGACACGCTTACTCCGGGAATTGATCTGGTAGGAAAAATTTAACCACAAAAAAATCCGCTTCTGCGGATTTTTTTATTCGTCGTCCCTGATACCGATACTTTTTCCTGATACTCATTAGTGCCCGAGGTGGGGGTCGAACCCACATGAGCTTACGCCCACGACATTTTAAGTGTCGCTTGTATACCAATTTCAACACTCGGGCGTTCGGAGTATCGGGGGATAGTATCAGTATCAGGAACGGCATCGGCGCGGAAATCCCTGATACTGATACTTTTCCCTGATACTTCGTCGCTGAGGCCTGGGTGGGAATCGAACCCGCGCATAAAGCTTTTGCAGAGCTTCGCCTTACCACTTGGCTACCAGGCCGGTTTTTAAGTATCAGGGATTAGTATCAGTATCAGGAATGGCGATTTTGTTCGTCGTAACCCCTGATACTGATACTAATCCCTGATACTCGTTATATTATAGGTCTCTTGATATCTCGTCAATTCTTTGGCGGTATTTTTCGCCTTTGTCTATGTCGAAATCAACGACCGGGATGGTTTTGAGGCGAGTATTCTCCTTGATATACTGGCGAAAATCGCTGCGTTTTCTTTTGAGAAACGCGAGTGCGGTTTCGGCTTCCGCATCAGGCAAGACCGAGATGAGAAAAGTCGCGGTTCTTCCGTGTTCAAGGATAAGAACTCTCGTTACGGTTATGAGGGAAGTACGATTCGATTCTCTGGCGACAAAATCTCCCGCCAGCTTCATCAAAAGGTTTCCCGCTTTTTCTTCGTAGTTGGGCATGTTGCAAATTAAAAAGTAAAAATGAAAAAGTAAAAAGTATAACTAAGAAGTAAAAACTTTGTCGGCGTTCGTCGGTAATTTTTAATTTTACCTTGTCGTTTTTCCTTTTTCATTTTTACTTTTTAAAATTTTGTTTTGTCGCAGGGATTATCTTTACATCAAAGCATCTACTTCTTAACAACAACGAACGCCTCCAATACATCTCCCTGTGCGATCTCCTGCTTGCAGTCTATCTTCGCTCCGAACTCGAGGTCGACGGTCACTTGTTTGGATCTCATCTTCTGCTGCTGAAGCTCGATCACCTTGCCTCGGCCGATCTCGAAATCTCTGCGCATCACCTTTACGTTATCTCCGAGAGAAATGATACCCTCCGTCACTCTGCCTCCGACGACGCGCGAGTTCTTTTCGGTGCTGAATATTCGGATGATCTTCGCCAATCCTCGGCGTTCTTCCACCTCCTGGCGAGGGCGCCTTTTCTCTAATTCTTCGGCAAGCCATTCGGTCATTTTGTAGATGATGTCAAAGGTCACGATCGTTACGGAAAAACGTTCAGCTGATGATTTTGCGCTTGCATCGGAACTTACTCCGAATCCGAGAATGATGCCGTCGCCGTCGCTCGAAACTGTCTTCACATCGTTTTCCGTTATGGTTCCTCCTCCGGTCGCGAGAATTTTGACTTCAACATTCTCGACTTTTATCTTTTTTATCTCGTGAAGAATGGCATCGATCGCACCGGCGGCTTCCGCCTTTATAATGACCGGAACGACGAGGACCCCTTCTTTTTTCACGCGGATCTGTTTGCCGATCTTCGCGGTCTCTCTGCTCGCTTCGCGGAATTCTTCCACCCATTTTTCCGCATCTTTTCTGGTCTCGAACGAATTGAAACCGGAACCGGACTGGGGGAGTCCGCTCCATCCTGTGACGGATATCGGCATTCCCGCCTCGGCGCGGTCAATGTTCTTTCCGAGAAAGTTCTCAATGTTGCGGACCGGGGAAATGTCTCCGCGAGACGTAACATACATTCCTTTTTTTAGAACGCCGTCTTTGAGGATAAGCGTTGCGGTAATCCCTCTCTTGGAATCCATGTGCGATTCAAGTACGACCCCTTCGGCTTTTCGGGCCGTGTCGGCTTTAAGGTCTTCGATCTCGGCAAGCAGGAGCACCATTTCAAGCAGTTCGGGTACGCCTTCGCCCGTCTTTGATGAGATAGCGACGAAGGGGATGTTGCCGCCCATTCCTTCGAGATATATTTCATTCTCCGAAAGGGATAATTTTGTCTTTTCGATGTTGGCATTCGGTCGATCGATCTTGTTGATGGCGACGATAAAAGGTATGCCGGAACTATCGATCGCTTTCCACGCTTCGATCGTTTGCGCCTTTACGCCGTCTTCCGCTGAAACGATAAGAATGGCGATGTCTGCCGCCACCGCGCTATGCGATCGCATTTTGGAAAAAGCTTCATGTCCGGGCGTATCGAGGAAGGTGATCTTTTTTTCTTCGCCTTTTTCGGTTTTATGGATCGCTTCGTATGCCGTGAGACGCTGCGTAATGCCGCCGACCTCTCCGGAAACTACGTTCGCTTTGCGAATATAGTCGAGCAGGGTGGATTTGCCATGGTCAATATGACCCATCACAGTAACGATAGGGGGGCGAGTTTTTAGGGTGGATTGGACTTTTTTTTGCAGCATAATATATTTTTTGTGTAAAAGTTGAGAGATGGTTGAAAAAATAAAAAGTAAAAATGAAAAATAAAAAACGACAATTAAAAAGGAAAAAATCTACCGACCCGTCGTTAATTTTTAATTTTGACTTGTCGTTTTTTATTTTTCATTTTTACTTTTTAACTTATTTAAGTTGTAATTTCGCTACGGTTTCTTTTTCTTCATCGGAAAATTGATACTCAGAAGCAAAATTTGCGATAGGTTTCGCGTAGACGCTCACTCCGTCGCGCGCGTAGAGGCCGGAGAGTACGACGCCTTTGCCTTCCTCATCGGAAAAGGCGGTCACAAAGCTCTGATTACCGCCGGAACCGGTTCCTTTGAAGGGGTTAAACCGAACCGTTTCCACTCTCTGAAGACATTTTTTCATGCGAGCGCGGAGATTTTCGATGTTTCCGTGCGCGATCTGGTTATCTTTATCCAGCGTTTGTACTTTTTCGATAAGAGCCACAATGCTATCCTCCAGACTTTTGCCGTTCTTTCCGGCGAGCAATCGCGACATTTTTATCTCAAGGCGGATGATCCACCCGATCAAAATGACCGAAAGCGCTATAAAGATAAAGAGAATAACGAGTGTGTTCATATGCGTGCAATTATAGTACATTAAAGCGAATTATGCAAAAAAATGCGGCTTCATCATAAGATGAAGCCGCAACATGTTGTTATCTTCGATATCTGTCGCGCCGGGCTTGGTATTCGTCTACTTGTTTTTGAACCATTTCCAACCATGGGACTGCGCTGTCCCATTTTTGAGCCATAAGCTCTAATGATTGCTCAAGTGCAAAAAACTGGGTTTGAGTAAAAGGGATGGCGTCGTCTGGTGCCGGCAGGCGATAAAGCCGAAACCACTCGCCGCGGATAATTTCTTCGTTGTTTGGATCGATCTCGCCAATTTCCGTTTCGGGCGGCAGCAGGATTGGATAGAAATGATTTTGATAGGTTTCCGAACCATCGTCCCTTTGAGAGGGTAAGACTGGACCATGAACCGCCAGATCTTCCGAAAACATTTCAGGGATTAATACGAGATGCTCACCTTCGACCGTTTCAGTTTCCTCCCATGCCTCGCGAATTATTATTTTAATGAGCGATCTTTCAAGCGGATTTCCTTGACCTCCCGGGTATCCCCATCGTATCCTTTCTTCAAATCGTTTTCCGTTTTTTTGACGTGTAATGCCTTTTCTTGGTTTATGTAATAAGAGCAATAATTCGGGCTCATTGTCTCGAACGCGAAAGCAAGGCGCTTTTGCCGTGTCAATATGTTTTTCCACCATTTTCCTTCTCCTTTTTGTGTATGCTTGAATTGTCAGTGGACAATTTCTGTTCGCTAGTATATACTGAATTAACTAAAATGTCAACCCAGTCCGATACAAAAAACAAGCGCATATATTTGGATCATGCCGCGACGACGCCGATCGATCCTCGGGTTCTTTCGGCGATGCAAAAAACGGAGAAAAGTATATTTGGAAATCCAAGCTCGATCCATAAGGAGGGAGTGGCTGCAAAACGGGAAGTGGAATCGGCGCGGAAGCAGGTCGCGGAAAATATCGGAGCACAGCCGGACGAGGTGATCTTTACGAGCGGAGGAACGGAATCAAACAATCTTGCGATATTTGGAATGATCGCGTCTAGAGAGGGGGAGGCGGGGAGGGGGTGGTTTCCTCACATAATCGTATCAAGCATTGAACATACGTCAATCCTTGAATGTGCCCGCGAATTAGAAAAGCGAGGCGCGGAGGTCACCTATCTTCCCGTCGGAGCAAACGGAATTGTCTCCGTCAAAAGCGTGTCGGAAGCGATAAAAGAAAATACCGTGCTCGTGTCGGTCATGTATGCCAACAATGAGGTCGGTACGATACAACCGATCACCGAGATCGCAAAAGCGATCCGTCTGAAAACTATCCGCCAGCCGGCGGACTTAAAACTAAAAACTCGCCCGCTCTTCCATACCGATGCATGTCAGGCAACGAATTATCTCGACATGAACGTACTTCGGCTCGGTGTTGATATGATGTCTTTCAATGCCTCAAAAATTTACGGTCCGAAAGGTGTCGGCGCTTTGTTCGTAAAACGCGGGATCAAACTTTCTCCGATACTTTTCGGCGGAGGACAGGAGAATGGGATAAGAAACGGAACGGAAAACATCGCCGGGATCCGCGGTTTTGCTGAAGCCATGAATATCGCTGAGAAAATGAAAGCGAAAGAATCGGCGCGTTTGATGAAACTTCGAGATCTTTTCATAAAAGAAGTTTTGCATAAAATTCCCGGCACGGTTTTAAACGGCGATGCGGAAGATCGCCTTCCCAACAATGCAAATTTTTCCTTCCCCGACCTTGACGGGGAAGAGATCGTCATACAATTGGATGCCAGAGGTATCGCCGCTTCGACCGGAAGCGCCTGCGCAAACATATCGAGTGATGGAAAAAT
This sequence comes from Minisyncoccota bacterium, assembly GCA_023229825.1. Taxonomy (GTDB): domain Bacteria; phylum Patescibacteriota; class Minisyncoccia; order Phycocordibacterales; family CAIJYI01; genus CAIJYI01. Next base: position 24,907 of record JALNYN010000010.1, read on the forward strand.
ATCGCACGTACTGATGGCGATAAGCGGCGACAAAACATTCGCAAGAGGCGGCGTGCGCTTTACTTTAGGGAGAAATACAACAAAAGAAGATATAACTCGAACGATTAAGGAGCTTTCTGTTATTATAAAAAATCTCCGAAGATAAAACTTTGTCTGCAAATAATTTCACGGATAAAACAATCTACAAGACCTGAGTAAGCTCACAAACCAGCATATAGAATCTTTTTATACATGTTGTAAAATTCGGCATATGCCGAATTTTACAACATTAAAGAGTGTTGGTATACTTGGAATTATGCCAAAACCAAAAATTATTCGTAGATCAAAATATGCGAAAAATTATTTTGAACCCAAAAAACTCGATGAGAAAACTTTGAAAGTACGCGCGGAAGAATTTCTTGCTTCAGGTACCCCGGCTTCTTATGTAACACAGGTGGTGCTTGCACTCGCTATTCTTTCCGGCGCGGCAGCTCTCGGCGCTGTTGCTCCAGGACTTACGGTTGCCGCGCGAGGATATCAACGGTCAAAGGGTTATTCAAGCAGAGATTTTGCAAGCGCGACTGGAAATTTAAAAAGAGGGGGATATATCGAAGAAATTTTTGGAGAAAGCAAAAACCCCCGCGTTCGGCTGACAAAAAAAGGCGAGGCGTATTTCCAAAAAATATTGTTTGACGATGTGGAATTACCCGAACCGAAAAAGTGGGGAGGAAAGTGGACTTTTGTCTTGTTTGATATTCCAGTACCGAATAAGAAAGCGAGAGAAGCGCTTCGTTGGCGTTTAAAAGCGCTCGGATTTTACCAATATCAAAAAAGTGTCTGGGTGTATCCTCACCCGTGCGAAAAAGAGATTCTCTACGTTGCCGATTATTTCGGTGTAGGGAAATTCGTGGAAATACTCTCTGTGGATCATTTGACTCAAGATGAAGAATTGAAAAGATTTTTTACGCTGGAATAGCTCTTGCCCTTTTTTCTTGGTATTAAAGAAGATGCTTCATGTTGTAAAATTAAGCATATGCCGAATTTTACAACAAAGAGATTGTTTATATATATGGGATGTTCTCATATTTTTGCATTTTCGCGAGCACTGTCTTCATTGAGAAAAAATCCATTTTCGGCTATAATCGACTTTATGCAATCACACGAAATTAGACGGCGATTTTTAACTTTTTTCGAGAAGCGCGGACATACTTTGATCCCGAGCGCCTCGCTCATACCCGAAAATGATCCTTCGGTGCTTTTTAATACGGCGGGCATGCAGCCTCTCGTGCCGTATCTGCTTGGAGAAACGCACCCGTCCGGTGCGGCGCGGCTTGTGAATGCTCAAAAATGCGTCCGCACCGTCGATATTGACGAGATCGGCGACAATACGCATGCGACTTTTTTCGAAATGCTCGGCAATTGGTCGCTCGGCGATTATTTTAAAGAGGATGCCATCAAATGGAGCTTTGAATTTTTAACCGACCAGAACGAAGGGCTCGGTCTTGATCCGAACCGGCTGTATGTGACCGTTTTTGAAGGCGATGAAAATGCTCCGCGAGACAATGAAGCGTTCGAGATATGGAAAAAATATATTCCTGAACACCGCATTTATTTTATGAGCGCAAAGTCCAACTGGTGGAGTCCGGGAGATAATGGACCGTGCGGACCAGATTCGGAAATGTTTTATGATGTGACATACGAAGGCTTGGGAGATCTAACACCGGAAGCATATAGGAAAGCAGACGACGAACAGAAAGTTGTGGAGATTTGGAACGATGTTTTTATGGAATACGAAAAGAAGGATGGGAAAGTGATAGGGAAGCTGTCAAAGAAAAATGTCGATACCGGTTCCGGGCTTGAAAGAATCACCATGGTATCTCAAGGGGTGAACAATATTTACGACACGGATCTGTTAAAACCCATCGTTGAGAAAATTAAAAATTACTCCAAGGTTGCTGATCCAAAGGCAATGAGGATCGTTGCCGACCACATGAGAACGGCTACTTTTATGATCGCTGACGGCGTTCTGCCTTCAAATACGGATAGAGGTTATGTTTTAAGGAGGCTGTTGCGCAGAGCGCGATATTATTACGATTCGATCGGGGCGATCGATGAAGCCCTCGGCGGACTTGTTAGCACCGTAGTGTCCATCTATAAAGGAACGGACTATGGATTGGAAAGAAAATTATTCCATATCGATAGCGTCGTAAATGAAGAAGAAAAAACTTTTTCCGCGCATCTCGTATTCGGAAAGAAGCTGCTGGAAAAAATGATAAAAGAGGAGGGCTCCATTTCTGCTGAAAATGCTTTTTTACTCTACTCAACTTACGGATTTCCGTTCGAACTCATAACGGATATTGCCAAAGAAAATAATATATCGGTTGACACTGAAGGCTTTCTGGAAAAGAAAAAAGCGCACCAAGAGATCTCGCGAGCAGGTTCTGAAAAAAAATTCAAAGGCGGTCTCGCAGATACGTCCGAAATTTCCACGCGTTATCACACGGCGACGCACTTGCTCCATAAGGCGCTGCGCACCGTTTTGGGTGTTCATGTTTTTCAGAAGGGAAGCAATATCACGGCCGAGCGCATGCGTTTTGATTTTTCGCATGGAGAAAAAATGACGGACGAACAAAAGAAAATGACGGAAGACCTTGTAAACGAGAAGATCAATGAAGCGCTGCCGGTGCGGTATGACGACCTGCCGATCGAAGAAGCAAAAAAAATGGGCGCCATGGGATTGTTCGGCGACAAATATGGCGATGTCGTGCGCGTTTACACCATAGGTGAAGGCGATCAAAAATGGAGCATGGAGCTTTGCGGCGGTCCTCACGTGAAAAACACCAGCGAACTCGGACATTTCAAAATAGTCAAAGAAGAAGCCGTGAGCGCCGGCGTCAGAAGGATAAAAGCGATCCTCGAATAGTCGGAAGGTATGCTACTTAGGGTAGTCCTAGGTATTTACCTAGGACTACCCTAAGTAAAAAGGGGTGCAACAAAAACCGCTCCGAATAATTTCGGAGCGGGGAGTTTAGGTACTTTTTTCAAAAGAACTTTTATTCTACTGCTGGAGTCCATCCAAAAGGGGCAACTTTTAGGTAAGCTTTGCGATCTTCATGAAGAGCTCTTCCAACTGTTGTGATATCCACATCATTGAAAGGAGTACCTGTGGATAGTTTTGACCAGATGGAAGGCATTGCAATTCGTATCGCGTGGCCGCCCATTTTGAGTTCGGTGAGAAGGTCGCCGTCTCCTTGTGGTACAAATACGTCGCAAATATTATCGGTGCCGAGCCAGAGCGGAACTTTTCGTTTAATAAGTTCGAGCATACGTGCGATCGAATTGTGAAGCGGTGCTTCAAGCGAGCGCAATTGTCTCATTGAGATTGCCGCGGTTGGGCAGATAATAACGCCAGCATTGTGTTCGAGCAGTTGGTCAATTAGTTTTGCGAAACGGTCTTCACTGTATGCCGTAGGCGAAATCATATGGATGATTTTTATTGTCGGACCGGCGTGTCCCTCTATCTTTGGTTTATCAATCCAGCGAAGACCCTCGAGCAAAGTGAGAGTTCCTTCCTCGTTTGGGAGATTTGCTTGGTCGAGGTGTAATTGTACTTCTTTGCCCAGTTCGCAGGCAATCTCCATTCCTTTCCGAATGTGTTGGCGGAATTTCGGATCATGTTCGTTTCCGTCTTTTTCGGGGAGGAGCGAGAGAAAATCAGCAAGTTTTGCTGCTGCTTTGAATACCGTGAATCGCCCGGTACCTTCTTTGAATCCAAAGATCGGATTTGGCGCAATGCGAATTTTAATTTGGTCTTTGTATTTTTCTTTCAGTTCAAGAGCAATGCGGATAGCAAGCAGTCCGTCTTCGGGCAAATCGGGTGTAGCATCAATACACGTATCAAGACGCGTCGTACCGAGCGCCATCTGTACTTCAATGGCATATGACATACGTGCTCGTAGATTTTCTTCAGTGTAGGCAACCCCGGTATGTAAATCACCAACCAGGTTTTGCTTCACTAAAAGCGGGTCATTACTCGCTTCGATTGATGTCCTACCGATATGTCGCAAATAGATATCGTCGAGAGTATAAGCGCGATCTAAATGAGCGTGAGCATTGTAAAAACCCCCGCGTTCAAATACTTGATTAAGTACCATTTTGTCATATTCCGAAACATACTTCCAATTACGCGCAGAATAAAATTGTGAAAGAACTTCGTCTGTTATTGTTTCCACCGTCTTCTCCTTACAGAAGTTAAACTCGCATAAGGATAGCAAAAAAAGAACAAGTTGACAATTTTTACCCGGCGTTCCCGATACTGATACTTTTTCCTGATACTTTCGTCCGTTATGCACACCCTCATAATTGCAAAGTGTGGTATAATTGCGATACAAGGGAGCGTTAAAACTTCCTTTTGAAATGGGTATTTTTTCTTCAAACAAACCACATCTTGCGATCGTTATCGATGTCGGCAGTTCCAGTATCGGGGCCGCATCGGTTTTAATGTACCCCAATGAAAAACCGAAGATCATTCACTCCGTTCGAAGCGAAATGGTTTTTCAGGAAGTTTTTCGTTTTGAGCGGTTCGTTGTCTCCATGATCGAATCGGTGGAGAAAGTCATGCAAGAACTTTCTCATCTGCCGGTACCGCCTCATTCGGACCGTACTTTCTTGTGCGTTCTCGCTTCTCCTTGGTATGCATCTCAGACACGGATCTTGAGGAAAACATTCGATCGCCCGACAAAGATCGAGGAAAAGTTTTTGAATGAGATCCACGAAAAAGAAATAGCATCGTTCAGGGCAAAGGAAATGAATATCATGGGCGGCGATTCTGTGATCTTGGAAATGGAAAGCGTTCAGACCAAATTAAACGGTTATGAAACCACCAAGCCGTTTGGGAAAGAGGCCATTGATTTTGAAACGGCCATGTACGTGAGCATTTCTCCCAGAAAGATCACGCAAGCGATATCCGACAAGATCCAAAAAGCTTTTCACGGAAAAGATCTGCATTTTTCGTCCTTTCCGTTCGCCTCATTTGTCACGATGCGCGATATATTCCACGAAAAGAATTTTCTGCTTATGGATATTTCAGGAGAGACGACCGATGTTTCCATTATAAGAAGCGATGTGTTTCAAGAGACGGTTTCGTTTAACGTCGGCAAGAATTTTCTTATTCGCAAGATCGCAAAAGAAGCGGGCTCGACCTTTGCGGAAGCAGCTTCTCTGTTTCGTATGGCAAGCGGTTCGGAGATGAACGAAGTCGAGGAAAAGGTAAAAAAAGCCATGAAAAAGGCCGGCGAGGAATGGATCGCAGAGTGCGAGCAGGCATTATCGACCATTCTTGAAAGAAAGGAGATCTTACCCGGCGACGTATTTCTTACCGCGGATGAAGATGTTTCGGCATGGTTTATAGGTAATGTTCAAGAATTGGGAAATTCATCTTTTTCGATGTCCAGCAATGTGTTCAGCGTCCGTCACTTGAATGCGCCCTTCCTTTCCTCGTTTTGCGCGACTGATACCGGCGTTGAAAGAGATGCCTTTTTAATGGTAGAAAGTTTGTTCGCGAGCCGGCTTATCCACTGAAAATATGTTTTACTTTTCTAAAAATAATCGCTTTTGTTAATAAAAAAACGTATGGTAAAAAAGATCATCGAAGATGTCGTAGTGACAAAAAAGGGTATGCCGACCCCGGTGCGTTCCATGCCTGATCACGAACACCATAGAGAAAAAGAGGAAAGCAAGATCAAGCTCAATATAGGGGAAAAAGTTTTGCGCGAGCCGGAAGACGAATCCTCTAAGAATATGGTACGCAAAGAACATCATATAGAAGATGCGCTTCCCGAAACGGAAACCGAAGAGGAAGAACTGAAAGAAAAGAACATGGAAAGATCCCCAATTTTTGAAAAAATGAAACAGCGCCACGAGGAACGCGAGAGCTTTTCTGCAGAGTATGCGGCTGATCAGGATGGTCGCTTTCGAAAGTATTTTGGAACTCTGGGATATCTTTTGGCCGGAGCGGCGGCGATCGGGATCGTACTTTGGAGCACGGTGTTATATTCCGCATCGGTCACCATCCACCTTAAACATGCGAAGGTCGCTCTGGATGATCAAAACTTTCAAGCCGCGGCCGATATTCCTGACGCGATCGGTTTTCAGATCATGTCTTTGTCTGCGGAAGATACGGTAAAATTAACGCCCACGGGAGAGCAGCGCGTGACCAAAAAAGCATCAGGCCAGATCGCCATCTATAATACATTCAACAACCAGCCTCAGATCTTGATAAAAAATACTCGTTTTGAAACTCCGGACGGGAAGATCTATCGCATCAACAGCCAAATAACCGTCCCCGGAATGAAAAAGGTCGGCGGAAAGGATGTTCCCGGCTCCATCGCGGTCACCGTGTATGCGGATGAAGCCGGAACGGAATACAATATCGGTCTCGTCGATTTTACCATTCCCGGGTTTAAAGGATCGCCGCGCTATGATAAGTTCTACGGCAGATCAAAAACGCCGATGACCGGAGGAGCATCGGGAATGGTTAAAACAATATCGGATGTCGACGTGCAAACGGCAAGGGAAACGCTTACGAAGTCGCTGAGAGAAAAATTATTATCCGATGCAAAAGTTCAGAAGCCGAAAGGTACGGTGATATATCCCGAAGCGATGTTTTTCACTTTTACCGATATTATCAATGACAGCACGCAGTCAACTGAAAAAGATGTTCCTTTTACACTCAAAGGGAATCTGGAGGCGGTTCTGTTCAACGAGAATGATCTCAGTCAGAAGATCGTTAAAACGACCACTGATCTTTCACCGGACGAGAAGGTGAAGATCGACAACATAGAAAGTTTGGCGTTCATGTGGAAGAATCCGACCAGCAGCGTTCCGGAAAAAACCGATACGCTTGATTTCCAGCTTTCGGGATCAGCTAATGCCGTTTGGGAGGTGGACGTAAATGCCTTCAAAAGCAAACTTGCGGGAAAAGATCACGCACAGTACGGTTCAATTTCCGTACAGTTTCCGGGGATCGAAAAAACGTCAAAAAAAGAAATTAACCCGCCATGGAGAAAGGTATTCCCTTCGGATCCGGAGAATATACACGTTGAGATCGTTATCGATTAACTTGGATCTTGTTCCCGATCGAACCATTGGCTCAGGGGATCCTAAAATCGAAGGGAATGAGTTATTTATTAACAAGTCCTAACGCTTGACTATTTTAGTTAAAATATGCTAGCATAGTGAGCACTTACCCAAATGAATGTAAAAGAGAAAGAAGAGGGAGTATATGGCACTGTAAATGAGGCTTTGCCGAACACTTTGTTCCGCGTGGTGCTCGACGGTTCCGGAGAAGAAAAGCTGGCTTATTTGTCCGGCAAGATGCGTATTCATCGGATAAAAGTGCTTGTGGGAGATCGTGTTTTTGTCACTCTTGATCCGTATGGAGGGAAGGGGCGAATAACCAAGAGGTTATAAATCCTATATTTTGTTTTTTCAGATTATTTTAAAATTTATCACACAAATAATATGCGAGTAAGAGCTGCCGTAAAAAAGATCTGTCCGAAATGCAAGACCGTTAAGCGATCTGGTCGCGTTTTCGTTATTTGCACCAATGCCCGTCATAAACAAAGACAAGGGTAATTAAAATTTTTATACTACTATGCGAATTTTAGGAATCACCATACCTGATAATAAACGACTCGAGATCGGTCTCACCGCCATCTACGGGATAGGCAGAGCAACAGCAAAGAAGATCCTCACCGAGGTCGGCGTGGAGTTTGGGGCGCATCCCAATGATCTCGCTCCGGATCAGGAGGCATCGATCAGAAAAGAGATCGAGTCAAGAAAAGTCGAAGGAGATCTGAAACGGCTTGTCGCAGGAAACGTAAAGCGATTGAAAGACATTAAAAGCTATCGCGGATCAAGGCACGCAAAACGACTGCCCTCGCGCGGACAAAGAACAAAGACCAATTCTCGAACAGTAAGAGGAAATGTAAGAAAGACGATGGGCTCGGGCCGCAGAAAAGTTGAAAAGACATAATTTTAACGAGCTGTCAGGTTTTAGGTTTTAGCTTTTAGCTTACCGACAACGACGACGGCAAAAGCTAACACCTAAAAGCTAAAACCTAACACCTAGCAATAATATGGGAAAGAAACGAATAGTTAAAAAAGGGGGCGAAGGATCATCGGGAAAACCGAGGTCTTTGAGCCGCGTGCCGAAGAAGAAAGTCTCTGCCGGACGGTTGCATGTTGAATCAACATACAATAATACCAAAGTCGTACTTACGGATACTTCCGGAAATTGTCTGGTCTGGTCTTCATCGGGAATGCTCGGATTCAGAGGAGCGAAAAAAGGTACGCCCTTCGCGGCAGCCAAGGTCGGAGAATTGGTCGGAGAGAAGGCGCAAACCATGGGAATGAAGGAAGCCGCAGTCATTATCAAAGGAGTAGGCGCCGGACGCGAGGCGACAGTACGCGGATTCGTTTCGAAAGGAATAGATATCACCTCCATCAAAGACACCACCCCCGTTCCGCATAACGGACCGAAACCCAAAAAACCAAGAAGAGTTTAAAAGTCAAAAAATGCTTCCGCATAAGCAGGATAAAGGAAAGTATGAAAACCATTGGTTTTCATCGTCGGCCCACAGCCGACCCCTACGCCCCAGCGAGCCGCGCGAGCGATCAATCAAATGGATAAACAATGTAAAATTTGCCGACGTGCCGGAGAAAAACTTTTTCTGAAAGGAGAAAGGTGTTTTTCGCCTAAGTGTGCTTTTGTACGAAAAGCCTATCCTCCGGGAAAGCGCGATTCAGAGAGGAAGCATCGCAGTACGGTCACGGAGTACGGTACTCAATTGCGGGAAAAGCAGAAAGTTCGCAATGTCTACGGTCTCTCAGAGAAACAGTTTTCAAATTACGTAAGAAAAGTCACGTCAAGAAAAGGAGATCCTTCCACCATGCTCTATGAAGAGATGGAGATGAGACTCGATAATGCCGTTTATCGCCTTGGATTCGCGAAGTCTCGCAGAGAGGGACGACAGATGGTTTCGCACGGACATATTCTTGTCGGCAATAAACGTTTAACGGTACCGTCATACACTTTAAAGATCGGCGACGTCATAAAGATCCGTCCCGGAAGCATGACAAACATCCCATTCATGGGGATTACTGAAAAAGCGGGAAAAGGTCCGATTCCCGCGTGGCTCTCTTATGACCAAAAGAAAGCCGAAGCGATTATCATGGGAAAACCGATCCTCGACAAAGGAGCCTCTGAATTCAAGCTCACCTCTGTCATCGAGTATTACAGCAGATAGTAACTCTTTACAAGTCTGTGTTAATAGTGTATAATTTTATAAACTAAAAAAACATGCTCGAAACTGATATTTTATTGCCATCGAAACCGAGAGTGATCGAGGAAACTGAGTTTTCCGGCGTCTTTGAGATAGACGGATTATATCCCGGCTATGGCCATACGCTTGGTAATTCGCTTCGGCGGATCATCCTTTCTTCGCTCCCGGGAGCGGCTATTACCTCCGTAAAGATCGACGGAGTCAGCCATGAATTCAGTACTATGGAAGGCGTGAAAGAGGATGTCATCATGATCCTCATCAATCTGAAGAAGGTTCGATTGAAAGTCACCGGCGACGAACCTCAGGAGATCACTCTTTCGGCTAAAGGCCCGAAAGTGCTCACCGCAAAAGATATCAAGACGCCCGGGCAGGTGGAAATTTTGAACGGCGATCAGCACATCGTCGAGATCACCGGACACAACACCGCCCTCAATATTACGATGACCGTACAGCGCGGACTCGGCTATGCCACTCGCGAAGAGCTCCAGAAAGATAAAGTTGAGGTCGGATCGATCTTGCTTGATTCTATATTTACGCCCGTTCGCCGCGTCAATTATGAAGTGGAAGATATGCGCGTAGGAGATAAAACCGACCACAACCGTCTTCGCATGGTAATCGAAACCGATGGTTCCATTACCGCAAGAGAAGCCCTCGAGTCCGCTATCGAGATCATGATAAAGCAGCTGCAGTCCATCGTCGGATTCAAAGAAAAAGCTGAACAGTTCGAGGAAAAAGCGGAACAAGAAGAAGCGATCCTGAAAGAAAGAGCCAAGAGAGAAAAAGACGAAGTGGATCCGGAACTGCTGAAAACCCGTATCGAAACGATGAACATGACCACGAGAACCCAGAACGCGCTCTCCGCCGCCAACATCCGAACGCTCGGAGGATTGGTCAGAAAAAAAGAAGAAGACCTGCTTGACGTCGACGGACTCGGAGAAAAAGGAATCCAGGAGATCAAGAAAGTATTGTACGATCTCGGATTAACATTAAGACAATAATAAGTTATTAAAGTAAGCCGCTCGAGAATGAGCGTGAACCAACATGAGACATCACGACGCAAACAGAAAATTCGGAAGGGAAAAGAAAGTGCGCGTTGCGCTCCTTCGCTCTTTGGCGGTATCCCTCGTCCGTTACGAAAAGATCAAAACAACCGAAGCGAAAGCGAAAGAACTTCGTCCGCTCATCGAAAAAGCGATCACGAAAGGTCTCAAGGCCGATCTGGCCGCGCGACGCGTTCTCCTCGAGCAGATCGGAGGCGTGGCGACGGTAAAAAAATTGGTTGAAGAGATAGCTCCGCGTTACGCGAAAAGAACCGGAGGTTACACGAGGATCATCAAGATCGCTCCTCGAAAAGGAGATGCGAGCAAAATGGCCATCATTGAATTTGTATAATACCATGACGAACATAACCACAATTTACATTATCGACGCTGAGGGAAAGAAACTCGGAAGAGTGGCTTCTCTTGCCGCATCGCACCTCACGGGAAAAACCAGTCCGACGTACGTCAGGAATGCGATTCGGGGCGAAAAGGTTCGCATCGTCAATGCATCGAAGATCGTCCTCGATCAGAAAAAACTCGAGCAAAAGACCTATGAACGATATTCCGGTTATCCGGGAGGATTGAAGAGCCGCCGAATGGAAGAAGTCATCGCCAAAAAAGGATACAAAGAGATTTTTGTAAAAGCGATATACGGAATGGTCCCGTCGAACCGTTTACGCGCCAAGATCATGAAAAATCTTGAAGTGACCGACTAATTTTTATATTTATATGGCAACAAAGACAGAAACCAAGACTGAGAAATTTTCAAAAGGCATCGGCAGAAGGAAAACTTCCACCGCGTCTGTTCGTCTCACTAAAGCGGATGAAACCACGGTAACCGTCAACGGCAAAGATGCTGCGGCCTATTTTCCGACCGAGGAGATGAGAGCGATCGTCTACGAGGCATTCACCATAGCCAAACTTCCCGTAAAATTTGATGTTTCAGTAAAAGTAAGCGGAGGAGGAATTCATTCTCAAGCCGAAGCGCTTAGGCACGGGATCGCGAGAGCCTTGATCGTCTACGATCTTGAAACCAGAAAAAAACTGAAAAAAGAAGGATTTCTCAAAAGAGATCCAAGAGCGAAAGAACGCCGAAAATTCGGTTTGAAGAAAGCCCGCAAAGCCGCTCAGTGGAGTAAACGTTAGACGAAGTATCAGGGAATAGTATCAGTATCAGGAACGAAAAAACGCTTTTTGCACTCTTGCAAGAAGCGTTTTTGTTTTGACTTTGTTATGAAAATATGAATTTCGAGAATATTTTATGCTTTTAAAAAAGTCTATTTTTTGCTACAATACGCACATAAACAAAATCAATATTATGAACGACGACGAGAAAAAAAATAATTTAAATGGCGATGAGGAAAGCGACGACGTGGTTTTTGAGCCGGAAGAAGATGGTGATGATGATGCGCCGCTTGCGAAAATAAAAAAACTGCGCGAGGAATTGAAAAACGCGAGGAAGGAACGCGATGAATATTTGACTGGCTGGCAGAGGGCGAAAGCTGACTTTATCAATGCCCGCAAAGAAGAGGAAAGATCTCGCATGGAATTCGTGAAAAGCGCGAATAAGGAACTGGTACTGGACATTTTAACCACGCTCGACGGTTTTGACATGGCGTTTGCCAACAAGGAGGCGTGGGAAAAGGTGGATGCGAATTGGCGCAAGGGCGTAGAATATCTCTACAGCCAGCTTTTGGGAACACTCGAACAAAATGGTTTGCAGCAATTGAATCCGGTCGGAGCGACATTTGATCCGAACATACACACCTCTGTCGAAAGCATTCCGGTAGAAAAGCCGGAAGACGAACACAAGATTTTAGAGGTGGTGCAGAAAGGGTATACATTAAACGGCAGTTTGATACGTTCTCCGAAGGTAAAAGTCGGAGTGAAGAACTGAGTTTGCGCGATAATTTTGAAAGTACTATAATTGAACCAATGGCAAACAAAGACAATAATAAAGAGATTGACATCGAAATGCTCGCTCGTATGATGGCGAAAGGTTTTGCAGAAATAAAAGAACAGATGACCGATATGAACACCGGTCTGCAAGGGCAAATTAACAGTATGCAAACGCAACTGACGGTTGTTCATGAGGACTTGCAATATCAGATCGATGCGCTTCAAAGCGAAATGCGGACGGGATTTGAAGGCAATCGTGCAGAGCACAGAGAAATCAATAAACACCTCGAATCTCTTGATCGAAAACAGATCGGCGCTCTCGAAAGTTTGGATGAAACCGTGCTAAAAAGCGAGTTCGATGAACTTGCCGACCGGGTTGTTGTTTTGGAAACGAAAATGGCATAGGGATGAAAAGAAAAACCGATGAACGAAAAATCGCCGCGCAAACGCGGCGATTGTTTTTATAGGTGATCGTTTCTTTTTTATACGATAATAAGCGGATAGAGATTCCATTTTTCCCTTGAAATAAGCGGATATACGTGACCTTCTTTTTACCCTATTGACAGTATTTGCCGTATAGCTATAATATAGTTTATAACTATATAAAGCTTATGGTAAAAAAAATTGTAATTCGCCACGAGGAGATCCAGATCGTTTTTAAGAGCGATCCGGAATTGAAAGATGCGGCGCTTGAGAAAGCGAAACATGAGGGCATGACCTTGAAGGCTGTGCTTTGTTCGGCCATGCGCGCTTACGTAAACGACGAGCTGGTGATGGGGATGACGCGCAGGGAAGAACAGTATGACCAGGAAGAAGACCTACCGAACGAAAAGTCGCCACCCATAAAAGCGGAGAAGATCAAGGGAGGGATAAAAAGCCCGTTACGCCGAACATCATCATCTGTTAATGAAAATAAATTAAAAATGAAAAACGAAAAAGGAAAAACGATAACGTAAAATTAAAAATTACCGCAGATATCGTTTGGTGAAAATTTTTCCTTTTTAGTTGTCGTTTTTAGATTTTCATTTTTACTTTTTAATCTTTATCAATTACAAAAATAGTAAAATAAATAAAAAACAAAACATATGAGCAAAATACTTGGAATCGATCTTGGTACTACCAATTCCGCCATGGCCATTATGCAGGGCGGCGAAGCGAAGATCATTGAAAACATCGAAGGAGCTCGCACGACTCCTTCCGTCGTTGCCGTCGCAAAGAACGGAGAACGCCTTGTGGGGGCCGTAGCGAAGCGCCAGGCGGTCACAAACCCTCAGAACACGCTTCATGGGATTAAACGGCTCATTGGGCATGGTTTCGACGATCAGGGCGTTCAGAAAGATAAAGGCATCGTTGCATTCGCCATTGAGAAGGCTGATGACGGGATCGGCGTGAAAGTCAAAATGAACGACAAATACTACCGGCCTCAGGAGATCTCGGCCATGGTTTTACAGAAATTGAAACAGGATGCCGAGGCGAAGCTCGGAGAAAAGATCGATGAAGCGATCATTACCGTTCCGGCTTACTTTAGCGATTCTCAGAGAAAAGCGACGAAAGACGCGGGAGAGATCGCGGGATTCAATGTGCGCCGCATCATCAATGAACCGACGGCGGCCGCGCTTGCCTATGGGTTCAATAAAAAGAAAAACGAAAAGATCGTGGTCTACGACTTCGGAGGCGGTACGTTCGATATCTCCGTTCTTGAGGTCGGCGACGACGTGATCGAAGTGAAATCAACCGACGGCGATGTGCACATGGGCGGCGAGGACATTGATCAGGATATTATTCGATGGATCGGCGACGAGTTCAAAAAAGAACAGGGGATCGACATTACTAAAGATGTGCTTGCCGTTCAGCGATTGAAAGAAGCGGCTGAAAAAGCAAAGCATGAACTTTCCACTTCTATGGAAACGGAGATCAACATCCCGTTCATTACGAGCGATGCATCGGGACCTCGTCATCTTCTTATGAAAATGTCCCGCGCCAAACTGGAAGAACTCGCGAAGAAATATATTGACCGTTCTATTGATATCACGAAGCGCGCCATGGAAGCGTCACATCTCAAAAATTCCGAGATCGATGAAGTTATTTTGGTCGGAGGACAGACGAGAATGCCGGCGATCATCGATGCTGTGCGAAAATTCTTTAACAAAGAGCCGAATCGCACGATCAATCCCGACGAGGTTGTTGCTGTGGGGGCGGCCATTCAGGGAGGAATTATGCAGGGCGATGTAAAGGATGTGTTATTGCTCGATGTAATTCCGCTTTCTTTGGGTATTGAAACGCTGGGAGGCGTGGCGACGAAACTGATCGAAAGAAACACGACCATTCCGGCTTCCAAATCGCAGATATTTTCGACGGCTGCCGACAATCAGACCTCGGTGGAAATTCATATCGTACAAGGCGAACGTCCGATGGTTGCCGACAACAAATCGTTAGGAAGATTCATTTTGGATGGAATTCCGCCGGCGCATCGCGGTATGCCGCAGGTGGAGGTGACGTTTGACATCGATGTGAACGGCATTCTCTCTGTCAAAGCGATGGAAAAAACAACGGGCAAAGTGCAATCGATCCGGATTACGGCATCATCGGGAATTTCCAAAGAAGATATCGAAAAAATGAAGAAAGATGCGGAACTATACGCGGAGGCCGACAAACAGAAGCAGGAATTGATCGAGCTCAAAAATCATACCGAAACGCTGATTTACACGGCTGAAAAAGCGATCAAGGATGCCGGCGATAAAGTTCCCGCTGAAGTTAAAACCGCGGTGGAAGGAAAAGTGGAAGCGCTCAAAGGATTGAAGGAGAGCACGGATAAAGACGCGATCAAAAAAGCGGTGGATGAGCTTTCGGAAGAGTTGATGAAGATCGGCGATGCGATGGCGAAATCTGAAACTCCTCCCGCCCCCGCAGGAGAACAAGCCGAGCCGAAGGATGAAAAGAAAGATGATAATGTGCGCGATGCTGATTTTAAGGAAGGAGATAAAAAGGATTAACGGATTTACAGATTTAAAGATTTACAAATAAAAAAACCACGACTTATGGCGTGGTTTTTTGCTTCAAATTATCTTCTTTATCGTTACGCTGTTTTTATACAAACCGCAATCTTTGCATGTGGTCGTTGTGATTTCCCAGTGAATTTTTTCTCCGGTGAATTCATCTTTTTCGTATTCGCTATAGGTCGTTACTTCCTCGCGAACCGACCCGCAATTTAGGCAGCGAGCGAAAAATTTCACAAATGCATACAGCAGTAGTACTACGACTAAAAGTATTACTATGCCCGTCCAGTCAAACATGATATCTTCTCCAAAAAAATAATTGCGATTATAACGTTGCGATCCAATTTACTATGGTCTCTTGAAGTGAGACAACATAGCCAGGGTGCCAAACTAAGAGCGTAATTAGTACAAAACCAAGAATACAGGCTGCTGCCGGTATGATCTTGTCTTCTCTATTCAGCTTTATTTTCATAAGATCCTCCTCTAGGGTCTTTGTTCCGTCGTTATCCTATCACTCAAATGAAATTTCGTCAAACCGTCGCCGTCAACTTTTTACTTTTTCTTGACTTTTAACTTTACATCGTATCCTCGATCTGGAGCGCGAAATATATGCCGGAGAGCATTATTACGCCGAGAGTGACGAAAAGATATTGAATGTCGAAAAAATAGAGAAAGATGGACGCGGAAGCGGTGCCGGTTATGAATGAGAGAGGCCGCGTGTGGCGAAAAAAACTGATAAGGCACATTTCGCTTGCCTCTATTTGCTTGAAGAAATAGGTTTCTGTCATTATTTCGATCGCAGCGGCACCCACTCTTGTGATGAAGAGTATCGTCGCCCAGATCAGTATGGATGTGTCTTGTACGAGAAATGAGAGGGACGCGGTCGAAAAAGCCGTCACGAGAAAACCGATAACCAATATCTCTTTTTCTCCGAAACGGCGGTCGGCAATTTCACCAAGAGGGAATTGCAGAAAAATAAAAGGCAGGAGCATTATACCGAAGATGAGACCGATCTCTTCCCATTTAAAGTGCATGTAGCCGGAAAGATAGATGGCCATATAGATGATCATCCACGAGTAGAAAAATTGAAGGAGAAAGTTGGCGATGGAAATATACCGGATATTTTTGTTTTTCCACGCAATGGTGAACATTTCCGTGAGGGATATATCTTTATATTCCGGGTCGCAAAATTGTGAAAGTTTTCGCGCGATGATAAAAAGCGCCGGAAGGATCAAGATCGCTGAAATAACGTAAATCTTCCAAAATTGATGATCGGAAAGGATGAAGCCGGCGCTGATCGGACCAAAGAAGACCGCGAGATTCATTATGGTCAAAAAAAGACCTCTGGTCTCACCGGTCGTTTCATTTTCCGAACCGTGCTCTATGAAGATATCGAGATTATAAGATAATATGCTGACTGCCATGACGTGGCATACGAAAATAATGACAACCAAGAATGGCGAGTCGACGAGAGCGAGCGACAAAAGCGATACGATCTCGAGAATGGAAACCATGATCGCCATCGTATAATTTCCGAATCTTCGAAGAAATTTCGGAGCGACGATAAGCGCAAGCATCGTGGCGAGTGAACCCATGAAATATATAACGTTGATATTGGTATCGCCAAAGAATTGCGCCAGATAAGATGAGTCGACGTAGAGCCCGATGGAATAGTGGAGCGACAGAAAAAAAGTAGCGAGGTATACGCTTGGTAACAAACCTTGTATTTTATGTGATGGACGCCAGAGCATAGAATTAGAAAATAGCCACCGCCCGCAGGCGGGGTCCCGCTAGCGAGCGGGAAAAATAATAAATTTCCTTACATCCATTATACCTCATACTTGGTATTTTTGCTCGGGAAAAGCTGACACGACGACAGAAGCGGTTTGTGGTAGAATAATGGTATTATTGTTTTAGATTACAAATGCAATATATGGAAAAAATAGAAAAGCATCCGTTTACTGATCTTCAGGATTCGGAATTTCAAGGAGTTCAGTCGAAACTTTACCGTGTTCCGGGGCATGAAGATATGGTCATCCGAAAATCTTTTGTGGATGTCCCCCGCGATAAGGACGACGAGATCATGAAAGGTCTTTCGGAATTTTCGGCTGAAGACGCGAAGAAGATGGCGGCTCATGAAAAGGCTGAGTATTTGAAAAAAAAATCACTAGAATTCAAAAAAATCGTTGATCGGCTCGGAATCCCGATGGCAAAGACGGATTATGTCATCGCAGAAAGTACGCCCGGAACCGTTGCTCTGTTTGGCGCTACGGAACGTGTAGAAGGCAAGAATTTAAGTGAATTAAGCATCCTTGATGAACGCGTGGCCGATATGGTAGATGATCTATACTCAAGGATCATATCCGACCTGATCGGGTCGTATAAGAGCGGAGAATATTTCTGGTGCGATGCAAAAAATCCTCAGTTTGTGTTTGGAAAAGTTCCGGGCGATAAAGATTCGCAGATATATTTGGTAGATGCCGATCCCGATATTATTCATTGGGATTCTGTGCCGATGGAGAGAAAGGAGCCGCTATTTTGGAACCGCTTGACTTGGCTGGTTTCTCAGATGGAGGATATGGAGAAAAAGATGCAGGGAAATAAAGGATTCCGATTTAAGAAAGCTCGAGAGGCTCTAGAGAAGGCGAAAACGGAAAGCTTTGATGTGATGTAAAAAAGAGCGATACAGTACTGTATCGCCCGAATTTCCGTTACGAGGGTTTGCAAGCAGGGTTGGTGCATTCTGAGTCAGTGGCGGGATATAATCGTCCGCATTTGCCGCATTTTTTGCTTCCTCCGTGTCCCGGAATGAATGCATAGGGATCTCGGTGCGGACTGCGACGTTCGATAATTTCCTGCTCTTTATTCTGTGTTTTGTCTCCGTTCGCTGGCGGTTTTTTCTGCATGTTTTTTCTCCGATATGTGGTCATAAAAACTTCCGTTTGTTTCTGCCTTTATTATGAGTTCTATCTCTGAACATCTAAAAAGCAGTGTACACTATTACGCATATTTGTCAATCGGGAATAGAAAACCCCCGAACACTTCGTTCGAGGGCGGGTAGGTTCTTATTGATTTTTTCCAAGCGTTCCGTCGGTTGCAATTATCCTATCAAGAATTTTTGCTTTTCGTTCTGCAAAACCCGGAATGTCATAATCGCCTGCGATATCGCGTGCTTCCAGAAGTAAAGTATAAGCTCTGTCTGGGTAATCAATTATTAGTTTTTATAGGTGTGGACACTTACAGACAAAGCCGACTTTTTGTCGGCTTTTATCTTGCTTTGTTATGAATATTCTAGACGCCCAATATTACCGGAAGTATTATTGGTCTCTTGGCGGTTTGTTGGAAGAGGAATCTTCCAAGCGTATCGGTCACGATGGTTTTGAGATAATCGAAATTGATCGGATTCATGCTTTCCGTCGAATCTTCAATGGTTTTTTTGATGATATATCTTGATTGCCGCAACAGATCTTGCGATTCCCTCAGATAGACAAAACCGCGGGAGAGAATGTCGGGAGATTTTTTGAGTTTTCTCGTGCTGATATCGATGACGGCCACAATAATAAACATGCCGTCCTGTGCGAGAGCCTGGCGGTCTCTCATAACGACTTCCTGCATGTCGCCGATGGAAAATCCGTCGACGAGAACGAGACCGGAGACCACTTTTTCTTTAAGAGCGATCATCTTTTCTCCCCGTTCAATTTCTATCATCATTCCATTGTCGGGCACAATGACGTTTTCTTCTTTTACACCTGCGGCAATGGCGAGGTCGGCATTCGAGCGGAGCTTATAGTGGAAACCATGGATGGGTATAAAGAATTTTTCTCTCACTTGGCGATGTATCCACCCGATCTCATCGCCGTTGGCGTGTCCGGACGCGTGAACATCCGACATCTTGGAATGAATGATCTTGGCTCCTTGGCGGGAAAGATTATCTTTGATCTTTTGAACGCCCATCTCATTACCGGGAATGATGGAAGAAGAAAGAAGGACGGTATCGTGTTTGGTGATCTTGAAATTTTTGTGCGTTTTATTCGACATCCGCATAAGTGCTGCGAACTCCTCGCCCTGTGAGCCGGTGACAACAGCGACGATCTTGTTCGCCGGATATTGTTCCATTTGATCGGATGAAATGATGGTGTCTTTATTGATCTTGAGCAGTCCGACTTCTTTTGCGACTTCGATATTCACTTTCATGCTGCGGCCTTCGATCACCACTTTTTTCCCGAAACGTTCGCAGAGATGGATGATGCTGATGATACGTTCGAGTTGAGAGGCGAAGGTTCCGATAATAAGGCGGCCCTTCGTACTTCGGATGATCTCCTCGATATTTTTGAGGACCACCGTTTCTGAAAGAGAGAAACCGGGCGAATCGGCGTTCGTGGAATCCGAAAGAAGAAGCATGGGCGGTTTTTTTGCAAAGCGTGCGAACACTTCATGTTCGGCATCCGTCGGAATACCGGCGTTATTGTCTACGCGAAGATCTCCGGTGTGTACAATGTCGCCATACGGCGTTTCGATGATAATACCCATGGCATCGGGAATGGAATGGCTTACGGCGAAAAATTCGATGTGCGTTTTTCCGACTTTGATCCGCTCATTTTTTTCTACGACGCGGATGTCGAGAGCGGGGAAGTGGGGGAATTCGAGCTGCCGCTTTTGTATCAGAACTGCGGTGAGATTTCTCGCGTAGATCGGGGGATTACCGATCTTCGGCATGATGAAGGATATGCCGCCGATATGGTCGAGGTGTCCGTGCGTGATAAAGACCCCGCGAATCTTCTCTTTCCGTTCTTCTAAATATTTTGTATTGGGAAGTATAAAATCAACACCCGGCGTATCTTCGTCGTGGAATTGAAGTCCTATGTCGACGACAAAGATATCATCTTTTGTCTCAAAGATCGTCATATTCTTTCCGATCTCTTCTACTCCTCCGAGAGGGATGATGCGGATCACATCATCTCGCATTTCCGGTATGCGCGAGCTTTTCTTTACCGACGTATGCGCAGAAGTAGGCACCGGTCTTTTCCCCGGATTTCGAAGGCGTTTTATCCCCGATTTTTGACGGCGTTTATTATCTCCCGCGCCGATTCCGGGAGTTCTTTTCTCGGACTTGGCTTGCGAAAAGGAGGGCTTGCCCTGCGTAGCTTTCAGCGAAGCAGGGGGCATCTGAAGGGTCCAGCCTTCGTCAGGATTCCTGTATCCGCGTTTGGAAAAGTGATCGCGGTTCTCTTTATTTTGCGTGACGGGTCGATTCGATTCGATCCTCTTCATTGGTTCACCCACGGACGTTTTTGGACGCCGCTTCATTGGGGGAATTTTTCTCAAGGAAAAACCTTGAGGCTTCGAGTGAAAAGGGTTTTGGCCTCTTTCTCTGTTATCGTTGTGTTCTTGAGACATGAATAATTTAAATTAAAAGTAAAAATGAAAAATTAAAAACCACAAGGTAGAATTAAAAATTGACACTTATTCGAGTCCTTTTTACTTCTTAATTATCGTTTTTAATTTTTCGTTTTTAAATTTTACTTTTTGGTTCAGTTAAATAGTAAATTTATTTTTTAAATGAGATCGATTGATCCATCTTATTTTTGTGGCGTAAACATCGGCCACACTTTTTGAGTTCTTGAATACCATTCATGGGCATTCGCGAATCGGTCGGATAAGATCGAAATTCCCGAAAGATTTACTCCGTGGATATCTCTCGGTAAAACATAAATAAAGTTTGGGCTGTAAAGAAAAACCGCAGGGCTGTCTTCTCGAATGGTATCAACAAATTCTGCATATATCTCGGCCCGCTTTTCTTTGTCGGACTCCTTGCGGGCTTTTTCGAGCAGTTTGTCGGTCTCAACGCTGGCATATAGCGACATATTAAGTCCCGGATCCATTCTTTGCGATGAATGCCAGTAGGCATAAAGATCGGGATCGTGTCCGATTATCTCGCCGGAGAGAAGCGAATCATATTTTCGGGGACGTATTACCGCCTGCAGAAGATCGCCTTCTTCATAGGTTTTGATGGTAACCTTCGCCCCCAATTTTCCCCAATCTTCTTTAAGGATCTCAGCGACTTTCTTTATCTCTGGATGATTCGAAATGGAAAGGGAAAATTCCAGAGTTTGAGTAGGTTTCTTCTTCACGATCTTTTCGAGGATGCCCGTCTTTTCGTTCAGAGTCCAGCCGTTCTTCGCAAGAATGTTTTTTGCCCGTTCTGTGCGGGCGGTTATCCCTTCTTCCTCATCTCGCTCAATATCTTTGAATCCCAGGGTGTTCGGCGGAAGCGGACCATCGATCTTCGTCGCATAACCGAAGAATACATCTTTGACGATCCGGTCTTTATCAGTAGACAGATCAAGGGCTTGCCGTACGGCTTCATTCAGAAACAGTTCTTGCTGGTTTTGGTTGAAGAAGACCGAGAATATGCGGGGAAGCGGCGTAGATACGATCTGCACATTCTGTTTCTTCAACATCTGTGCGCTTTCGGGGGAGATAGCCGCTACGGAACTGAATTCACCCGCGTTATATGCTGCGATAAGCTGCTCGTAATTCGGATAGAATTTAAAAACAATACTTCCCAAATATGGTTTTCCGAGAGCAAAATTTTCAAATGGCACGAGCGTGTATGATTCGGGTATGCCGGAAGCATTTTGTTTTATTTCGGAGATCTTAAAGGGTCCGGAACCGATCGGTTTTCCATTGTACGAACTATAAACGAATTGTTCAGGCGGCAGACCCCCCCATATATGTTTGGGCAGGATCCCAACGGTCGTATTTTCCAGAAATGGAGCGTAAGGCTGCGACAGAGTAAACTTTACTTTGTGAGTATCGATCTTTTCGACGGTAACGCCATCCCATGCGTTTTTTTGGGGACTCCGAATAGCAGGGTCTTGTATGGTTTTTATCGTGAAAACGATATCATCGGCCGTGATCGGTTTACCGTCGCTCCACGTCAGTTCCTTCTTCAAGGTGAAAGTATATTCTCTATTATCTTCAGAGACCGTATAGGACTGCGCCATGTCGGGAATCAAATTTCCATTCTTTGAGATGCGCATCAATCCGGAGTAGATCAAATTAATGAGATCTTTTTCCGAAGTGGAATCAGGCAGCGACAGAACGGGATTTATAAAACGCGGAGTGGTTCCATCCACACCCTCGACGAATGAACCGCCATATGCGGGAATATCGATCATCTGCGAGCGATTGATCCTTGAGATGATAGTCATTCCGCTTAAAACGGCGACGACGATGAAAAAACCGAATAAGAGTTTTTCTTTTTTTGAAAATGAACGCAAGGCAAGCGAAACTTTTTCACCAAAAGAGTAAAACTGCGTTCTGTGCGCTCGAATTTTTTCTAAAATATTATTATTGTTTTCCACAAAAATATGAAGAGACACCGCGTTCGCCCTGAAGTTTTTGATCTTCTGTCGTTAAGATCTCAAACGAAACAAACAAAGCTTAAACGCCGATAAGGCGGAAAAAGCGGACGAAACGCTATGTTTCTACGATTATAGTTAAGAGATTATTTTGAAGAAATCACCAGTGCTGCAAGAGCAGACAAAGCAAAGAGAACCGAGACGGCAATGGTCAGATAAAAAAGGATCTTTTCCGCACCTCGCCTCGTGTAGACGGTCGTTCCATCGGTCCCGCCGAAAGCGCTCCCGAGACTTGCGTCGCTTCGCTGAAGAAGTATGAGTATGGTCATTAAGACAGAGAGAACTATCTGGACCCACGGAAGAATGTTGGCGATAAAATTCATTACTTTCCATTATAGCAATTTTGAAAAATAAAGCAAGCCCCGCAGAAGAAGGAGATTATTCAATATTTCGCACATAGGATTGATTTTATATGATGTCGTATTTTCGCAATGCTTCTTTGCGGGGCAAGCCCACGGAGTTTATCAAGCTCATAAAGTTTAAAGTTCGTCAAGTGCGATTGTTCGAACCGTTATTGTCTGTATTGCAAAAGTTATTATTTGCTTGTTTTCTTTTTCTTGCCGATATTCTAGATTGAGAACCGGCGATAAGGTCGTCGTGACTTTACGGACTTTATGGACTTTTGACTTTATAGACTATTTTATTCCACACCTTATGTTCGCTTTTTTGAAATGTGCATGATAGAATAGAAAATATCAATACCGGTAATTTAGTTTATTGGGATAACTGAAATATATGGCAGACGAAACGCAAAAGATAAAAAAAGTTCTCATCATTGAGGATGATAATTTCCTCGGCGATCTTCTTTTAGATCATGTGACGAAAAGCGGAATTAACGCTTCTTTGTGTCGAGATGCAGAAACCGCTCTCGAGTCGATCAAAAAAGATCCTCCCGCACTTCTTCTCACAGATCTCCTTTTGCCCGGTATGGATGGCTACGCGCTGCTTCGAAAATTAAAAGAATTGAACATCCTTTCTCAAATTTCTGTTATCGTGCTTTCCAACCTTTCTCAAACCGAAAAAATTCAAGAGGGGATCGATCTCGGCGTAAAGGATTTTCTCGGGAAATCCAACTTTGACTTGGACGACATTACAAAAAAATTAAAGGACGAATTGGAGAAAATAACGTAAGAGTATTAGTATCTATCACTACGACAAAAAAACATTTTCGCATTCATGTGAAAATGTTTTTTTCGTCGTGTTGTCTGCGGATATTAAATACCAATACTAGATACTAGCAGCCTTCGTTTCCTGCGCTTTCGGTGATATTCCAACTTGGCTTGGCTCAACGAGAGAAATTCGAACCGTAAAGGTCGTGCCGTGCGGTGTCGAAACAAAAGACAAAGTTCCCCCATGTGCATCAACAAAAGATTTTGCGAGGTACAAGCCGATGCCGAGCCCGTCCGAGCGCACGCGTTTGGCGTTCGTGCTTCGATAAAATTGAGTGAAAATTCTGCTTTGTTCGTCGGATGGAATACCTATCCCCGTGTCGCTGATGTGAAAAAAGAAATTGTCTCCTTTCTCCTCCATATGTATTTTAATTCCTCCGCCGGATTTCGTATAATGAATGGCGTTCTCAAAAAGCGTTTGTACGACGGTGATGATCTTGTCGCTGTCGATCTTCGCGCTTTTGAGCGAAAGGGGGGAGGTCTCTGTTTCGACTGATATATCTTTCGCGTACGCCGCAGGTTTCATTTTTGAAATACTTTCTGAAATGAGGCGCTCAAGTTTTTCCGAGGAATAGAGTTCAAAACAATATGATGACCGTCCCGTGTTCTCTCGCGCCGTCTTTAAAAGCTTTTCAACCGTTCCCAAGACGCGAACCGTTTCATCATGAAGCTTTTCAATGCGGTTCTTCTGAGGATGGTCCGCGGGCGTTTCGACGGTGAGTTCTTTTGTACTCCACATCATTCCGGTCAAAGGGGTTCTTATGTGATGGAGCGTCATTGAGATCATGTCATCTTTGGATTTGTTATCATCTTTATGTTTTGCAATAACTTCTTCGTCGAGTTCAGATCGTTTTTTATAGGAAAGCATGAAGGACAGGGAAATGCCGAGAAGAATGAAAAGAAACAGCGTTGTCTCTTCGTAGAAATATAAAGAGGGGAACTTTCCGAAAAATGCGTAGAAAACCCAAAGAAAAATAATTCCCATGATACCGCCCGCAAGCACTCCTTCGGCAATGGTAATGACGTTTTTTTTCATGTATGTGATTGTGATGAATTCTTTATGTTTTATTATTATCCGCGTTCGCCGGAGGCAGCGGAGCGGATCTGTCCTGAACGCCGAGATTCTCTTTCACTTTTTCCGTTATCTCATTAAGATCGAAACTCGATTTCACTAAAAAATCCTTCGCACCGAGGTTGATCGCTTGTTCAATTTTTTCCGATTGAGACAAATTGGAAAGGATAACCACGCAGAGGCCGGGAACGATATCTTCGTTCTGTAATACTTCGAGTAATTCGAGACCGCTCATGCCGGGCAGTAATAGATCTAAAAGCACCAGCGAAGGTACTTCTTGATGGATCATTTTTAAAGCCGTCTCCGCATCTTTTGCAACGGATGCTTTTATCCCTTCTCTTTTCAGATGATCTATAAGAAGGTCGCCAAGAAAATTGTCGTCTTCGACGATGAGAACCTTTTGTACATTTTCCATCTTCTAATGATAGTAAAAAAGCGGAACGAAGTAAACGGATAACGAGTAAAGAGAGAATAGAAAATAGAAAATCGAGAATAGAAATAACGACGTCGTTTATTCTATTCTCGATTTTCTATTTTCTATTTTCATCCTTAATTTTTTTCTCTTTTTTCCACACTTTTTTTGCAGTCTTAAAATATCATTCATTATAGCCACATTATTGGGTGTTGACATAGAATTTGTTTTGTATATAATGGGTATCACGCTGTATGAAAAAGAAATTAATTTTCCCATAGGGGTGGCTTAGGCAGTACCAAAGTATTGCTCGGTCGCCTTCCGGCGATTTTTTTCTAAATTGACTGAACCGGTAAAGTTTTTTGACAACGGAATCCTGTCGCGGGTATTAGACAATAGCCATGAGGCGCAAGCTTCATGGTCGGGTTTTTTCGCCCCGTAGACAGAAGCAAGCCCACCACTCCCTCTAGCCGAGCGGGTGGTGGAGCAGGTAAATCAAAAAAGTAAGTATGAAGATCGTTCGGCCCAGCGGTGGGAAAACGATCTTGTGGTTTTTAACTTTCCTAATAGGAAAGTAAGAGCATATGGTGGATGCCTTGACTCTAAGAGGCGATGAAGGACGTAGCTTGGCTGCGATAAGTCACGGTGAGGTGCCGAGCAACCTTTGACCCGTGAATCTCCGAATGGGGAAACCCCATCAGACAAAATCTGATGATTCCGAATTTAACGTCGGAATGCATACCCGGGGAAGTGAAACATCTCAGTACCCGGAGGAAAAGAAAATAAACAAAATTATTTCCTGAGTAGCGGCGAGCGAAAAGGAAGAAGCCCAAACCGAGCCGTGCTTGCACGACGAGGGGTTGTAGGGCGGAAACGTTGGATTTATTCAAGAAGAGTTACAAAAGATTATATTAACTGAAGTTGCTGGAAAGCAACGCCGAAGAAGGTAATGGCCCTGTAAGTGAAAATATGATCTCTCTTTTGTTTCCGTACCTGAGTACCTCAGGACACGAATAGCCTGGGGGAATCTGCCGGAACTAACCGGTAAGGCTAAATACTCTTAGAGATCGATAGTGAACAAGTACCGTGAGGGAAAGGTGAAAAGAACCCCGGTGAGGGGAGTGAAATAGATCCTGAAACCATATGCTTACAAGGAGTCAGCGCGGGCAGCTTGCTGTCCCGTCATGGCGTGCCTATTGAAGAATGAGCCAACGAGTTAATGTGTGTTGCCCAAGGTTAAGTCCTTTACCGGATGGAGCCGCAGCGAAAGCGAGTGTTAATAGCGCGTTAGTATCACACATTAGACCCGAAGCCTGAAGAGCTTGCCTTGAGCAGGGTGCATTTCGCCGAAAGGCGAAAGAAGGCCCGAACCGGTTAGCCGTTCAACACTATCGGATGACTTGAGGCAAGGAGTGAAAAGCTAATCGATTCAGGTAATAGCTGGTTTTCTCCGAAATAGCTTTTGGGTTAGCGTCGAGGTTACCTTCCGGGGGTAGAGCACTGGAAGAGTTGAATAGGGAGCAATCTCGTCAACTCTATCAAACTCCGAATACCGGAAGCCATTACTCGGCAGTTAGACTGTGGGGGCTAAGCTCCATTGGTCAAAAGGGAAACAGCCCGGACCTCCATTTAAGGTCCCTAAATCTACGTTAAGTACGCTTAAGGAGGTGAAATTTCTCAGACAGTAAGGATGTTGGCTTAGAAGCAGCCATCATTTAAAGAAAGCGTAACAGCTCACTTACTAAGAGATCTTGCGCCGAAGATGATCGGGGTTAAACGTAGTACCGAAACTGAGGATTTGTGCGAAGCACAAACGAGTTAAAAGTCAAAAGTCAAAAGTCAAAAGTCCGCCGGCCGTTTGTCGTCGTGACTTTAAGACTTTTGACTTTAGACTTTCGACTTGCTTGTGCTTCGCACAAGTGGTAGGAGAATGTTCTTGACTGCAGTGAAGCCAAAGGGGTGACCCATGGTGGAGCGTCAAGAAGTAAGAATGTTGGCACAAGTAACCGCAACGCGGGTGAGATCCCCGCGCGCCGAAAGACTAAGGTTTCCTTTGCGATGTTAATCAGCGAAGGGTTAGTCGGGCCTAAGGAGATGGCGAAAGCCGCATCCGATGGACACATGGTTAATATTCCATGACTTCCTTGCATTGCGA
>JALNYN010000011.1 GCA_023229825.1 Minisyncoccota bacterium
CCGGCTATGAGCCAAGCGAGAAGAAAGGACGTGAGGAGGGCGGTCAGTATGCCGAACCAAAGACTGAAAAAATAAAAAAGCCCGCGCGAAACGGCTGTATCAAGATAATGAGCGAGGAGCTGGGTGCCGATAATGCCGATCGGAAAAAAAGCGAGAATTCCCCCTATCAAGTAGCGCAAAGCCGCCGACTCGATCGTGAAGAATTTCAAAAATGAAACATAGAGGAAAAAGTGAGAGATCACCAGGATCCCAACGCTCGTAAGACCAAAAATGAAGACTTGAAGCATGTTACCCAGTATAACAGAAGTTTATCCACGAGGGAATTAAGCATGTTGCAGAGATCCGGGAAACCATTTTTTAAAAATTTCCAATTTCTAATATCCAATTTCTAACGAAAACTCAACAGATATCAATATATGGGTACTAATATAAATAGCAACAGATACGTCGACAAACATCGACCGGCGTATTCGTATTCATTCGTATATTGGTACCCATTCGTATATTGGTATCTTTATCGTTTCACACATTCGCCTTCCTTGTAGCTGCTGACGAGCGGGTTGTTGCACGCTTCGCAGGAATTGCCGAAGGTTTGATCGACGGGAGGGCAAGGCGCTTTGATGCATTGAACAGCCACCTTCGCGCACACCGGTTTATAAAGGGCAATGCATGCCATATTTTCTTCGTTGCCGGTTTTTGGCGGGCAGGATATTTCTTGTGAAACTTGCGGAGGCGGTGTCGAAGAAGAAGGAGGAGGTATGGCGCCGGTGCATCGCCAATTGATCTCCGCTTTCTTTGTTTGTTCTGAAACGACGCAGGCGGGATTGCACCCCGGTTTTGTTGAGTTCAAATTCGCGTCGAACCACCATGTTTTGGTAACTTCGTTATAAATTCCGGCGGAACCTTTTAAAGAATCCGATCCTCCTTTTACGCACGTCTCGGCGGCGATCGTCCGTGCTTCCGTTTCGCTCAGCGTTTTATTGTTTTCCGTCTGTTTCGGCGCTTCCGGCGTTTCGTCGTTCGCCGGCCTTTGAAGCAGCCAAAACGTTGCGGCCCAAAAAACAGCAAAGACTCCGATAAAAGTAAATATTTTTGTTTTCATAGAATTGCTCATTTATGAAATATTATGCGTACATTATACCAAAAAATTTATTAAACAAGGAGGGATTTGCTTATCCCTTCGCTTATTTTGCCGCCGTGATATAATTATGGTAATGAAAGTATCGTATCCGGAAAATTATCCTCAATCTGAACGCCCTCGCCGCTCCGAGCCTCGCTTTGCCGGGCCGCTTTTTGCGTTCTGCCTTTTACTGGCTTCCAACATATATTTTTGGAACGATTATTTTTCAAGAGAAGAAAAGACCGGGCTTATTCAAAAGGAAACAAGATTGCTTCTTGGGACCGCAGACGATCAAAAGAATTCTTTGGAAGAAAACAAAAAGAAGCTCTCGGTGCTCGAGAAAGAATTCTCGGCATTAAACATGGAGCTCTCCAGCTCGACCTCTGTTCTTGCATCCGTCGAAACGGAAATTTTGATCCGAGAGAACAACCTCGCCCTTATCGCATCATCGACCGCCGCGGAAAATGCCAGACTCGCCGCTCTTGCCCGAACCGCCTCCACGACAACGGAAGTTATTGCTGAAAATGAATCGGTGGCGGAAGAGAACGCCAGCGTCGATACTGTGAGCAGCGAGATCGACGGCACTCAAATGATGGGCGCTGCGGCTTTTGCCCTTGATCCCGTTGATCCGAATTCAACACAAAACCCATGATCATTTTATGAACGCGCTTTCACTTATTCTCACTATCGCCAACGCCTCTCTTTTTGCGGGAGGTTTACTTGGTTTGTTTTTAGATATTCCGGCAAGGTCGAACCTTGCCAGTAAAGAGCGCGTGCAGACGGCGCTGATGAGATCGATCTCTGATCGCGATAATGAGGTGGTCAACATGCAAAAAAGAAGAGAAGAACTTGAGATCGAGATACCGCTCATGCCGGAGAAGATCGAGGAAGCGAAAAATAACCTTGTGATCCGAAAGGCTGATCTTGCCAGAAAGATTCGAGAGGAACGATCCGTTACGGCAATGGCGAGCACAACGAGAACAGCCAACGAATAGCTTACAAAAATCGCTCCCGGGTCGGGCGATTTTTTTTAAAGCAGATCCAGATGCTTCAGGACCATGTCCGCACGTTCCGGAACCGGCCGCACTGGGATGTTTACGGAAGGAACGCCTCTTTTTTGGTATGCCTCGACGGTCATGCGGTATATGTCGAGCGCTTCATCCGTTCCTTTTTCCACTCGCACGCCATCCGCCACAAAATTAGGGAGCATTTCTAAAAAGAATACGCCATCGTAATGGGCATCCGTCTGTACTTCGGGCGGTATTCGTGAACCGCACGTGTAACGGCAGTAAGCGATCTGATCAAGAAATCCCCGATCGAGAAAAGCGATCTCACCCGCTGCTTGCCGCAATGTATCCTCGGCGGCGGCTTGCCGCTTTGCGATCTCCTGCTGAAAAAGATACGGGTCGCGGCAGGGATGAAAAACGCCTTCCGAGAGAACTGAACGGGCGACCTCGGGAACGATCAAAAAACCTCGTTCTCGCAAATGTTCGATGAGGGTCGATTTTCCGCAGGATGACGGTCCTGTGATGACGTAGGTTCGCATACTTCTTTTCAGTATATCAGCGAGCGCAAACATTGTGAACTTCCGTTACGGCCGCTCTGCTCATTGAAATATATTCTTTTTTACTTCATAATAGAGGAATTATGATAGCTATATTATCCCTCGTTGCTTTGGTCGTTGCCGTTATCATCGGCATAATCCGCCCAAAGATCAACATCGGCGTTCTCTCTATCGGGTTCGCTTTTATTATCGGCTTCTTTTTCCTTCATTTGAAAGAGAAAGAGATCACGGCATTATTCCCCAGTTCGCTCTTTTTAATGCTCGTGTTTATTACCTTCCTGTTCTCTCTTGCGGCTGAGAACGGTACTTTGCAGAAGATCACCAATATCTTGGTGGGGAAAGTGCGCGCCAAACCGGTTCTGCTCCCGCTCGTTTTCTTTGCTTTGACCTTCTTCCTTTCCGCCATAGGACCGGGAAATATCGCGGCTGTCGCGCTTATCGCTCCGATCGGCATGGTGCTTGCGTATAACCTCAAGCTCAGCCCGTTTTTGATGGCGATCATGATCTGCACCGGCGCCAATGCCGGAGCGTTCTCTCCCATTGCCCCGACGGGGGTGATCTCCACCGGACTTATTCAGAAAATAGGAATTGAAAGCACGCTTGTTCCGTGGATCATCTTCGGTGCGTCCGCCCTCATTCAATCGCTCTCGGCCATCCTCGCGTATTTCGGTTTCCTTTTTTACTTCAAAAAATTCCGCAAAGGGGAAGAGACGGCGAGCGTTGAGATCTCGCATATCATCGGCGATGGAAAAGAAGTATTTTCTGCGAAGCAAAAGATCACGCTTATCGCGCTCGTGCTCCTGCTTGTTCTTATTATCTTTTTCAAAGTCCCGCTCATTCTCTCTGCTTTTTTCGCTACCGCCATTCTTTTATTCCTTGATGCCGCCGATTCAGAGACCGCTCTGAAAAACATGCCGTGGGATGCGATACTTCTTGTATCGGGCGTTTCTTTGCTTATTGGCATGCTGGATAAGGCCGGAGGGCTTGATCTTGCCACGACGCTTATCGCCAATATTTCCGATGTGTCATACATCAATGCGATGCTTGCCCTCATCACAGGAATTATTTCTGCGTACAGCAGTTCGTCTGGCGTGGTGCTTCCGGCTTTCATTCCGCTTATACCCGAACTTATCGAAAAAATGGGAGGAGGCGATCTTAATCGCATGGCGGTCGCCGTTGCCGTCGGATCGCACATGGTCGACGTGTCGCCTCTTTCAACGCTCGGCGCCATCTGCATTTCGGCAATGCCCACCGCCTCGTCTGCGGTAAAAAATAAATTGTTCCGCCAGCTTATGCTCTGGGGTCTTTCCATGGCGGTGGTCGGAACGATCCTTTCCTTCCTTATTCTCGATCTGCCGTATTAAAAAAATAAAAAGCTCGCTTCCAAGCGAGCTTTTTTTGATCATCTTTTCTCAATAATATTCTAAATATTTTTCTCTCTCCTTACCGCGGCCCAATAGGAGAGGTAGCCGAGAAGTCCGAGTTGGATGGTCGGGGTTAAGCCTGTTCCAAGGAAAGGGATGATCGGCATGTATTCGTTGTATGCCCATCTGCCGGCTCCGAGGGCGTACCACTCGATCAATATTGCGAGGACGATGCCAATCACGATCATGAGCCAGCTTCGCTTCTGAAACCAAGCAATGAACAGAAAAGGAAGCGCAAGAACGGTGATCATGACCGCATCGCCGAGCGAAGCGCGAAAGAGTATGAATTCAGTTATTTTTCCGCCCTGATATCCTGCATACAGCAGAGCATGAAGATTTTCCCAAACGAAATTGAGGAGGAAAGAAAAAACAAAGATGTATAGTATTTTCTTCATGTTTAAAGTGTACCTCCTCCGCCGCTGTCGGGCAAGGATATGTTTGTCACACAAAATAAAACTGTAACTTTTCGGCTTTTTCATACGTAGTAAACAACGGATGCATCTGTTTGAAGCAAACATGATCACGATGGAGTAAACATGAACGATATATCAATTGAAATCCACATAAAAGAACTTAAAAACAGACTGTCAGATAGAGATATTTTTGACATACAGGAACTCCTTCGACAGCTGAAGGGTGTCGAGAAAGGCTTTGAGTATGTTCGTGAAATTGACATCAGGGCCGTAATAAAAAGGGGTGCCCTTTTTCTTCTGCGAGATCAAAAAAAAGAGAGGGTCATGGGTATGGCTTCTCTCGTACTTGTTCCCAAGTTGACGGGATCAGTGTTGACTATCGAAGATGTGGTGATCGAACGATCTTACCGCGGACAGCATTTGGGAAGAATACTTACGGAAGCCATGCTTTCTTTTAACTGGCCGATCGACTGGGGGAGTTATGTGGAAAGTTTCCCGAGAAGATATGAGTTAACCAGCAAGCCGGATAGAGAAGCCGCAAATAGGCTCTATGCTTCACTGGGTTTTCAAATACGCCAAACGAACCCGTACTATCTTGATATTAAATAGCAAAACACCCCGTTCGCGGGGTGTTTTTTTTCATCATCCTTTTCTCGTATACATGACTCTTGATGGTACGGCGAGAGAGACATCTTCATCGTCTAATTTTTCAAGTATGGCGAGGTTTATTTTTTGTTGAATGTCCATGTATAAATTGTAGTCCGGCGATAGAACATAATATACCGTCTCGATCTCAAGCCAGGATTCACCAAAATTGCAGAAATGTGAACGGTCGAATCGAGCATCGGGTATTTTTTCAATTATGGATCTGTACCAGCCGGGGATCGCTTTCAGTTTGTCTCTATCGATCGTATTCTCGACTTTGATCACGGAAACCACGCGCCGGTCTTTCATCTGTTTGAAATTCATGATCCGCGTCGACGTAAGTTCTTTGTTGGAAACAACCAGTTCTTCTCCTCTTAATGTTGCGATGCGCGTCGTGCGAATACCTATCTTCTTAACCGTGCCGAGATCGCTTCCGATAATAATGAAATCTCCGACGACGAAAGGCTTATCGAAATGCAGGGCGAATGAACTGAAAAGATCGCCGAGAACGTTTTGTGCTGCAAGGGCGACGGCGATACCTCCGATCCCGAGACCGGCGACAAGCGACGTGACATCGATGCCGATATTGGAAAGGGCAAGGATCAAGCCGAGCGACCAAATGATAAAATTTATCACAAATCGGGCGATATGCAGGGAAGCGCGAGTTGAATCATCTTGTTCTGTGAACTTTTTTTCAAGCGCAAAATCTGCTACTGATTGGAGCGCCATGATGATCTGGTAGATCACCCAAAGGACCAATACGGCTGAAAGCATCTTTTCCGCTGTCGGCACCAAGATCAGCGTTCTTGAGGATAAATAGACGGCAAGGAAAAAATAAAGAGGGGGCTGGATCTTTTCAATGATCTTGACGATGTTGTCGTCAATTCCCGTTTCGGTTTTCTCCGATAAGGCGCGCAAGTGCTGAATGATAAAATGCTGGACATACCGGAGTATAATAAGCCAAGCCACGAGCGTTGCGACCATAATCGCGTAATCGTGCACCGGGTTTCCAAAAACGATAACATCCCAAAAATTTTCTTGTATCATAGGTTTTTATATTTATACATTCATTATAACCGCCACGGGAAAAAAATGACAATGCGGGCGGTGTGGATTGCCGCAAACTTTATGGTTTACATTGACTAAAAATAGATGCATTGGAATTTCGCAACACCCCGTCGTCATACCGGACAGGGATCCGGTATCCACGTCGTCGTGCGGGTAAACGTGGATTCCGGATCGCGGTCCGGAATGACGAATTGGTAAGACTTATTTTTTCTTTTTCTTCCTAAAATCCACCTTCTTGATCGGTTTGCCGTACTTGATAACGTCGGTTGCGGAGGAATCGAGAATTTCTTCCGGTTTTTTGATCACTTCCGCCACTTTTCCGCCGACGAAATAATCGGCGTAGTCTTGTTCGTGTATGAATATCGGAGAAAAACTGAAAGACGATTCGGAAACGAGCATTATCTGGCGGTTTTTTTTATCGGTGAAAAATTTCTTTATGTTTGCCAATCCCTCGATGATCGAAATGATGTAATCGCCGTTTTGCGGGGGCGAGTACGTCCGCTCCGCGATGACGTAGTCGCCATCATCAATGCTTTTGCCGCGAATATTCGCGCGATTCATGGAATGCCCCGTGGCGCGGATGACGAACAGGTCATTTATTTTTTTTATAAGATTCTCTCCCAGGATCCCTTTTGAAACTTTCAGGTATCCCTCGATCTCACCGTTCGCATAGCTTCGGGCGCTTCCGCAGTTTGCCGAACCGAGAATGGGAAGGGAAATAAGGCTGGTCGCTTCGTTCAATCCTCCCTTTGCCGGGAGCAGTTTCCCGTTGTTATCAGCGAGCAGCAAACCTTTTTCTTTGAGTTTTTCGATGTGGTGCTTAATTTTCTGAGGGCTTCCTGACTCGCCGATCGATTCGCCGATCCTGCGCAATGATACGCTCGCCAAATTTTGGGACCGCGCGAGCTCGAGAATCTTTTGTTGTGTTGTGTGCATAGGTCCATTATATTTTTTTGTCCACGTATTGTCAATCGAGTTGACAGCATTGACGTGTGGATAACTCGCTACACCACGCGCTTTAATTTTTTCTTGCTGAAACATGTGATATAATCACCGAATGACAGAAAAATTTCAACTGAATACTCCCGAAACCGTTTCTTCGGCGGAATCAAGAAAGCGCATTATCGCTTGTATTGGGACCGGCGCGAGTTATTTGGACGAGAAAGAACAGTCGCAATTCAAAACAAAGGAGGATGCACCCAACGTGTTGTTTGTCGATTTCAGGGGCGACGAACGATCTTTTTCCGAATTGAATATTACCAACCACGGAGAACAATCGTACATGATCTCTCCTTTGGATACGGAAGATAAACGTTCAAAAGAATACGTGAATTGTACGGGCATTGCGGGGGTAGGGAAGGAAAAGGCATCCGATAAGAGCGTATCGTTTCTGAGCCATCAGTGTCCGACTTGGTTTTTATCCGATGCTAAAAATCAGCAGATATTTCTAGATGATCTCGATAAGATACTTTCCGAAATGAAAGAAAGATGCGATACAGGTACGATCGATGTCGTTATCTTCGGCGGAAATTATATTTCAGGAACCAGCATGAATAGCGAACACACTCGGCAAAGATATACAGAGTCCATTCAAACGCTATCGCAGAAGATCCACGACATACTCGGTTTTGAACCGGTCGTCATAACCGAACCGAAACCATTTTCGGGAGAAGACGACGTGGTTCTTGAAACGCAAACCGCTCGGCTTTTTCTTCGAAGGCCTTCAAAGAATTCCGTTCCGACGGACACGATCAGATCGCAAAGTTTTCTGCCCAAAGACCTGGAACAAAAAACTACCGAATGGAACAAAAAACAAGCGGCGTAAAGATTCAACGAAGATTAAAGATTTTAGGATTTATGATTTTCCGCCAGCGGGCGGATCCTCCCGCTGGAGGAAACAACTCGCCTTACTTCCCCAGATCCAGCACTTCATCGATCCGTATTTTCTCTACAAAATCGGGGACGTGGCTTACTAAGATCATGACGCCATCGTACTTATTGAGCGCTTCGGCGATAATGGGAATGTGGCGGAAATTGATGTGATTGGTGGGTTCGTCTAAAATGAGCAGGCCCGGTCTTTGTAGGATCAAACGCGCGAAAGCGACGAGGCCTTTTTGACCTTCGGAAAGCGTGCCGATCTTTGAATACACGACGTTGCCGGTGAGGAGAAAACCTGCGGCGATGCCCCGGATCTTTTCTTCCGTGAGTTCGGGCGCGGCATCTGTGAGCGATTTCATTACCGTATCCTCAAAATCAAGCGTGGAAAAATCTTGGCGGTAATAACCGATCTTTATGCCGATCGGCATCGCCATTCCGTACGCCTCATTTTTTGCGATCAGTTCAAGAAACGTGCTTTTGCCGATACCATTCGGACCGGAAAGCAGGAGGTGCCTATTCCTTCCGAGTTTGATGTTGGTTTTGTGCTGAACAACCTTTCCGTCGTGGTAGGTTTTGTAAGAAGTGAGTTCCACGACCCCGCCGATATTTTCCTGCGAAGGAATGATGAACGGACGAATGGTTTTGTCTTCTTTTCTGACATCGATCTTCGCCTCTTCCATTTCTTCCGCTTTCTCGCGCATGCGTTTCGCCACCATGCGCATTTGGCCGCCTTTCATCGCGAAAAAGTTGGCTTTCTCTTTGTTCGCCTGAATTTCTTTTGCGAGCTGGGCGTTCTTGCGATTTTCTTTTTCCAAACGCGCGAGGATCTGCCGGCGGACATCGAAATAGTTGCCGACGTATTGCTCGATCTTTCTCGTGAAAACATCCAGATAGAGGACACCGTCGGAAAAACTGTTCAAAAATTCCGAATCGTGTGAAATGACCAAAACGGTTTTTTCATATTTTTTCAAAAAATCGGTGAGATGCGCGATGCCCGCCGTATCCAGATTGTTGGTCGGTTCGTCGAGCAAAAGAAGGTCCGGATCCTGAATGAGGGCCGATGCGAGCAGGAGCCGCGCCTGTTGTCCGCCGGAAAACGTATTAAGTTTTCTGTCTTTTGGAGCCTGCAGATTGACGACTTCCAAAACCGAGTCTATCCTCGGATCGACATCATACACTTTGTTGTGCGGATCTTGGTTGAGCGCTTTCTCGAAAAATTCTCCGACGGTCAGTTCGAGCTCGTTTCGCGGGATCACCTGTCTCGAAACGGCAATGGAAACCCCGGCAACCACGTTTATCGTGCCTTCTGTAGGAAGTATTTCGCGGGCGATAAGTTTAAAAAGGGTAGACTTGCCCGATCCGTTCTGTCCCATGATCGTCGTTTTGGATCCGCGCCGCACCCCAAAATCAACCGCCTCAAGCAGCGGTTTCGTTTCCTTATATCCGAATGTCACGCTATCGAATCGAAGAATAGTATCGTTTTTGGACATTCGTTGAGAATAACACACTTTTGCGTGATTGAAAAGGGTTAGGTGAGAAAGAATATAGATACCAATATACGAATGTGTACCAATATACGAATGGATACGAATACGACAAAATCAACAAGGCGTAACTTTTGTTTTCATTGGATTACCCATAAAAGATACTTATTTATAGGTATTTTTTAATTGTAAACCAATCTATTTGCAATTGACAAGTAATTGTCAACCAAGGGTTGACTAATGCTTAATTAAGTTTTATACTGCAAAACAGTACCGAACGTACTTTTCAAACAAAAAGGTCTAATTGTGTTACCTCGCCCGTTTGGGGTGGGTGCTACTCTCTTAAATTCTATCTAAGGAGATCGCATGATGGAAAGCAGAAATATTGTATTACTCGATCATGACTTTCCGGCAAGTTGCCCGGAACTCGGAAAATTCGACATCAAAACGGAGTCAAAACCGGAAGATCGAAAGGTAAAGGGTTTTGATATATTGAAAATGAAGCAATGGATCACGGAAGAACATATCAAACATCGAATTTCCGCGAACGGCGTACTGGAATATCTTCGTCGAAATGACATGCTCGCGAATTGCGTCGGACTCGCTGAACTCGGAGGAATCTATAAAAAAGGGCCGGATTTTTTTGAAAAGAATTTCGGTTTTGGCGTGATCTTCGCTTGGAATTCAATTATTGATACTCCGAACGGGCCGCAAGTTCCGTATTTGGTAAATTTTGGAGATTCAATGGCGCTTTGGTTCCATAGACTGGAAAGCCGCGCCAACGAATGCTGCATAACGTTACTGCATACGAAAGGTTCACGCATTTACGATTCGTTGCGCGAAGACGGTACGGATAACACCGTCGTGTATCCTGATTTTACGAAGAAGAAGCGCTTATAAAAGCAAACCCTGTTCCGATATCGGAGCGGGGTTTTTAAATACACCATGCGGAGACGTGGATTCCGGATCGCGGTCCGGAATGACGAAGTAGTTTTTTCAGCCGCACCTAGCGCACCTTGGTCTATTTTTGAATGGGATTTCCTTCCGAGATCCATTGCATTATTCCTCCGTCGAGTTCGTACACGCGCGAAAAACCGTTCAACTCCAGAAAGGGAACGATCATCATCGTTCTTCCGCCCGATGCGCAGTAAAGACAGTAGGTTTTGTCTTTCGGGAATGACAAGAACTTCGGCAGGAATTTTCGGTCGGAAATATCCATCCATTCAGCATTCGGGATGCGTCCCGTACGCACTTCCGCTTCGGTCCGCACATCAATGATGGCGAGATCCGGTTGCTTCGCCATCAGTTCTTTGAGCTTTTGTACGTTGATCGATGCCATAAATTTATTTCAATAACCGAGCAAAAGCTTCCGGCTGAAAACCGACGAGGATTTGTCCGTCGATGTCGATGACGGGCACTCCCATTTGCCCGCTTTTTTCGATCATTTCTTGCGCTTTTGAGCGGTCCGCGGAAACGTCGACGTCTTCGAAAGCTATGTTGTTGTCGTTGAAATATCTTTTCGTGTAAACGCAATATGGGCAAGTCGGAGTAGAATACACGATAACTTTTTTATTTTTCATATTATTTTCTTTAAGAGCGAGTAAAACTTGCAGGTTTTACCGGTATTTGCAAATGAGTTTTTTAAGATCGGTAACGAACGCATTCCGGGTCGGAAAAGAATAACAGATCCTTTTTCCGTTTCGTTCCGATTCCAGCAGGTCTTCTTTTGCGAGCATTTGCAAGTGATGGGAAACTATCGCCACACTCATACGAAGATGTTTTGCGATGTCGGAAACGCACGCTTTTTTTGAAGAAATGATATAGCAAAGTATTTTAAGCCGGCAGGGATCACCCGCCGTCTGCAGTTTCTTTGCCAAATTCTCTGTGGTTATGGTATTCATTTGTTTTTTACATTCAAACCTACATTTGAATGATATACCCGGCCGAAAATATTGTCAAGAGGTTCGCGGAAAGCTAAAAAATAGCGTTAAGTTTGCCGCAGAGGTCTTCGGAAGATTCAAATTCTATGAGGGGATCGGCCATTTCTGCGATCGCCATTGTTTTAAGTCCTTGTTTCAAAGCAAGTATGAACGGTTTGCCTTTTGCCACCGCGTAGCCTATCTCAAGCAGCATTCCTTCGCTTTTTTCCGGGGATCTGATGAATGCGAGAACGACATCGCTGTCATCGAGCTTTCGAAGAGCGTGTTCCATGATCTCACGATTTGTTCTTTTGTGTTCTCGAAACCAGAGCTCGTCTTCTACGGAGCAATATACTTCGTGACCTTTTGCGCGAAGAACGGCAGTGATTTTGCCGAGAGTCTCGGTTAATTCGATCAGGTCTTCCCCCGTGAATCGGTGAGAAAGAAATATTTTTTTCATACTTATAGTATATCAGAAAAAAAGGCGTCACAAAAAGGCGCCGTTTATGGTATCTGAAAACTATTTTGCGACGTGGATCCCGGGTCGCGGCCCGGGATGACGACTGGCGACTTTTGGATTTTACTCTACAAATACATCCGCCAATTCTTCCGAACGATAGAAATTCGCGGCGAGATCGCCATAGATGTATTTTTTTCCGCCGAGGTTGATCGATGTGCCTCCGACTTTCGGGTTCGGGTTCGGGTTCGACCCTTGGAAGCCGATATTGAAAAGCGTGGCGACCACTTCGGGATTTTCTGAGATACCAAAACCGTTCGCTTTCCACTGGGATTCGATCTCTTTTATATAGAGCGCGGTGTACAGATAGGAATAATAGTGGTTTTTTTCGTCGGTAAGGCGGTTGAACAGTTCTTTTTCGCGGTCGGAAACGCGCGGTTCGTAAGCGATAAGTTTTGCATATTCCGGACCCGGATAAAATACTGACCGCTCGTTGGCAAGATTCACTTCGATCTCGAGGGCGGTTTTTTCTTTGATACCCGAAACGCCGAGCGAAAATTGCGACATGGACCCAAGAATTTTCATCGGCTCGAAATACCGCTTGAACACTTCGCGCTCCGAAGTGAAGAAACGCGCCTGTTCGGGTATGACAACCGACGCGATCATTCTTTTTGAAACGCCGGTTTCCTTCGAGACGCGTTCGATGATATCTGCATCTTTTTGCAGGCCGTTTTTAATCACTTCCCACTCGGGGGTTTCATTCCATTCACAGGTCTTTTTGGTTTTATCTACGCAGGGAACCTCAAGCGCTGTCGATGAAGCTATCGCAAAAAACTTGTTTCGTTCTATCGAAGAACCGCGCACATTGAACCACTCGAACTGCATCCCGATGAACACGGCGGTAAAAAGCATGCCGATAAGAGCAAAAATTCCGATCGCGGCCAATAGTGATTTTTTTAAGAGGGGATTATTTATGAACAGATGAAATTTTTGCATATAATTTAAGCTAATTTATCACACTATGCATAAGATGGTCAATTGGTCCCCGAGGGCGGTTCTAGGGAATTTCCCTAGGACCGCCCTCGGGGACATGCTTGACTATGACGTTGCGTAATAGTTTATACTATGCTAAAGTGAGGTCGACACTGAAGAACAATAGAATAAAGAACTATGTCATACACCGTACATCAATTAGCCGAACTGGCGGGCGTGAGCGTTCGCACTTTGCACTACTATGATCAGGTGGGGCTATTGAAGCCGGCGGGAGTAAAGAAAAATGGCTACCGGTATTATGATGAGCCGGAATTGCTCAAGTTGCAGCAAATTTTGTTTTTCCGCGAACTTGATTTTTCTCTTGAAGATATCAGGGAAATTCTCTCTTCTCCGTCGTTCGATATGAAAGAAGCGCTTCGCGATCAGAGGAAAGCGATCGAGATCCGTAAAAAACGTTTGACCGGACTTATGCAAACCATTGATAAAACGCTTAATAAATTAAATAAAAAAATTATTATGGAAGACGAAGAATTATACGGGAATTTTTCCAAAGAAGAAGCGGAGGCTTATGCGAAGGAGGCCCGCGAGAGGTGGGGAAATACCGACGCTTACAAACAATCACGGGAACGGGTAAAGAAGATGGGAAAAGAGGGTATGAAAAAAGTACTCGAGGAATCCGGAAAACTGACGCTCGAGATCGTCGAATGCATGAAAGCGGGAGAACCCGCGACGGGCGAACGCGCGCAGAAACTTATCGCGCGGCATTATGATGGGTTGCGGGCATTTTATGAACCGAACCTCGAGATGTACACAGGATTGGCGGAAATGTACGTCGCGGATGAACGATTCAAAAAGAATTATGAAAAGGTCGCGGAAGGACTGGCGGAATACATGAGAGAGGGGATGGTGTGTTTTGCGGAAAGAGGGAAAGAAAAATAATCTAAATAGGACATACGCACTCGGCGATCTGCTTGCCAAAATCTGCGATACTCGCGTCGTCGTATCAATGTACGCCTTGCTCCGTTTCTCGATTTTGGCGGCGCATCCTTGCCCTTCCGTAGCTTTAGCGAAGGAGGGTCATCCAAGTGTGTAAGTCCTACTAAAAATTGGTATACTGGAAAAATGGAAACTGAACAAAATAGGCAACCAATATTTTTCGGGCCGAATATTCGGGCTTTGATCCTGCTTGCGGCGGTCGCGGTCGGAGCATATTGGTATCATGTCAATTTTCAAAAAGGACCATGCGAGGCGCCGATCGAATATCATATCGACCAGTTTGACGTGAGTTTTGGGGTGAGCAGAGAAAGTTTTTTATCAGCGGTCGCAGAAGCGGAAGCTATGTGGGAAAACGAACCCATCGACTCGGCTCAAGGTAAAAAAGGGAAAGATCTTTTTCGGTTTTCGGATTCAGGGGGACTCGCGATCAACCTGATCTTTGATGATCGGCAAAAAATAACCATTCGCAATACTATCTTGTCGGACGAGATCGATAAGAACTCAAAGGTTGCCGAATCGGTTAAGGCGGAATTTCTTGCACTCAAGGAACAGTATGCGGCTGCGGTTTCCGCTTACAACCGGAGAATTGATGAATACAAAGCCTTATTGTCGTCACATAACGAGAAAGTTCGTTCTGCGAATCGCCGGGGAGGGGCGAAAGAATCGGAGTATCAAACGCTGGCAGGGGAACGTGATCGGCTCGCCGCTCTTTCGGCATCGATTGAAACAGATCGGGGCAATGTCAACGCTCTCGCCGGACAGATAAGCGCGCTCGTTAAAAAATACAATCTGATCGCCGAGGGGATAAATTCGGAAGTGGGGATAGTAAATCAGAACGCCAGAGAAAAGTTTGATGCCGGAGAATATGTGAGGGATGAAGCGGGAGAACGGATCAATATCTATCAATTTGAAGGACGAGACAAAATGATCCGTGTTCTCGCTCATGAACTCGGACATGCGCTCGGTCTTGAACATGTAGCTGATACAAAATCGGTGATGTACGAAATGAACAGCGGAACGGGAGAGAAACTCGGAGAAGACGACATCACGGCGCTTCAGGAACTTTGCGACGCAAAATAAACGAGAAGGATGCATTCGGCAGATGCGTTCTTGCCTTTTTGGAGATCAAAAAAATCCCGCTCCTTTGGAACGGGATTTTGTTCAATATAACCGCACGGGCGGTTCTTTTACTTCGTTGAATACGGGCTCAAACGGTTCTACTTGTCTTCCGAAACAGAAACCCATGCTCTCGAACAGCGCTACTTTTTGCTTGCTTACTTCACGGCGCAAAATGGCATCTTTAGTCTGCATGTATTTTACCTGTCTTTTGTTCACCCCGAGAATGGTGATTCCAGACAGTCCTTGCATGGTCGCATA
The DNA here is from genome assembly GCA_023229825.1 of Minisyncoccota bacterium. Classification (GTDB taxonomy): domain Bacteria; phylum Patescibacteriota; class Minisyncoccia; order Phycocordibacterales; family CAIJYI01; genus CAIJYI01. Next base: position 15,339 of record JALNYN010000011.1, read on the forward strand.
GATCGCACCCGCTCCGATCTCCAGTCCGAAATTGATGTCGTAAGCCGACGTTTCTCCCGACCGAGCGATATACAGCGGGACCACATCGCGGATTTCCGGCACCTCATTCGCTCCCGGAACGAACATCCGCTGTTGTTTCATAAGATCTCTGATCTCGGCATCAGCCTTCATTATATCGTTCAGGCGCTTGGCAATGATTGCTCCCGCGCCGGTAGCACCGCCGCTTCCCAGATGTTTTTCCGTTTCTTTGAGTCCCTCCGCAACTACTATGACGTAAGTGCCGGTATGGTTCTTTGAACGGGAAAATCTATCGAACAGGGTTTGTTTCATGTGTTGATACACGACCTTAAGATCGTAATCGACTTCCGGAATAAGGATCGCGTCCGCTTGTGCAGCAACGCCGCCGCCAAGCGCGATATGTCCGGTCTTTGCGCCGAATACTTCAGTGATCAATATTCTTCCGTGAGATGATCCCGTGGTTTTGGCATCAGTGATCACTTTTGCGATCTTGTTGATAGCAGAATCGGCTCCGACAGAATAGGTCTGCAGGTCGAGGTCCATGGTTTTTGGAGCATGGACGCACCGTATGCTATGATCGACGTACCGGAGAACTTCTCGGCCTGAACCATCGCCTCCGCACACTATGAGCGCATCGATCGAATGTTTCTCTAATCCTTTATGTACGCGTTCCCACGCATTCGGATGGTCGATCTTGTGGATCTTCACGCGCGTGTTTCCCGCTTCGGAACCGGCGCGGGTGATATCGATACTTTCCGCGAACGCGATGTCCGCGGGTACAATTTCATCGGTTTTATAGTCGATGAGATTATACATCCCCACGTTGCCGCTCGGGATCACTATAGGTTCGATGCCTTGATTAAGGCAAGTCATAATGGCGGCGTACAAAAAAGCATTGAGGCCGCCGCAGTCTCCGCCGCTCGTAATGAGAGCGATTCGGCGAATGTTTGGGTCTTTCGAAAAATTTTGTTTCATTCAGCACTCCTGTTGGTTGAATTGAGAAAAACACTTCCAGTCCAATAGTGTCGCATTTATGTTCATTTGTCAATCATGATCGCGCCCGCTACTTCCCTCGAATTTTCGCAACAGTTTTATCCCGTCCTCATATTGATTGAACATGAACATTTTCGAAGACAGCGTTCTTTTTTTGGTCTTTATATCCATATCTTTGGTGCCACCGAGAACTTCCAGAAATTCATCCAGCGTAATACTGAATTCTCCGTTTTTGTACGCAGAAATGATGAAATCGCGGAAGTTTTCCATATCCTGCGGCAGAGCGATGGTGCTCCAAGTCGCGGAAGACGCGAATATTTCAAGAAATTTTTTTGTTTGAGGGGTCATCTGGGCAGTATAGTAGATGTGTCTTCTTTTGTCATTAAGTGCGGGCCCGATCCGGCGGATGTTTTTATTTTTGCTGTTTTTGAACTCCATGAAATCATCATAAAGATAGATTCATATATATGAGAAGCGAGCGGTTGCAAGCCATTCCGCTTTCTTTTTCTGAAAAAATGAAAATAGCTTTTATTCACAACGATCAAAAACTGGCGACTGGCGCCAATCAGATCAACGATCTTATCTCGCGAAGCCTTTCGGATCGCGGGGTTTTTGTCCAGCACTATTATCCGACCATCGATCTGATCGACCCCGAAATGCGCTTTCGGGGAATTTCCAATATTTTGTTCTTTCATTCGCTTTTGGAGCAAAAAAAAGAGATCTTGAAAAATGATATCATTCAAGGAACGACGTACACGCCGATCGCATTCCTTCCATTTTCCGTTCCGATCATTTGCCATTTCGGTTCGACCACTCAAGGTTTTCTCGACGCGACGCCTCAAACCAATAAGATAGAACCGCAGATACGCGCGCTGTATGACCAAATGAAAGCGGACGGAATAATACAAAGTTTGAATATAAAAACAAAGCGGCCGCTCCTCGATATCGCACACATCGAACGCTACGTGGCGAGCAGGGCAAACATGAATGTCGCGACGTCGCGCGGCGTTGCGCACGAGCTCGAATTGCAGGGTATCGAAGCGTCGAAGATACAGGTTATTCACAACGCGATCGAAGACTATTGGTTTGGAGATGCGGTATCGAAAACGCCGGCGGAAAACCCGAGACTGGTATTTCTCGGTCGCATCGGAGGAAATCCATTTGATTTTAAGCTCAAAGGGTTGGGGCGGGTGCTAACGGTGATCGATGCTTTTCCCGATATGGAAAAAATGATGATCGTCATGACGACGAATAAAAAAATAGGGTATTGGATGCTGTCGAGATACAGCGGACTGCATGTGTATCCGAACGTGATCAAAGAAAAGATCCCCGCTTTGCTAGAAAACTCTTTCGGCGATATACAATTAAATGCTTCCCGTTACGAAGGATTTTCTTTGAGTTTGATCGAAGGGATGGCTATGGGTATGATCCCCGTGACTTTTCCGTGCGGAGTTGCCCCGGAGATCATTGTGAGCGGCGAGAACGGATATCTTGTGCAGACTATCGAAGAAATGATAAAGATAACGAGAACGATATCAAAGGATCCCAAACTGAGAAAAACCCTCGCCGCAAACGCACGCAAGACAGCCCGTCAATTCACTGCCGAAAAAATGGCCGATGAATTTATCGAAGTTTATGAAAAAGTACTCGCGGAGGCCGAACCGAAGAATGCGGAAGATGCAAAAAGTATTATGATCGGAACCAGCTGATGATCTTTTTAAGACTCCATCCGCCGCGCTTTTCCGCGATGAGCTCTCTTAGTTTTGGCAAAATATCTTCTGCCGCCTTTTCTCCGATAGCGATCTTGTCTTTTCCATTCACGAAATCATACCACGAAGATTGTCCGGCATTTATATCTATGACAAGATCGGCATTTCTCACATTGAACTGCGCCAGATGGTGTTGGAGGATATTTAAAGAATTATCGGCTATGTTGTACCAGCCCGGTTTCCAATCCTCGTCGCAGTAGTGTTTATTTAAATTTACCGCGATAACGATATCAGCGCCCATATTTCTCACGATCTCAACAGGAACAGGCGCGGATAATCCGCCGTCGGCAAGCAGTTTGTCGAATGTTTCCACCGGTTTGAATACGAGAGGGATGGAAATGCTGGCTCTGATCGCCGATGCCATATCTCCGGTATTCATGCTTACTATCTCTCCGTTTTTAAGGTCTGTCGCCACTGCGGTAAAAGGTATCCGGCATTCCTCGAATGTCTTGCTGCCGATCTGTTCATTGATGAAAGTTTTGACTTTTTCTCCGCCGATCAAACTCTGAGTTAAGCGCGGATCAAGGAAAGAAAATACTTTGCGCCAGTTGGTTTCGAGCGAAAGTCGCTCTATTTCTTTAATATCCAATCCCGCCGCAAAAAAACCGCCGACGAGCGCGCCGATGCTCGTGCCCGCAATATAATCGATAGGGATATGGTTTTCTTCCAGAATTTTAATGACTCCGATATGCGCGATCCCCCGTGCCCCGCCGCTCCCAAGCGCCAGCCCGATCTTCGGCCGTTTTGATTTTGTCATGCGAATATTATAACACAACTTGTGGATTCTTGATGAATTGAGCAAGTTCGCGCCTGATAATTTGACTAAGCATACATTTTATGATATTCTTTTGCGAGATCATATTCGGTCTGTTGTTTGGAGGTTTTTATGTGGTTTTATATTGGGATAGGCTTTATGGTTCTTTGGCTTGCGATCGGTTATTATGTTACCGGAGCTCATGTTGCTTACTCGGCTGCGATAGCGCGCTATAAACGCAAAAAACTCGATCTCGGTTCGCCCGCAGAAGCGCTGTTTTTTGGATTTCTCACGGTAACGGTTCTTTGGCCTTTGATCTTATATTGTTTCCGTACTGGATATCTTATTCCGGACGATGGCACAAAAAATGATGATCAATTTTTCGAAGACTGCAAAGATTGTCTAAAAAAAGTCAGATCATCGTTTCTGGATCCAAAAAAGGTAGATTTTTTATGGCCATGGACGATCATTAAGACATAGTACAAAATGAGCAAGCCGCACGATCGTGCGGCTTTTTTGCGATAAAAAATTGAAGGATGTTTCTTTTATAACTGCGTCAAGGAGATCGTTATAAAAATACCGATACTGTTCAGTAAAAATGAAAGCAAAAAGAATTGCCAGCGTTTTATCTTGCTGAGCCCGAGCAATGCGAGTCCTGTTTCGTCGGGGAGCGGCGATGCGATGATGATGGCGCCAAGCACCATCGATAAGCGGCCGAAGTGCGGCGTTTCGAAAAGCTTTTGAAGACGTTCACCGGTCAGTCTCCGAAAGACCGGTCTGATCTCTTCAAATACTCCGTCTTTTAAAAAGCTAAAAATTAAGAAATCTCCGGTAACCGCGCCGAGACCAGCCATCAAGGCTACCGCCCAAATATCCATTTGAGCTGCGAGATAAAAGATCACTACGGCAGCAGGAGCCACGGTAAACGTTGAAACAAAGAATATCCCCGCAAGAAATGCGCCAAAATAACCGAGCGATCCTATTTTAGCGATCGCCATAACCACCAGCGGATGATCGAGAAAGTAAAAGAAAAGTGCGAGGCCTATGATCAAGCCGACAGTGTTTTTAAACTTCCAATTACGATATTTTTCCCACAGAGATCGAAACATATATTTTATTTTAATTTTTCAGCTTTCGTTAAAACGGCTACTATCTTTTTTGAAAGGCGGAATGGGTCTAATTCCATACGAAGGTCCTCAATTTCTTTTCGTGAAATGCCTCTCTGTATTATAGCAGGAATTTTCTCGTGTATCGCTGAAACGTCTGAAAAATCGGAGATCATTCTTTCCAGGCCGCACTTCAAAAATACTTCCGAGATACCTTGGAGCGGCGAGACCAGCGCAGGAGTACCGCCCGCAACGGCTTCGGCGGGAACATAGCCGAACGTTTCAAAGAACGAAGGATTTATGACCACGTCCATTTCTTGATAAAATGCGATCATCTCAGCCATCGTTTTTGGCGGCAAAAACTCAGTGAATTGATCTTGAAAAAGTTTTGATTTTTCAGCGACGAGATCTGAGACGACTTTTATTTGATACGGGTTTGGTGCGGTCCTGTTGTATTTAATAAAATCTAAAATAAAATCCGTGTTCTTGACTTCTTCCCATCGCAATGCGAATCCGACCGTTTTTTGTATGTTAGTTCTCGGTTTTTTCGGGACAAAGAACGCTTCGTCTAAAGAATTGTATATGACATGGAACTTGTCCGGATTCGCTCGGCCGGAAAACACCGTTCCTTTCAACGCGGCGATCGATGGAAAAATATAATCCGCATTCTCGGAATAAAAATCTTTCTCCATTTCTTTAAGCAAAGAAAGAATCGGTTCGGACACCCCCTTCGCCTCTTGAACGATCGAACCGTGAACATACACCACATATGGTATGTTTTTCTGTCTTGCCGCCTGTAATAATGCCCATGGTCTATAATAAGTCCCGTTTATGAGAATGACATCGGGTTTTGATCTTTCTAAACACTCCAGATAAAAATCAACCAGTTCGACAAGATTATTTTTCAGTTCTGCGAGCGAGCCGGATCGTTTAAGCATCTCAGGATAATAGTCGCGAGAAAGGACTAAATGATCGGCCTTGAATCCATGGAGTGTTTCCTTACCTCTCCTTCGATCCGATATGTCCATTCCAATACCGCTTGATGCGACAGCAAAGTGAAAGGAAACGGTCGGGTCGGTTTTAAGGACAGACTCAACAAAAGTGTTCATCATTCGCACGATCCCTCCGACCGCTTTATCTTGAGCATTCACCAGAATTTTCATAAAATTATTTACTGAACAGCGAGTCGAAAATATCCGCCGCCCATCGGAAAATATTATATTGTACGATCTTGTTTCTCATGGCTTCCAATCGAGCCTTTCTCTCTGAATGTTCCATCGTAAACGCCTGATTCAACGCGTTGACGATGTCGCCGGCCGAATAAGGATTGATTTTGAGAGCAGAATGAAGTTCTCTGGCAGCTCCGGTAAATTCGCTCAAGATCAGAACGCCCTTATCTTTATGCTGCGCGACATACTCTTTTGCTACCAAATTCATTCCGTCGTGAAGCGAGGTGACCAAGCATACCTCCGCTTTGCGGTATAAATATACGAGGTCTTCCTGTTTTACTTGTTTGTGCAGGAACAAGATGGGTTTCCATGTATTCGTTTGGAGTTTGTTGTTTATACGCTCCACCTCCGACAACACCTGCTTCGCATATTGCTGATATTTTGGCACAGCCTCGCGGCTTGGGGCGGCAACCTGAACGAATACGGAATTTTTTTTAAATTCCGGATATGTGTCGTAAAACTGCTCGATCCCTTTCAGTCTTTCAATAAGTCCTTTAGTGTAATCCATTCGGTCCACACCCAAGATCACGCGCAGATCATCAATATCCTCGCCGACGATCGTTTTTACTTTATCGGGATCATGAAGAGTCGCAGAATGAAGATTTGTGAACGGGATCGATATCGGAAAGTGTTTAACGAGCGTTTCTTTTCCATTAAAATAAACGGCCGAATTCTCCGTATCAATTTTCGCTTCAAGCTCCTTCTTGACCGTATCCGTAAAGTTGTTGCAAAAATGATGGACGTGGAAACAAAGTACGTCCGCGGATAACAAACCCTCCAATATTTCTTTTTTCCATGGGAGGATGCTGAATTGTTCGGCCGACGGCCACGGATGATGCCAAAACAAGATTATGTCCGCATCGGGACGCTTTTCCTTGATAAGCTTCGGCAGGATCGTGAAATGCAGATCATGGATAAAAATTATCGGATTTTTTTCATACTCGATCTCATCTAAAACGGCGGAAGCGAATTTCTCGTTTACCGTTTTGTAATGCTCCCAATCGGAATTTCTAAAGATCGGCCGGTTATGTGTCATGAGGCATAACGGATAAAGGGCTTCGTTTGAAAATCCGACATAATGCCCCTTCACTTCATCCGGGGTCAGCCACACCCTTTTCAGGAAGTAAGCGGGTTCTTCTGGGGGAACGAAAATTTTATCGCTTTGATCAACGACCGCGCGATCCTTGTTTCCCGCTCCGTGTGCAACCCATGTTCCGCCGCAAGCTTTCATCATTTCGTCCAAAGAAGAAATGAGCCCGTGCGCCGGCTGGAAAACTTTGGTCTTTCCACCGACTTCGTTATGAACATAGGGTTCTCGGTTTGAAACGTTGACCACTTTTCGCCCCTCCAATCTGCTCGAAAAGAATCTCTGAAGCCGGGAAAAAGTCCATGTGGAATCGATTATTTTGTATCGAAGATCTGCTTCCTCTCTGGCACTTTGTCTTGCCCGCAAAAAACTTTGTACTGTTATGGCAACCTCTTTATTTAATTCGTCTGAAAACGGAAAAATGTCATTTGGGAGGTCTATCGGAGAATCGACGCTTTTTCTGATCTTTTTTAGCAAATCAACGGCTAATGCGGAAGACCTGATCACATAAAGATAGAACATCAAGTACGCAAAGCTGAACAATCCGGCGATCAAAATGAAAAAGGTGAGGATCCTGTCTCTCCACGCCCTGAATGCGTATCCCTCGATATGCCTTGTATCTTGCGTTATCGACAAATATCCGATAATATCCCCATCGGTTTTATCGGGCATAGAATAATAGAATCTCGCGTATCCCTTTTTAAATTCAGCAAAAGGAAATTCACTCGCTCGAGTGATCACTGATCCGTCGGTTGGGGCCGCAATGCCCGCATCAAGCGAAGAATCCCGCTTGTAATAGATCAATGTTCCGCTATTGTCATAGTAAGCTGTGTCGACGATCTTTTCGTATCGCGATATTTTTTCAAGGGCCTGCTCGAAATATCCGGGATCGGTATCTTTTTCAAAAAATTTATCAATGATCGTTTCTGCCTGTATGTTCGATCGGTAGAACAGATCGTTATATAAATTCGTTTTTTCTTTTTGTATTCGGGAAAACGCATAAAAATAAAAAATACATCCCAAGAAAACAACGATTAGCAGCGAAAATATGAGCGCGCGTTTTTTCATAAGCAAAAATTTCAATAAACGAAACAATCTTTTTGTACGTCTATTTTCATTTGATCGTAACACGTTTTTACCGAATCGTAAAATTTTTTAGCCATCGTCCGACACATCTCCTTGACAGATCGGAAATGCCTCACCGCACAGCTTGATACCGCGGACGTGTTCCTTCTTTTGCAAGTACGATCTGCCATACGTGATTGTCGCGTATGCGAAAGGTTGCAGCCGATGCAAGGAGGTAGTATTGCCACATGCGGTAAAAACGATCGTCGTAGTGAGTGGAAAGATCGCTCCACGCAGATTCAACATTTTTTGACCATGCTAGGAGCGTCGGCTCATAGTCTGGTCCAAAATTATGTACATCTTCCATAAAAAAGAGCCCTTCTTGCGCCCGCGCGATCTGTGCCATCGAAGGCAACATTGAGTTCGGAAATATGTACTTGACCATCCAGGGGTCGGTCGTCACGGTCGAGACATTGGTCCCGATCGTATGTAAAAGTGAATATCCGCCGTCCTTGAGATGATCATGCGTTACCTGCATGTACGTGCGGTAGTTCTTGTACCCTACATGCTCGAACATGCCGATCGATACGATATGATCGTACAGCCCTTTGATCTCGCGATAATCCTGTATCAAGATATTCACCGGGAGCCCCTCACACATTTGTTTTGCGAGCGCCGCTTGTTCGACCGAAACGGTGATGCCGGTCACCTGCACGCCGTATGTTTCTGCCGCATACTTGGCAAAACCGCCCCACCCGCACCCGATATCGAGCACCTGCTGTCCCGGTTTGAGATCGAGCTTGCGACACACGAGGTCAAGCTTGGCGACTTGCGCATCGGCGAGCGTTTTGGCATGTTGCCAATATCCGCACGAATACACCATCCTCGGATCGAGCATATCGCGATAAAGATCGTTTCCCAGATCGTAGTGAACTCGGGCAACTTCGGCACTCTTTGCGCGGGTCTGAGGGTTGAATACGATCTGGCTAAGGACAAAAAGTATCGAACGCCAATCACCCTTGATCTCAACGTCGAGGCGCGCACGAAGTAAATGTTCGATGAACTGATCAACGCGCGGCGCATCCCACCACCCATCCATGTACGCCTCACCTAACCCGATCGACCCCTGTCCCAGCACTCGTGCAAATAGACGGTTATCATGAACCTGGATATCCCAAGGGCGCGTCCCGCCGACTTGTATGTCTGCACGGGAGAGAAGCCTCTCGACGAATTCATGGCTTGATCGCGTCATAAAAAAAGGATGTTTACGGCTCCTCACTGAAGGTCTGCTGGGACCGGATTTCGCTCTAAGCTTTCTTTTACGACAAGTTCTCTTTGCTATGAGGTTCCCGTCCTTCTACTTCTACACTAAAGCCCCCGTATGCCATGCGCTTCATATCAAATGGCATAGAAAAATCTTTTGGGTCCTTGTATTTTTCGTTCATCTCATCCATCACTTTTTTATTGACTTCGTCACGATGTTGTTTGGATTTATACACAAGAAAAGAAAACCATACGGTCTCATCCGCATTTGCTTTTGCCAGCTCAGTAAACGCAAGCGGCTTCATGCCGCCCATTTCTTTGGGCAGAAGATCGTCGCCCTTGCATTCATAATATTCAAGAGCACCATGCTTCATCCACATATCCCGGCCTTCGGTGGCCATTTTTGTATACTCCCGTACTTTGTCTTTGGGAACTACGAGTACAAACCCATCTACGTATTTTGCCATATTATTTTTTTATTTTAATGATTAATTTAGTCCCGCTAGTCTAAAACTATGCACTTGAGCGCAAGACTTTCGGTCGCCGCACATACCGGAAAAAATTACAATTAAAGAATGAATGACCAATGAACAGGAAGTTACACCACTTCGCGATGCGGGGGGCTCGTTACGACATGCTCAAACTTTTCGAATCCCTCACGCAAGAACATAAAGGAAGGAGGGAATTTCTCGCCTTACAGGCGCAGTACGGGTTTTACCACAAGGGTACTTCATTTTCTAATCGCTTCGCTCAAGAAAATTAGTCGCGCGTGTCGTTTCGCCTCACCGGCTCACTGCGACATGCTCAACCCCTTCGAATCCCTCACCCAAGACGCGCAGGTGTTTTCTCCGGACATTAAAAGAGGGGAGGGAATTTCTCTCATTACATGAGCGGTACAGTTTTCGCATCTCACTTCGCCTGCGGGCTCGTTGCGATATGCTCAAACTTTTCGAATCCCTCACGCGACTGAAGCAGTTCAGTCGCTCCTCTCCGCCCAACAAAAATGGCCCTCGACGGGCTCATTTTTGAAAGGGCGGAGAGGGAGGGATTCGAACCCTCGAGGGATTTTACTCCCTGCCACGTTAGCAGTGTGGTGGTTTCGACCGGACTCACCCACCTCTCCATATTATTTTACCTTGCGATCTCTTTGTTTAGGAAAGCCGTGTGGTGTCTATTGTCTTTTTGGACCGGACTCACCCACCTCTCCATATTATTTTACCTTGCGATCTCTTTACTTAGGAAAGCCGTGTGGTGTCTATTGTCTTTTTGGACCGGACTCACCCACCTCTCCTTGTTCATTTTTTCTTGATTTTTGCGCTATGTTTGGGGTTATTTGTACCAATGACCCGTAAATATCGTTTGACCCCTTCTTGGCTCTCTATCTTAACTTCATTGCTATTATAGTTAATTTTTGCATTTATGCAAAGTTTTGTCAGAATTTTGTGGACGGAATGGATCAATTCGGGAGAACGGCTTGAAAATCCTATTTTTGTGTAACGGTATTTTTTCCCTTTTGCGATATAACTGTGTTGGAAAAACGAACCATCCGTATCGATCAATCCGCGAACAACGGCCTTCCGGTACGCTGAATTTTTCATGACCCACTCGGGGATATCAAGCCCTTGCTTAAGTTTATTGCCGACTTTTAGCCCGATGCTTTTGCAAAAGTCGGTCAGTTTTGTCCGATTTACCACAATGTCCAGTGCCAGAGAATTTTTTCTCTTGCGGGAACTTGGTGCAATTTTGAAGAGACCTTTGATCAGCTCGCAAACAAAAATGGCATAGTCTTTATCTGTTTCCGAATTAAGCGTAATTGAAATATGATATTTTGATACTCCGCCATCACCCATCATTATTCCGACAAATTCGGCAAGCTTGGCGTTTTTTCTTGGGGAATATATGTCTTTTGGCAATAAGATATCCCTGCTCTGAAATTGCCCTTCTTTTTTCCACCATAATTTCCACGCCTCTTTCCTTTTTTTCGGGTCTCCAAAAGCTCCGTCTTTTGCGCACGTTGCTTTTCCTCCAAGCGTCGCAATGTTTTTGAGATGTTCGTCCCAATGGATAATTTTGACATTGGCAGGTATCTTTGTATCGGTTTTTGAAGAAAGCGCCAGTGCGGATGAATATGACATTGAACGAACGCCTTTTAACCAGTCTCGAAACGTTCGCGGGTGAACGCCAAGAAAAGACGCCAATTCTGCCGAACCGTATCCAAGCTTTGCTTTTGAGGATTCCAGAAATTGAATTTGTTCGGGCATTTTTTCAAATCGAATCCTATCTGATTTTAACGATTCAGCCATGTTTCCATTTTATCACAATAAAATTTGGAAAGCAAAAGTTTTTTGCGCGTTGTTGCTCAATTTGTTATTCTTACCTATATGAAAGAAAATTTTGAACGATCTTTGCTGGAGGCAAATGAGCAGATCAGCAGCTATAAAAGATCTCAAACTGACGAGGAAAGATCCGGACTCAGGAAAGAATTTGATGAGACGGCGGGAGAATTTATTCGGGAGGGAATATGGAGCCGAGAAACTTCGGCAGAAATATTGGGGTTGCAGAAAGAAAAAAATGACGTAATGGATCAGCTCCACGAAAAAATACGATCATTGGAAAATAACGAGGAGGTTGCCGGTTTTTCCGAAGGGGAACCGCGCCGCGTAGAATGGAACAAGGCTGGTCATCGCGCAATGGTGGTTCTTCCATCAGGAAAAAAAGCGCCCGCAACGGTCGGAGAGCTGGTTACCGATGGGGAGTGGGGTCTTCACTATATCCTGTCAGAAGATATCCCAAGAGATATAAAAAAACGCTTTATCATTGCCGAGGCACGGCGAAAAATACTGGCTTTGGCTGATAAACAGATCATAGAAACGGAAAGAATGAAAAAAACGACCCACGAGGGAGGTGAGACCAGTCCGACCTACCGGGCAATTTACGAAGAAGAAAAATCGAAAAAAAAGATGGGGATTATCGCAGAGAAACTTACAAAAACTTTTTTTCAAAAGAATATCATCGATCATGAACTCGATATGCGATTAGAAGAAGTTGACGTACAAAGAGACGTTGATCAGAAAATAGATTTCATTTTGCATCTCCCTTTCAGGAAACGAGGGGTCGGATCGGAGGCTTCGGAAAAAAGAGAGAATATCGGCATACAGTTGACTATCAACACAGAAAAAAAGAACCAAGAGCATAAAAAACGCCAGGTAGCTGAAGCGAAAAAACACTTAGACGAAGACGTGGATGATCTCGTTCTTGTTACCCTGCCATTAAATGAATTATATTTATTGCTTCATAGGTGGGAAGAGGATGAGATGCGTCCCGGCGGTCCGATAAAGAAGTGGTGGAAGGATTCTCAAAAGGAACAGATATTCCGAGGGGTTTTGCAGGAGCTTTTTTCTGATCAGGAGATCACCGGCATGTGGCAAAGTATTTCAGGAGAAGATTCAGACATAAATATATCTCCCGAAGAAATGACCGATGAATCGAATTTGGCAGCTTTGGATGAAAGCGGAAAGAAAAATCTTGATGCGTATAACCAACGTTTTGGTAAGTGGTTTGGTAAGAAAGGGTAGCATTTTTTGTCGGGATTTGGTATGTTTATGAATAAGAGGAGGTTCATAAATGAGGCGCAAATGACAGCCTAAAACGTTTCGGTCAGGGGTACAACCCCAGACCGGCGACAGGTCGGTTCCTGATACTGATACTGATACTGTCCCCTGATACTCGTAAAATGCCCGGGTGGCGAAATTGGTAGACGCGTACGCTTCAGGTGCGTATGTAGCAATACATGGAGGTTCGAGTCCTCTCCCGGGCACAAAAAAATCATCCGCTCTGCGGATTTTTTTGTACCCGGGAAGAAAGTGAACTGCTTCACTTTTGTGAGGACTTGAACGCCGGAGCCATGCCCCCGCAGGGCAGGCGAGGCGGTGCCCAGCCCGAGGAGGTCGCAACCGACGAGAGGCGAGGGAAAGACTCCTCTCCCGTCGTTGTACTCTTATAAAAAGCGCGCGTCCGATTTTTCGGACGCGCATTTCGATTTTCTATTTTCAATTCTCTATTTTCTTTTTATGTTTACGCCGCTTTCTTTGTTTCTTTTTCGCGTTTCTCGCGGATGAGTTCGGCGAGGTTTTGAAACAGCACGACCGCTGTTACCGGGCCGACACCTCCGGGGACCGGAGTGAAGAGCGCGCATTTTTCGGCGCACGCGGGATCTGCATTTCCTACGATCTTTCCGTCGAGTTCGCATGTGCCGCCGTCCACGATCACAGCGTCTTTTTTGATCATTTCCGGTTTGACGATATGCGGTTTGTTGGCGCCGCATAAAATAATGTCGGCCTTCAAAAGGTATGGCGTCGGGTCGCCGGTTCCGCTGTGAAGAACGGTAATATTCGCTTTTTCGCGTTCCGCGCAGATGCGTATCGGCTTTCCGATGAGGCGCTTGCGTCCCAGTATGACGACATTTTTTCCTTTCAGCGTGATATTGTTTTTATGCAATATTTCAATCATCGCTCCGGGTGTCGGAGGGATCAGCGAAATTTTTTCGGATTCAAACAAGTTCCATGACCGTTCTGAAAGAATATCGGGGTCTTTTTCCGGCGGAATCGCATTCAAGATCAATTCCGTATCGATCGCGGCCGGCAAGGGAAGCTGGACGATAATTCCGTCGGCATCCGGATCGGCGGCGATCCTTTTGACTTCCTTCAGAAGTTCTTCTTGCAAAATATCATCGGAAAAATGATGAATGACAATCCCCGCACCGACATCTTCGGCCGATCTGATCTTCATGCGGAGGTAACTCTTACTGGAAGGGTCATCTCCTACCGACACTATATGCAGCTCGGGTTTTTTGGCGAGTTTTGAAAACTCTTCTTTCAGCTCATTTTTTACCTTCTGTGCGAATTCTTTTCCATTGAATATCATATACTCCTCCTTTCAATTTTGTTAATGAAGGTCTGCCTTTCTTATACTCCCTAGTGAGTACAGTGTCAATTTGATCCGTCTTCATTCAGGGAGTTGACTAGTTGATTTTTGTGTCATAAAAAGATAGAATTGCCGGGGATCAAACAAACAACCTTGCGAGGTGAAAAATGTTCATATTCGGTCTTCTTATGGTAATTATTGGCGTGGTTTTGTTGTATGGGATCTGGAAACTCTATCTGGTCGACAGAGAGCAGAACGGGGATATATCTCTGTTAAAGGCGATCTCTTATGGCATATATGCTTTTATGGGCGCGGCGACCTATTCGATCGGTCTCCTTTTGTGGGATATCAGTTTTGTATGGCTCGTTCCTCTCGGCATGGGTATCATGACGGCTGCATTCTATTGTTTTGAATTGGAAAAAAGGGCGGGAACGCTTACGCTTTTCCGAAAAAGGGATTATCTGCTGTATGGCGAATTCGGTGTTCTTGTAATTATTGTCGGACTTATACTCGCTGAATTTTGATCCGGCGAGATCCTCAATTGCGCTCCATTACGGAGCGCTTTTTTATGATGAATCGCAATTTCATTTTTTGGGGTATACTTACCATTATGTCATGGATCACATTTCCCGAAGAACGAGCCCGGGAGCTTAAAAAAATGGTACAAAAAGAAAAAACGCGCGGCGTGCTCAAAACGCCTCGTATTATTGACGCGTTTCTATCGGTGGACCGTGCAGAGTTTGTCCCCGATAATCTAAAGATGTTTGCCTACGCGGATGAACCTCAACCGATCCCCGGCGGGCAGACCATTTCCCAGCCTTATACCGTAGCGATAATGCTTGAAGCGCTCGCACCGAAAGAGGGTGATTACATTATGGATGTCGGTTATGGTTCCGGCTGGTCTTCGACGCTTCTTGCGCATATTGTCGGCGAACACGGACGGGTATATGCTTTTGAGATCGTCTCTAAACTTTGCACATTCGGAAAGAAAAATGCGGAAAAATTTCCCGAACAGGTAAAACATATCGATTTTTTCTGCCGTTCAGCCTCGGACGGTCTTCCTGATATAGCTACGCAAATCGGCGGATTCGACGGCATCATCGCGGCCGCGGCTGTTCCAAACGTTCCCGAATCATGGAGAGAGCAGTTGAAAGAGGGAGGACGGCTCGTGTATCCGCTTGGTGATTCGCTTTGGCTTGAAGTAAAACAAAAAGACGGGACTTTTAGTAAAGCGGAATATCCGGGTTATGTTTTCGTTCCGTATCGTGATCTTTAAATCCTTAAATCTTTCCGCCAGCGGGCGGATCCTCCCGATGGAGGAAAATCATAAATCTTTAAATCTTTATTCATCCCGCAGTAACCAAAATCGGAATTTTTGGGTATAATAAGAATGAGGCAAAAACAACGCCTTTGTTACTCTATGATAGAAGCTGCTATATTCGATATGGACGGACTCTTAGTGGATTCTATGCCGCTTTGGAGAGAAGCGCAGAGAGAGATGGGCGTGTCGCTTGGTTTTAATCTGACTGCGGAAGACGAAAAAGCTACGATGGGACTTCGCGAAGATGAAACCGTGGAATATTGGTATCATCGCCACCCCTGGACCGGCCGTTCCATAAAAGACGTGGAAAATGAGATCGTATCGCGTGTTATTGAATTAGTGAAAGCAAAAGGAAAAGAAAGGGAAGGGGTTGGAGACATCATGCGTTTCGTAAAAGATAAAAAATTGAAGACGGCGGTCGCGTCATCTTCGCCGATCCGACTGATTCGCGCCACGCTCGAACATTTTCAGCTTGAGAAATATTTCGACGAACTGTATTCGGCGGAATTCGAACCTTATGGCAAACCGCATCCGGCAGTATATATCACCGCCGCAAAAATGCTTGATGTGCCGATCAGAAATTGCATCGCTTTTGAGGACTCTTTGTATGGAATATTGGCGGTAAAAGCGGCAAAGATGAAATGCGTTTGCGTTCCCGACGAAGCGCTTCGGGGAAGCCATACTTTGAGTATTGCCGATATCGTACTGCCGACGCTCGGGCATTTTAACGATGATGTTTGGAAACAATTGGATGTATAAATAAATATGTATGGAAAAACCAAAAATTAAACTTCGTACGTGGATAGAAATAGACAAGCGAGCGGCTGAGGAAAATTACCAAGCGTTCAGGAAGCTCATAAAGCCGGAAACGAAACTGATGGCGATCGTGAAATCGAATGCTTACGGCAACGAGCTTGTCGGATTCTCAAAAATGCAGGATGAATTCGGCGCAGACGCGTTCGGCGTCGACTCCATTACCGAGGGGCTGGCTTTGCGCGAAGCGGGGATCACGAAGCCGATCCTCGTGCTCGGATATACCATACATGAAAATGTTCGTGTCGCTTCAGAGAAAAATATCAGCATCACGCTTTCCAATTTTGAGGCGCTTGACCTTCTCGTGAAAGACAAAATGCCCATTAATGTTCACATAAAGATCGACAGCGGCATGCATCGCCAGGGATTTTTCCCGAAGGACGTACAAAAACTCGCCGATATTCTTTTAGCAAACAAGCATATAACGGTGGAAGGAATGTATACGCATTTTGCGAACGCAAAAAATCCGAGTTTCTCCGCGGATACCGATTCCCAAGCGGCGGAATTCAAGATCGCCGTCGATATTTTTGAAAAAGCAGGGTTTAAATTTTTGAGACACGCGAGCGCGACATCGGGAGCCATGCTTTTTCCGGAATATCATTTCGACATGGTTCGCATCGGCATAGGACTGTCAGGGCTTTGGCCGGCGAAAGAAGTGGAAAGAGCATTGGAAAAAAACATCACGCTTTCCCCCATTCTCTCATGGAAAACGGTGGTCGCCGAAACCAAGGTTCTACCCAAGGGCGACAGGATCGGGTACAATTTTACCGAAACGTTCAGAAAAGACACGAAGATCGCGATCTGTCCGATCGGCTATTGGCACGGGTTTCCTCGCGTACTTTCTTCCATTGGACACGTACTGGTAAAAGGGAAGCGCGCACGGGTGCTCGGCCGCGTTTCGATGGACATGATCGCCATTGATGTGAGCGATATTGAAAACGTGAAAGTGAGCGATGAGGCGATACTCATCGGAAAGTCGGGGAATGATGCCATTACTGCGGAAGAATTCGCATCGCTTGCGGATACATCGAGCTATGAGGTTATCACGAGGATCAATCCGAAGATACAGCGAGTTTTTGTATAAGGGGCTAGTATATGGAGAGAAGGGGCGGACGATAACAGAAATTGCACAAAAAACTCTCCTTGCGGAGAGTTTTTTGTAAGTGGCAATAAGTAAAAATGTTTTTACTTAACTGCGTCCTTGAGAGACTTGGCGGCGCGGAATTTCGGCACTTTCATGGCCGCGACCTGGATTATTTCACCGGTCTTCGGGTTTCTCGCTTGGCGAGCCTTGCGGGCTTTTACCGCGAAAATTCCAAGACCTGCGACGGAGACGTCCTCTCCCTTCGCCATGCTTCCCACGATCGTGGAAATGACCATCTCTACCGCGTCTTCAGCGGATTTCTTGGTTCCTCCAAGTACTCCGTGAACCGCCTCGATGATATCTTGCTTGTTCATGATACAAGTTTGATTAGTTTTATAAGCTATCGATCGTCTTAAATTTTCATTAAGACATTTCGAATCGACCAAATATTCTTGAATTCATTATACCGTATTGAAAATACTTTGCAATAGAGCGATATTTTTGTATCCACAAGTAAACTTGACTTTGCTGAAGAGAAGATGAAGGAAAAAGAAACGTGAATATGCGCGCCCAAACTTAACTGCTGTAAATTCTAGCATATGCTAGAATTTACAGCAGGCTGGGTTGTGCAAAAAATCGCACCTGTGAAAAAGTGCGATTTAGAGCCATTTTTCAAATTAAAAAGGAAAAACGAAAAATTAAAAACGACAGTTAAAAAGTAAAAATTTTCCGCAATACATCAGTAAGGGTTAAATTTTAATTTTACCTTGTCGTTTTTAATTTTTCGTTTTAAAATTTAAATTTTTCTTATCTCGCGTATTCTACCACTCTAGTCTCCCGTATCACATTCACCTTGATCTCTCCCGGATATTTGAGTTCATTTTCAACCTTGAGCGCCACTTCTCTGGCGAGACGTTTGGCTTCGAGGTCTGAGATCGCGTCGGGGAAAACGAAGATACGTATTTCGCGGCCGGCTTGGAGCGCATAGGCTTTTTCAACGCCGGTAAACGAATTGGCGATCCGCTCCAGCTCTTCGAGTCGTTTGATGTAGTTTTCGACGGAATCGCGTCGCGCACCCGGTCTTCCTCCTGAAATGGCATCGGCGACCTGTACGAGGATCGATTCCATGGTTTCGTACGGATATTCTTCGTGATGCGCCTGCATGGCTTTGATAATGCGCTCATCCGCACCGAATTTCTGTAAAATTCTTCGTCCGATATCGACGTGCGTTCCTTGAATTTCGTGGTCAACGGCTTTGCCGATGTCATGGAGCAGGGCTCCCGCTTTTGCGATTTGTATATCGGCGCCAAGTTCTGTGGCGAGCATTCCCGCAATATGAGACATCTCGATGGAGTGTTGAAGAACATTCTGCCCGTAGCTCGTTCTGAAATGAAGGCGTCCCAAAATAGACACAACGCGCGGATCAAGATTGAAAACTCCGCATTCGTATACCGCCTTTTCTCCCTCGCTTTTGATGATCTTATTGATCTCGTTCTTCGCTTTATCAACCATTTCTTCGATCTTCACCGGCTGGATGCGGCCGTCGGCGATAAGATTCTCGAGAGCGAGCTTGGCGATATTTCGACGGACGGGATCGAAAGCGGAGATGGTGATGGACCCCGGGGTGTCGTCAACAATAAGCTCGACGCCGGCAACTCTTTCGAATGCTCGGATATTACGCCCTTCTTTTCCGATGATCTTTCCTTTGATCTCGTCGTTCGGGATAGTGACGGCGGTCGTCAAAACATCCGAAGAAACGGAATTACCGAGGCGATGGATGGCCGTCGTCAGCATTTCTTTGGCTTTTCTTTCGATCTTTTCCGATCCGGTCATCTCAAGCTTTTGAATGCGGACGAGAATATCTTCCTCGCTCTGTTTTTCGATCTTCAGAATAAGCTCTTCTTTAGCTTTTTCCGGGGTGAGATTCGCCACACGCGCCAGATCTTTTTCAACCACCGCTTTCAATGCATCGGTATCCTCGCGAATCTTTTTGATCTCCACGACTTTTTGTTTCAGTCCTTCGACTTCGCGGTCAATATCCTGCTGGCGCTTGTCTAAAAGTTCCTCTTTTTTGATATAGCGATCCTCTGTTTTTTTGAGCGCTTCCTTTTTTTCTTTTTCTTCTTTCTTGAACTCCTCGAGCTTTTTCTCAACCTCTTTCTCCGCTTTTGTGGTGATCTTCTGAGCATCTTCCTTTGCGTTCAGAAGCATCTGCTTTATCTCCATTTCCATCGATCCCTTTTTTCCCAGAGAGACCAACAGGCGAAGGTAGTACCCGAAAGCCACACCGGCTAAGGTGATGGCGATGAGCAGCAATATTTGTAATGACATGTGTGGGTGTTCCGCTCTACGCGAAAACCCCTACCAAGTAGGCGTTTCTATTAGAAGGCTGTATTTATCTAGTGTTTTTCGTAATTGAAATCGCATTGTAAAATTTGATTGGGGCATTCTTTTGAGCGAAACCTGTATCCGCTGTCCTTCGACGGCGGGAAATTAACTCATAACGAATACTCCGATAATAGCAGAAGAGGGGCGAAAATGCAATTAAGGCCTCTCCTGTTTCATGTATTGTTGCAACATAGGATTTATTGACAAAATTATTTAAACATAATAAAACTACTTTTGGTAACTCGAGAGTAAACCGAAAGGAGGTTTATTATGACACAGTTGACAAAAGGCATGTATGGAAGCGAATTTCACCATTTATCCGAACTATTCGGAATTCATTGCGGACAGATGCGTTGTGATAAAAAAATCACTCATAATAGTGGATGGTACAATCGTAACGGTGAAAAATTGGGCTGGGGAGATCTTGATGCTTTGGATTTTCAGCGAATTTCGGAAGAGATCGAAGAAGGTGAGACGTTTATCGTTCTCTCGGAACAAGATTCTTTCAGAAATTTTGTGAAAAGATCCGGAGTCATTGGAAGCATTGTGACTGTGGATGATGCAGAACAGTGTCCCGGCATTGAATACATGGCCGAGAAGGCGCTGTACGTCATTACTCGAGGGAAATTATATAAAACAAACCGCTACGATTCTGGAAATAAAGTTTATCTACAGTATGGGGTGTCGTTCGAGCTCGTGGCATTGGGTGAGATGAAAAAACTCATTCTTTCCTGACTGCACCATTATGTCGAAAAGCCGCGAGATGTCGCGGCTTTCTTTTTAAAAATTACCCTTTCGCTTTCGGATGAAAGACATTGTCGACGATACCGTAGGTTTTTCCTTCCTCCGCGCTCATATAATAGTCTCTGTCTGAGTCTTTGGTGAGCTGGGCGAGGGTCTTTTTGGTGTTTTTGGCGAGGATCTTGTTGAGATTCTCTTTGGTTTTCAGGATATGCCGGGCGGTGATCTCGATGTCGGATGCTTGGCCTTCGGCGCCTCCCATGACCTGATGGATCATGATCTCGGCGTTCGGGAGAGCAAATCGCTTTCCCTTGGCTCCGGAAGAGAGAAGTACCGCGCCCATTGAAGCGGCGATACCGACACAAATTGTGGAAACATCGGGTTTGATGTGTTCCATGGTGTCGTAAATGGCGAGACCTGCGGTGACAGAACCTCCGGGGCTATTGATGTAGAGCGAGATGTCTTTTTTTGGATCTTCGGCTTCAAGGAAGAGAAGCTGGGCGATGACGATGTTTGCCATATAGTCGTCGATCGGACCGGCGAGGAAAACAATACGCTCACGCAGGAGGCGAGAGTAGATGTCGTAGGCGCGCTCGCCGAATTGTGATTTTTCTATGACGGTTGGAATTAGCATAGCTTTTAGCTTTTAGCTTTTAGCTTTTAGACGACAGACGGTAACGTAATGTCTATAAGCTATAACCTATCAGCTCGTTTATAAATAATGGCACCAGTATACCACAAGAGGAGTCACTTGACAATAGCATGTAATCTTGGTACGCTACGAACAGACAATTGTGTTATTTAGAAGGTGATGACTATGTGGATCATATTTTTTATTACCGTGTTAAGTTCTGTCGGACTTCTCGTGCGAGCTTGCGTTATTGAAGCCAGCATGGGATTCGGCCCCGCTCTTTTCTGGGCATTGCCCGGTTTTGCCGGTGCCGTAGGCTCGCTCTACCTCTACTGGGTATTGGTTTGGCTGCCGATCTTTACTTAAAACACGCGTTCGCCCATTCTCGCATGAGGATGGGCGATTTTATTGACAATAAAGGCTAAATCTGGTAGGGTGTACACGGATTCCATTGATTTTTATGGAAAAAATCGACCATTGTCACACAAAGGAGGACATCAACACATGAAAGAAACCTCTGAAAGATCTCTCGCGCTCCATTTGGAGCTTGGGGGAAAAATTGAAACCGGACTCAGACATCGGATTCATAACCCTGACGACCTTTCGCTTTTATACACGCCGGGAGTGGCGGCGGTTTGTACCGCCATCGGCAACGATAAGGCACTCGCTCGCAAATTAACCATCAAAGGGAAATACGTTGCGATCGTATCCGACGGATCAGCGATCCTCGGACTGGGCGATCTCGGAGCTGAAGCCGCACTGCCGGTGATGGAAGGAAAAGCCGTTCTCTTTAAACAGCTCGGCGGAGTGGATGCATTTCCGTTGTGCGTTGAGGCGCATGATGTTGAAGATATCGTGAGACTTGTTAAACAGGTTGCACCGAACTTCGGCGGCATCAACCTCGAAGATATATCCGCACCGCGGTGTTTCGAGATCGAACGCCGTTTAAAACAAGAGCTGGACATTCCCGTCATGCATGATGATCAGTGGGGAACGGCGACTATTGTTCTTGCGGGTCTCATCAATGCATTACATCTGCGCCATCTTGATAAAGAAAAAGCGGAAGTGGTCGTGAACGGTGCCGGCGCCGCCGGTCTGGCGATCGCAAAATTGCTGCTCGCATACGGGTTCAAAAACATTATTATTGTCGATACAAAAGGCGCGATATATGAAGGCCGTCCCGATCTCCGTTTTGAGGGAGAGTATCAAGAGAAATATCTCATCGCTCAAAAGACAAACCGCTTTTACGAAAAAGGCAATCTTGCGGAGGCGGTTCATGGCGCTGATATTTTTATAGGAGTTTCCGCTCCGAACATTCTTTCGGCGGAGATGGTTCAAAGCATGAACGATCGTCCGATCATTTTTGCGCTCTCCAATCCTATTCCCGAGGTCATGCCGGACGTCGCACACGAAGCGGGAGCTTTTATTGTTGCCACGGGCAGTTCTCAATTTCCGAATCAATGTAATAATTGCTTGGTCTTTCCGGGAGTATTCCGCGGGGCGTTGGAACACGACATCCTCCAGATCACGGAAGGAATGCTTATTTGCGTAGCGGAAGCGATCGCAGGTATAGTAGAACATCCGACGGTGAAGAGAATTCTTCCTTTGGCTCTTGATCGGCACGTCCCGATCGTTATTGCGGATGCTATCGGCAAATGTGAAGCGAGCGTATGCCGCACGGGAGTATAACATATGATTTTACAGTTATTGACCTTTCTGGTTTTTTTAGTGATCGCCAGCGGAGCAGTGTTTTATTTTTTGTTTAGGATCGGTCCTCCTGACTCGGTCGCTGCAAAGAAAAAATGGCTTCAAAAAAAGAAGAAATAACTTTTAGCAAAACTCACGCCCTTTCGGGAGCGTGAGTTTTTTATTCAAAGCCTGCCCTGCGTAGCTTTTAGCGAAGCGGGGGTGTCTCCAAAAATTCCAGCACTTTCTCGTTCGTCATGACCATATCGACATATGAGCGGGTTCGTTCGCTGTCGGCATCGGGGTAGTGTTCGATGATATGTGCGATCTCTTTTTCCAGTTTTTCTTTTTCCGGAGCAAGTTTTTCCGTATCAGCGATCTTATTCAAGATCAGCTGGGTCTTTGCTCTCGACTCGGCGTCTTTCTGCCATTCTTTGCGCATATCTTCCTCCGTTTTTTTCAGGTGTTTCAGATAATCTTCAAATTTGATCCCCATTTGCGAAACGTCATGCTTGAATTGGGCGACCATTGTGTTGAGTTCGCTCTCGATCAAAATATCGGGAAGCTCCGCTTTTGTCTCATCGCTGATCCCCTTAATGACTTCCATGCGCCGCTTCTCTTTTGCTTGCTGCTCTTTTTCCTTTGTCATATTGTCTTTGAGCAGTTTTTTCAGGTCGTCGATGGTTTTGAAATCGCCCAGAGATTTGAGAAATTCTTCGTCGATCTTCGGCAGATCTTCCTCTTTGATGTCTTTCAGTTCTTCCGGGTTTTTTCCGGTCCGCTGTTTTCGGATATTCATTACGACCTCTTCAACCTCTTTGTCTTCAACCGTAATTTTTATCGGATCCTTTGTGATCTTTCCGGCGATCTTTTTGTAGTCGGGGAGAGAGAGTTCGGGAACGACGGCGGTCGTTATTTTAAACTCGAACGGATTATCCTTAGCCAGCTTTAGAATTCCGATCGTCGGACGACCGATGACGTCGAGCTTGTTTCCCATGATGATCTCCGGGTATCGCGAGTCGATCGCGATCTCCGCCATTTCTTCAAGAATGGTCATCTCTCCGACCGCCGTTTTGAGCGTCGCCTCGGGAATGTGCCCCTTGCGAAATCCCGGCAGCTCGGCATGCTCCGCCAAATGCTTCATCGCTTTCGCGCGAAACGATTCAAATTCCTCCGATTCAATGGTGCCCATGATCTCAACCAGGGACTTCGGTAATTTTTTTATTTCGATTTTCATGCGATTAAGCATATAGATATTTTAACGATTTGTCAAAAAGTTCCGTTCGCCGTTTCGTCCTTTTTCCTTTTTCGGTGGGCGCACCGAAGGATGAGGCTGCGGCCTCATAACCCGGGAAAAGGACGAAACGGCTCACTCCACGATGGAACTAAAACGTATGTTTGATGTGCTTTTGTACTTTTTTAATGAACACACCAAAAGATTGGAGCACATGCCCATAACCCGGGAAAAGGACGAAACGGCTCACTCCACAGGAGAGAAAAAAATTCTCCCCGTTTACAAGAGAGAATTTTTCGTCGTGACTTTATGGACTTTTGACTTTCGACTTTGTGACTTCGTCTATATCGCCTGAATGTCCGCGTCGATATTGTCGAGGTTGGTGACGTTGAGGTCGCTTTCGATACTGGCGGTTTCGTCGGAAGGACTTTGTGCGCCGAGTTGTTCGATGGAGGCATTAGCGGCGGCGGTTTCTTGAGCCGCTTGCTGTTCTTCCGTCGGGGGGGTGAGTTTTTGTTCGATCTTCGGCTGAATATTGGAGTTCCAGATGTAAAGGCCGCCGAGAACGAGAATGATAACAACTATGATCGTTCCGATAAGAGCGCCGGATGATCTCGGGGCTACTTGCGGAGGAGTTTGCATCGGCGGCATATTTTCTGCCGTCGTCGGTTCAATATTTTCGTTTTCCATACTATTTTAAAAAATGATTAGATTTGTAAATTATTTTTTTATTGAACCTCCTCCGTGGTAGTGGCTTTTTTCATTCCTTCTTTTCCTTTCAATTCTCTAATAACGGATACAAGCGCTTCTTTTGCTGCCTTAAGGGATTCTTTTGCAGATCTTGCGAGCTCTTTGATCTGTTTCATGCTTTCTCCCATGATGTTGGGTGTTGTACTTGCCGTTGCTGCGGAGGTTTGGATCGTTGCGATGTTCGTTTTTACCGATGCGACCGCATTTTTCGCATCCGCGATCTTTTGTCGAGCGATGACGAGATCCGCTTTTGCTTTTACCGTGTCTCCGCTATTCGTATCGATCTTCGCAATGCGTGAATCGATACGAACGGCGATCTTTTCAAGACGCGCGATGGCCGCTTCAAGAACTCTCACGGTATTATCTGCCGTTCTCTTGAGTATTGATATCTTCTTGGCATCAAAATTGCTTCTCATCTCATTCTTGGTGTCTTGTATTTTTTCGCGGGCGGACTGAATTTTTTCTTGGAGATTCGCGCGCGTTGTCGATGCTTTATTGCGCATTGCGTTCTCCTCTTCGCGCAGCTTTTCTTTTGTTGAGGATGCTTTTGCTCGA
The DNA here is from genome assembly GCA_023229825.1 of Minisyncoccota bacterium. Taxonomy (GTDB): domain Bacteria; phylum Patescibacteriota; class Minisyncoccia; order Phycocordibacterales; family CAIJYI01; genus CAIJYI01. Next base: position 40,749 of record JALNYN010000011.1, read on the forward strand.
AGCGCGTCGGCTTTTTGTCGAAGAAGCTCCATTTTTGTCGGGGTCGGCGCGGTCCCCGTATTTGATGTTGTTTGCGCAAAAGCGAACGGCGTCGTCATAATAACGGCAAGCGCGATCGCGGTGATCTTTATTGGTTTCATTTTTTGAAAAAGTAACTTCTAATAAATGCGTACTCCTCTTTAGAGTATACACCAAAACCCCCGGCATTTCTGTCGGGGGCTGTTGATAACCATATGGGTCATTTTCTAGAGGAACTCAACCAAAAGGAGGGCGACAATGTTGATGATCTTGATCATCGGGTTGATGGCTGGTCCGGCGGTGTCTTTGTAGGGATCGCCGACAGTGTCGCCGGTAACGGCAGCTTTATGAGCTTCGCTGCCTTTTCCTCCGAACGATCCTTCTTCGATATATTTCTTGGCATTATCCCAAGCGGCACCGCCCGTAGTCATGGAAATTCCGACGAAGAGTCCGGTAATGATCGATCCGACGAGTAATCCTCCAAGTGCTGCGGGTCCGAGGATGAGACCGACGAGTACGGGAATGACGACAGGGATAAGCGCGGGGATGACCATTTCTTTGATGGCGGCCGAAGTAACAATGTCAACGCATTTTGAATATTCAGGTTTCGCGGTGCCTTCCATAATGCCTTTGATCTCGTGGAACTGGCGGCGTACTTCTTCGACGACAGCTTTGGCGGCGTTTCCGACGGCAGACATGGCGATCGAGGCAAAGAGGTAAGGAAGAAGAGCTCCTATCAAGAGACCGACGAGAACATTAGTATCAGAGAGATCAAAAACAGCAAGAATACCGTTTTCTCTCAATGCTTCCGTATAAGCGGCAAAGAGAACCATCGCGGCGAGTCCGGCGGATGCGATCGCGTACCCTTTGGTGACAGCTTTGGTCGTGTTTCCGACCGCATCGAGAGCATCCGTAACTTTTCGCACGGATTTGTCGAGTCCCGACATTTCAGCGATACCGCCCGCGTTGTCGGTGATCGGACCGAATGCATCGATAGCAACGACGATACCGGTCAGTGAAAGCATGCTCATGACGGCGAGCGCGATACCGTAGAGTCCCGCGAGATTGAACGCGAAAAGAATTGCTACTACGATAACCAGAATGGGATATGCAGTCGATTGCATTCCGACAGCGAGGCCTTTAATGATGTTCGTTCCGTGTCCCGTGGTGCTTGCTTCCGCAATGCTTCTGACAGGGCTGTATTTGCTTGCGGTGTAATATTCGGTGATCAAAACGACGGCTCCCGTCACAACAAGTCCTATCAGCGAAGCCATGTAGAGGCTAAAGACCGAGTAGATACCGTTATTCGCCATAAGCAAATTGGTAACAGGATAGAAGGCAATGGCGGAAAGTACGCCGGTAACGATCAAACTTTTGTAGAGCGCCCCCATAATGCTCCCGGATTTTCCGAGACGGGCAAACCATGTTCCGATGATGGTGGTAAAAATTGAAACCGCACCGATGGCGAGCGGATAGACGATCGCATTCGCATCCCCCGCAAAGATCGACGCGCCAAGGAGGATAATGGCAATTGCCGAAACCGCATAGGTTTCAAAGAGGTCTGCGGCCATTCCCGCGCAATCTCCTACATTATCGCCGACATTATCGGCAATGACACCCGGGTTGCGAGGATCGTCTTCGGGAATTCCCGCTTCGATCTTTCCGACCATGTCGGTACCGACGTCAGCGCCTTTGGTGAAAATTCCGCCCCCGAGACGGGCAAAAACGGAAATAAGGGACGCGCCGAACCCGAGACCGATAAGAGCGGGTACATCTTTTGTGAGAAAATAGAAACCGGAGACCGAGAGGAGTCCGAGTCCGACCACGAACAGTCCGGTTACGGAACCGCCTTCAAAAGCGAGGGTAAGAGCTTTACTCATGCCGTTCTTTGCGGCTTCCGCGGTACGAACATTGGCGCGAACCGAAACGTTCATTCCGACAAAACCGGCGAGCGCAGAGAACACGGCGCCAATAATAAAGGCGTAAATCGTGTTATCCGAGAAACCGGCGAAAAGCATGATCGCAATGACCACGAGCGCGACGATACCGACGGTCTGGTACTGGCGCTTCAAATAAGCCGAAGCACCTTCCTGAATAGCCGAAGCGATCTCCTGCATTTTTGCATTTCCCGCCGGTTGTTTCAGGATCTTGTAAATAAGGTATGCTCCATAAAGAAGCGCGACCAGGCCCGAAAAGAGGGCGTAAGTCAAAATTTGATTTTCCGACATAAACGATATTTTATACTGTTAAATTAACTTCCGTTGCCGGACGGGTGTCTCTGACCCCGTCCGAAACGTTTCGAACGCGGTCAGAGACCACGTCCGGCGCAAACTATTAAAAAACTATTACTAAAATTTGTGCCGATATTAAGCACCGAATGTCATACTATAGTACTTTTTCATGAAAAAATCAATTTTTTCGTCTTTTGTTTTTGGGTGTTGAAAATGGTATAGTGAGAGAAATAATACAAAAACATTTCCTTTTGTTGGAATGCACGATTATGGTTATTGGTGATGTATAAAAATTTATAAAATTTTATGAACCCAACACAAATAGCACTATTTAAAGGGAAAAGTATTCGAAAAACGCTTTATAATAATGAATGGTGGTTTTCAATTATTGATGTGGTGCGGGCGCTCACTGACAGCCCCGAGTCAAAAACTTATTGGGCAAAAATGAAAGAGCGCGAACACGAACTTTCTCAACCGTTCCCGTTTTGGGAACAGTTGAAATTACCGGCCGAAGATGGAAAAATGCGCGAAACGGATTGCGCTGACACCGAAGGGATTTTTCGCATCATCCAGTCTATTCCTTCTCCAAAAGCTGAGCCGTTTAAGCGGTGGCTGGCGAAAGTTGGGTATGAACGCGTGAAAGAAATTGAAAACCCGGAATTGGCTACGAAACGGACGCGGATGTTGTATAAATTGAAAGGGTATAGCGAAGTGTGGATCGAAAAACGAATGCGCGGGATTGCGATTCGGGAGGAGTTAACGGACGAATGGCAAAAGCGCGGGGCGCGTGAACAAAAAGATTACGAGATTTTGACGGCGGAAATTTCAAAAGCGACCTTCGGCATTACTCCGAATCAATACAAAAAAGTTAAAAACCTGAAACGGGAAAATTTGCGCGACCACATGGATGATTTTGAATTGATATTCTCAATGCTCGGCGAAAGGTCAACCACGGAAATTCATCGTTTGGAAAACTCCGAAGGCGTGCCGAAACTGAAACAGGATGCGAAGCGCGGCGGAAAAATTGCCGGTATTGCGAGAAAAGGTCTGGAAAAAGAGATCGGGCGGTCGGTTGTTTCCGCCGACAATTTTTTACCGAAGAATAAAGTGAAAAAATTGAAGAAATAAAATATTACAAAACTTCTATTTCCTTGATCTTTTCCGAGGTAAATCGATAGAGCTCTGCGGGGCGGTGGGCGCCGCCTTCTTTTTTTCTTTTCAGTGGGGTTACTATCTTGAGTTTCAATATTTTTTTGCGGAAATTCCTTTTGTCGAGATCGGAAAGGAGGATGCTTTCATATGTTTCTTCCATCTCCGTCAGGGTGAATTCATCCGGAAGGATCTTTTTGGCCATGGTCGTGTAGGCGATCTTTGATCGCAGTCTTTTTATCGCCATGTCCAGAATTTCGTTGTGGTCGTAGGCGAGTGTTTCTTTGCTTATTGTCGGAAACCAGAACGCTTCTTCTGAATCGGCTTGTTCCGACGCCGATAATTTTTCCCAGGGGACCAGTCCGATATAGGCGACCGCTACCACGCGCCCGCGCGGGTCTCTCGGAAGCGAGCTGAACGTGTAAAGCTGTTCAAAGTGTACTTTTTTCGGATCGATCCGCGCCTTATCTTTCGTGTGTCGCAGGGCGGCTTCTTCGGCGGTTTCTTTCGGATCGATCAAACCTCCGGGCAATCCTTTGATGTCGGTGAAGTAGGGCGGGCGATCGACGGGAATAAGCCGAACCAGAAGTTTTTTATCGCGAACGGTGAATATGGCAATATCCGTCGCCAACACCGCAAAACGCAAATGCTCGGGGGAGGCGATAATATGTTTTTTGTGTTTCATAAGAATATCATAGACCTTACCTCAGTTATTGTCAATAATACACTTGCTTTTTTCGGAGTGACGTTTGACGGACATTAAAAAATGTATCACAGCTGTTTTTAAAACTTGCACGTTCTTAGGCATTATGATAGTGTGTAATCAACACTAAGTTCGTTGACAACAGAATAACACAGGGTGATATTTTTTTGAGCTTTCTAAGTGTATATTTAACACTTACTTAAGCCTGGGGAATATTACGGCAGGAGGGGAAAATGAATACCAATGATCTTGAAACCGTTGAGAGGATATTGAAAGAAGCGGTTGCTCCGGAAGATATTTTCGGTCCGGAAGCGTCCGCAAAAAAGAACTTTCGCCGGCTGGCAAGCATGACCCACGAGGACAGGTTTGAAGATCCGCTTAAAGCACGGGCGCACGGTCTATTCATCGCTGTTCATGAACGGTGGGAAGAGGCGGAACGAAAAATGGAACATGGCACGTATGGCGATAAAACGACTGCGGCTCCGGACAAACCGGATGTCGGTCCCGTGTCCTTCAAAACCGGAAAATATGAGTACACGTTGATCCGACGGATACATTCCGGCGGTACCTGCGGGATATTTGAAGGCGAAGCTCTGTCGAGATCGGGAGTTTCATCGCCCGTTATCCTTCGCGTGCCTCATTCAACTGATGATAACGACCTTATGGAACGTGAGAAGATCGCATTTGATCTGATGAAAAAGAAGGCGAAAGCGATGTCTGCCGACAAAGAAGGAGAAGATTCGGCAGAAATGTTTTTGAACCGCATTCCGATATTCTTGGAATCGGTGAAGCTCGCGGAGCCGGGTGTGACCGACAAAAAAACGGTCAATACGTTTTTTAGGGCGCCGGGGGCTTCCACCGGGTGGTTTACCTTGGAAGAAATTCGGGAGGCTTATCCGAAAGGAGTGAACACCCGAGTGATGACGTTTATTTGGAATCGCGTGCTTGAAGGCCTTGTTTTTGCGCACGCTTCCGGAATAACGCACAATGCGGTGACCCCGAATCACATCCTTATTCACGCCGAAAATCATTACGGCAACATCATCGACTGGACGGCTTCGAGCGTTATCGGCGCGGGGGAAAAAGTTCCCTATATGGACGACCGATACCGAAGTTATTTTCCGGAAGAAACGATCAATAATAGCGGTACTCATTCTCCGTCGTCCGATATTTATATGTCGGCGTGGAGTATGGTGTATTTACTGGGCGGCGATTCGAAAGAGAAAATTATTCCCGCGTCGGTCGAAGAACCGATGCGAAAATTTCTTAACCGATGTCTGCAGCCTACAAGAAAAGGGCGTCCGTTTTCAGCGGAAGCCGCTTATAAAGAACTTCAAGAGACAGCGAAAGACCTTTTTGGTCCGAAGAAATTCGTTGATCTCGCTATGCCGAAAGCGTAGCCATTCATTCACAACAACAGAGGAGAATGCCATCATGGGTGGAGGAACATACAGACCGACCGATTACGCAACGGCGGTAAAAAAACTGCACGATACCGGCGCAACATTCGCCCGTTCAACGACTGCGTCAAGAACGGGAAACTATCACAACATTGCGGAAATTTTGGATCCGCGCAAACTGAAAAATGGTATGAGAGAATCATGCTTTCATCCCGGTTTTAACGGCGTATTGCCTATCATTGTCAGTATTGACGGTACCGGTTCGATGAGTATCGTACCGCATCATGTTCAAGCCGATCTGCCGAATTTGATAACCATGCTGAACGACCAGGGGGTATCCGACAACGTTAATGTCATGTTTATGATGCACGATGACGAACACGCCATGCCGCCGGATGCGGTTTTCCAAATGAGCCAATTTGAAACAACCGCACCGACCTTGGTGGAAGCTTTGAACGAGATGATCATCCCCGGATACGGCGGCGGCAATGACGGCGAAGCCTATCATATCGCATTTTATGCGGCGGCTCGCCACACGCGGCTTGAATCGTTCGAACGCGACGGAACGAAGGGTTTTTTCTTTATGATCTGCGATGAACAGCCGTACTACGATGCGTCCGATCCTTCTCTTCATGGAACTTTGCCTTCGGTTGCCAAAGAAGTATTCGGCGACACGAATCAAAAAGAGATCACCATGCTTGAATCGGTGAAAGAGGTCGCGAAACGCTATCATATATTCATCATACGTCCCGGAAACACGAACCATGGGGCAGATAGAACTATCACTCGCATGTGGCAAAAACTTCTTTCCGATGCGGGCGAAAATCCTCAAAATGTTTTGGAAGTCGCAAGAAACGAAGAGATCGTGAGCACGATGGCGATGAGCGTTGCGCGTTTGTATGGTTTGGAAGAGGACGATATCGTTGATGTTCTCAGATCCAAGGGTGCTGCCGGCGTCTTAGGTGCCACGGCGGCGACAAAAAATTTGGTGGCGGTATCCGGCACGGGGGCTTTGATGCCGAGTACGTCGACCAAAGCGATTAAAACGATGGATGACAAATCATCAAAAGGACGCAAGAGATAGTTCGGGAGCTTAAGTTCTCCCGTAAGAAGCAGTAATGGTACATTGGTACAAAGCCCGGACGGTACAACCGGACGGGCTTTCTTTCTTTTTGGGAGAACGAAATGAAAAAGAATAACGCTTATATCGTGGTCGGTCTTGGCTTCGGCGACGAAGGCAAAGGGACGATGACCGATTATTTATGCAGAAAAAATGATGCGATGCTGGTGGTGCGCGCAAACGGAGGTTCTCAAGCGGGACATAATGTGGTTACCGATGACGGACGCCATCACACTTTTACGCAATTTGGCAGCGGTTCATTCATACCCGGCGTAAAAACACTGCTTTCGCGGTATATGATGTGGGACCCGATCATTCTTGCCGAGGAAGCCTCGGAACTTTCGGCAGCGACCGGCGAATATATGATTGATCGGCATTTCATTGATCGCCGCGCTCCGGTCATAACGCAGTTTCATGTGGCGGCGAACCGCATTAAAGAGTGGATGAGAGGAAAAGGAAGACATGGTTCGTGCGGACGAGGTATCGGCGAATTGGGTTCCGATCTCATGTACGTTCCGGAAGAAGTCGTTCGGGCGGAAAATTTATTCGATCCGCGCGGAACGAAAAAAATTCTTGAAGCGATACAAAAGAGAAAATTTCTTGAACTTCAAAAGTTGAATATTGATTGGAACGACCTTCCTGAACTTTTGCAGGATTCACGGAAAATTCTTACCGATGCGGCTCATCCGATCGTACTCGCGTATGAGTATGAGAAAATGGTTCGCGCCTATACGATTCTTTCGGCTCATGAAGTGAACGCCATGATACGTGAAAATACCGCCGTGTTTGAATGTGCGCAGGGTGTATTGCTCGACGAGTGGCATGGATTCCATCCATACACGACGTGGACTACGACGCTTCAAACGAATCCGCTTGAGATATTGAAAGAAGCCGGATTCGAAGGTAAAACGGAGACGATCGGCGTTACGCGGTGTTACTCGACCCGCCATGGTGCCGGACCATTCGTTACGGAAGATGAAAATTTTCGCGATATCTATCCCGGCGAAAATAACTATTTCGGGGAGTGGCAAGGATCATTTCGAACCGGATATTTCGATGGCGTAGCTTTTCGCTATGCGCTCGAGTGTCTGCGTCATTATGGTCGGATCGATTCGCTCGCGATAACACATCTGGATGCATTTGAAAGAAAAGAAGCATTGCCGTTCGCCGATCTGTACACGGGAGAGAACGGGGAAGCGATCCGAAATTTGAAACCGGCCTATGACCGCGATCTTTCATATCAACAAGCGCTTACCGAAATGATAATGAAAGCGAAACCGATGATAACCGGAACATGGCATACGACGGAAGAGGTAATAAAATATATGCAAAAAACAGGGCGAGTTCCCGTAAAATATGTTTCGTACGGGCCGGCATCAGGACAAAAACAAACCTTGATCGCCGCGAGAAAAGAAGAAAACTGTTGATTCGCACCGCCATGGACTGGCGGTGTTTTTTTAACAAAAATATCGGAGAAGATGGTCGCCGCGGGAATGATAGATTAAATTTGGTTTCAAAAAAGCCGCGAGATCTCGCGGCTTTTTCGTTTGGTGTATTCTGTTTATTCTTCCGGTTGTTTGTCTTCCTCCTCTTCCTCTTTTTCTTCTTCGGTTTCGGCGGGTTCTTCGTCTTCTTTTTCTTCAACCGTTTCTTTCTTTTTGCTTACCCTTTTTTTCTTTTCTTTCGGTTCTTCCGTTGCCTTTTCTTCTGATTCCGTGGATCCTTCCGCTTCGACCATTTCTGCCGGTTCTTCTTTGGTTTCTTCTTCAATATTCTCCTCGCCTTTTCCTGACATATCGCTTTCTGCTGCCGGATGAATATCAATTTTCCAGCCGGTCAATTTGGCGGCGAGTCGGGCGTTTTGACCGCCTTTGCCGATGGCGAGCGAGAGCTGATCTTCAAGAACGGTGACAGATGCGCGCTTTTCTTCTTCGCGGAGGAGGACGGAAAGGATCTTTGCAGGAGCGAGCGCTTCGACGATGAATTTTTTCGGATCTTCCGACCATTCGATAATGTCGATCTTTTCGCCGCCGAGTTCGCTCATGACGGTGTTGACGCGGACGCCGCGCTGTCCGACGCAGGAACCGACGGGGTCGATGTGCTCATCAGTGGAATACACGGCGATTTTCGAGCGGGAACCCGGTTCGCGCGCGATGTTTTTAATTTCAACCACGCCGGCGGCAACTTCAGGGGTCTCCATTTTAAAGAATTCTTCGATCAATTTCGGATGGGTGCGCGAAAGGCGCAGATTGATGCCTCTCGGAGTGTCTTCGACGCGATAGAGGAACGCTTTGATGCGTTCACCCGGTCGGAAATGTTCGCGGGAAATTTGTTCTTCGTAAGGAAGGATCGCGGTCGATTTGCCGAGGTCGACGAAAACATTTCCTTTTTCCACTCGCTGAACCACTCCGCTTACCACGCCTCCTTCTTTGTGTCCGAATTCTTCCATGGTGGTGCTTTTTTCCGCTTCGCGAATTTTCTGAATGATGACTTGCTTGGCGGTTTGTGCGGCGATGCGTCCGAAATCTTCTTTGGTTTCAAGAGGGAAGACGATCTCGTCTTCGATCTTGGTACCCCGCTTGATCTTTTTGGCGTCTTCCAGAAGAATGTGGTGCTCGGTGTTGAAACGGGTGCGGAGGTCGTCCGGATCTTTCTCTGATTCTTCTTCTATGACCGGCTCGCCGTTCTCATCGAGCGGCGGCGGCATTTTTACGATGGATTCGTCGACGACGACCTTAACTTGAGAGAAATCGGTGGCACCCGTCTCCATATCGAATTTGGCGCGGACGATCTGTCCCTTTTTGCCGTATTCCTTTTTGTACGCGGCGGCAAGCGACATCTCGATCGCCTCCATGATCTTTTCGCGTTTGATTCCTTTTTCTTCTTCAAGCTGTTCAAGCGCTGAGCGCAGTGTTTTGAGATCAAATAACATGAATTTTTAGCTTTTAGCTTTTAGGTTTTAGGTGTTAGCTTAACGACGACATTAAACACCAAAAACCTTAACTGAAAACTTGCTATTATTGATAATTTTTTTAAAAAAATGAGCCCGTACGGGACGGACTTAGGTATGCATATATAATACTCCCGTTGCTTGTTTTGTCAATAGATGTAGGATTGCAGCGTCAAGTTTACACTTGCTCTTTCCCACAGTTTCTCTATGGGCGTTAACCCATTCATACCGAGGCCTCGGTGCTTTTTCACATGGTTGTAGTACTGAAGGAAAAGACAGAGCCG
>JALNYN010000041.1 GCA_023229825.1 Minisyncoccota bacterium
GCGGAAAGCCATTCCTTCAAACTCTCCTTAAAAACTTTGTCTCTTGTGTCCATAGTCATGAGACTACGGTAACCGAATTATGGACTATCCGATAATTTTCGGTAACATTTTCTTTGGCCTATAACGATCGCTTGACTTTTTTGTCAAACAGGTCTATACTTTAGCTACTAAACGTGAAGCGGATTCTATATGAGTCCGCTTCGTTTTTTTTACTTCTCCCTTTTGAGAATAAATTTGAGATATTCAAAATCTCTGAAATTTCCGCCTGCAAATCGGCGAATTTCCTTTGCCGTACGCGAACCGCGAGAAAGTATCAGGACGTCCTTTTCTGTCTTTTTGAGATGTTTCAGAACGGGAAGAAAATCACCGTCTCCCGATAATATAATGACACGGGAAAAATTATTGATTTCATTCATAATGTAAAAAGCCATTTCAACATCGCAATTCGCTTTGCGTTTCGTGCTTCCGTCTTCCTGCTCGTATAATTTTACCGGTTTGAGATACAAAGAATAGCCGAACGACTCAAGTTTTTTATAAAAATGAATGCGTTTGATATGCCGCCCCCAAAGAAGAAGAGACGCTTCATCGAATTTTGAACCGCGTTTTTTGAGCGTTGCGGAAAGAAATTTTTCAAGATCATTGATCGGCACCGAATCTTCCGCGAGGTAATCATATTGGAAACCGTGCGTTTCAACCCCGCCGAAATAAAACACTTTTTCGGCGCCATATTTTTCGTTGAGATATCCGAAAAGTTTTTCGTAATCAATTTTCCAGCCGAGGCTTTTTTCTCCGCCGTAAAATAAGTTTGATGCGTCTATAAAAACAAAAGTTTCTTTTCCTTTCATTTTTTCATGCTATCACAAAAAATCGCGCGAAACAAAAAAACTACCCCGAACAACCTGTTCGGGGTAGTTTTTTATCCTAAAAATCGCTTTTATTACTGATGATTCTGCTCAATCATTTTCCGCACCGCTTCGTCCATTTGATGTTTTAACGTTTCTTTCTGCTCGGCGGTCATGTTTTTTGGAAGAGTAACAATCATAGATCCCTCCGGTCCCGGAACAACCATTGTACTCGGTTCTTTTTTATATCCTTCAATCATTTTTTGAGCAAGCGGTGTTCTCATGTCCTCTTCGGGGGTAAGAGCGGTAACTGGCAACTTTTCTGTTTCATTTTCCGTTTTTTGCTCTTCTTTTAATATCTGTGCAGCGATATGTTCCGGATCTTGTATCGGTGCGCCCATTGCTTCAAGCGAAGTGGTAGTTATTCCCATCTGCAAAAGCGCCCCCAAAATAGCACCGCGTCTCTTCTTTTGTTTGTCCGCCTCCATTTCATCAAACGCGATTTTGTTGAGATTGGTTTCCTCCATTTTGTTTGGTTCTCCTTCGTGCATAAAAATATTTTAAACTGCTAATGCTTCCATTATAACCCCCCCCCGACGATTTTGACAAGGAATATGCGAAGCGACTTTCGTCGTATTCGTATCCATTTGTATATTGGTACTCATTCGTATATTGGTATCTCAATGTGCTATTATATACTTATGAATCTCTCCTCTCTCAAAACTGAATTTTTGGAACATTTGGAGATCGAACGCGGACGGTCGCTTAAGACGATCGAGAATTACGACCATTATTTATCGCGGTTTTTGGATTTTGCTCAAATTACCTCTCCGGAACAAATTACCGATGATCTCGTTCGGAAGTATCGCATTTGGCTCAATCGGCAACTGGCGGGTAAGGTCCGGCGGGGCGCGGACGAAGGGCTTTCCGGTACGCTCAAAAAGAAAACACAGAATTATTATCTCATCGCCCTGCGCGCGTTTCTGAAATTTCTGGTACGGCGAGAAATAAAGTCGCTTCCGCCAGACCGGATCGATCTGGCAAAAACGGGGGAACGTTCGCTTGATCTCATTTCGGGAGATGAGCTCGCACGACTGCTTTCCGCTCCAAAAGGCGACGATCTCCGGCATCTTCGCGATCGAGCCATTCTGGAACTTCTTTTCTCTACCGGTTTGCGTATCTCCGAACTGTGTTCCCTCTCGCGTTACATCGACCTCAAAAAAGACGAACTTTCCGTACGAGGAAAAGGCGAGAAGATCCGCGTCGTGTTTCTTTCGCAAGACGCCAAAGACGCGATAAAAAAATATCTCGAAAAGCGCGATGATGTCGACGACGCGCTGTTCATAAAACACACGAACGGCGGCGCCGTAAAACCAGATTCCCTCCGGCTCACCCCGCGGAGCATAGAACGCGACATCGCCCGTTACGCCCGAGAAGTCGGCATCTCAAAAAAGGTCACTCCGCACGTCATCCGCCACAGCTTCGCCACAGACCTGCTAGAAAACGGCGCGGATTTGCGTAGCGTCCAAGCCATGCTCGGCCACTCCAACATCTCCACGACCCAGATCTACACCCATGTCACCGACAAAGGCTTAAGAGAGATCCACAAAAATTTTCACGGAAAAAAACGGCGGTAAATATATCACTTAAAATAAAGCCATTTTCCACCCAAGGTCTGACCTTGGGTTTCATTTCTCTTTTGGACGGCGCAAGGTCGAACCTTGGGAAACAACGATAACCTCAATCAAACATACGGATTCGGCGCTTTCGCCCACATATATTCGAACATTGCGCCGATGGTTTCGCTGACGGCGGCATTTTCTATGATCGTGGTGAAAAGCGGGCCTTGGAACGACGTGATGGCGGTTTTTTGTCCGTAAAGAATGATCTGCGCCGTGGTTTCAAATTCTTCTTTCGGAATAAGTCTTCTTTCCACCAGATTGTTTTTGTCTTCCGTTCTCATGACCCGCTCCGTTTCCTCCACGATCGGCGTGATGGCGCGAACGTGAATATTATTTCTTTTTTGCCGCTCGATCTGCTCGACGATGAGTTCCGCAATTTCCTGTTTATCGTCGTCGTAGAGAGAACGGATGAGCCGTATGTCTTGTTTCGTTTTGATGATATCGCGGTAGGCGATCTCAAGGCCCCGCTTCCCCGGCAAAAATCGAATTCCGGGTTCCGTGGAAAAAGACGAGAAATCGGAAACCATTTGTCCGAGAACCGATTCGAGCGACCCTTCGGAGATCGCCAGTTCCTCTTTTTTCTTTCGAATGATCTCGTGCAGTTTTACCGGATGAGCCGCCTCAAAGATCGCGACTTTTCCCTTTTCTTCTTTTTTCTCGGCAAGCCCGAGGCGGATCAATTCCTCAAGCGTCCGATACGCGAGCGGACGGGAAAGCGATGTCGTTTTCGCAGCGCGGGCAGCGATCATCGGGCCGTTTTTTATCAGCGCGGAATACACTTCCGCCTGCCCCTTGGTGAGCCCCGCCTGCATTAAATTTTGTTCATACATGCCGACATTATACGCGCATATTTTTTTTTGTCAATAGCATTGTGACAATAATAGCAAACAATATTATGAAAAATGGATAAGTTTTTGAATGGTTGTTACAGGAATTGATATTTTTGACACATTTTAATTGACAATATGTCTGTTTATGGTATGGTGGTCGCATAAACAAGTTCGTTGAAAACAATTGAAAGAGGAGAACGACATGAATACCGACGAATATGACGACGAGGAACGCGAGGACGTGCCTTCCTTCCCTGACACAGATGAAGAGTGGGAAGCTGCAATTGAATGGAGAGAGCAATGCGCGGCGGAAAGGGAACGAATGAAAGATCCGGAATACAAAAAACAAAAAGCGTTGAAAAAACTTGAAAAAGAAATTGCCGAAAAGCAAAAATTTTTAAAACAATTGCAAGAAATGCCCGCCGACGAGTTGATAGAACGGTACCATTTCTTATGGTAATGAATTTAGAGGAGCAAAGAAAATGAACAAGAAAGAAAAAACGGTACGTAATTCCGAATATTACGAAAAACGTGCGAGTGAAGAGTGGAGCAAGATGTTTGAGTATGCCGAAGAAAGGGAAAGATGGGCTACTTATATAGAGTGCCAAGACGAATGTATCTATTACACGCAAAAAAGCAAACAAGCGGCAAGACGCGCGGTGCTGTATGAGATCGAAGCAAAAAATATGAAACCGGGGTTTTCAGCAAGAAGAGTAAAACTTCAGTTTGACTTAAATCATCTTCCCTTCAACATCGATTTTGACGATGACTACGTACCATTAAGGGAGTAAAGAAAATGAACCCGCATGAATATGAAAGACAGATAGCCGAAGAAAAGGCTGATATGGAAAGACAACAAGCCAAGATGGTTGCGAAGATCGCGGAATTGGGGCGCAGGAAAGCGGAAAAAGAAAGAGAAATGGAGAAACTGGAGCAAGAAGGTGCGATTTTTGTCGTAATGAGCGATAGAGATATGATGGGAGCATACCGAAAATATGCTTCCGCTCTGGCGGTTACATTGAAGCTCGAAACTGAAGACCTCCGCGAATACGAAGAATGGAGAGAAACCGCGACAATGGCTCAGTTTGCCCATTGCGATCCGGGAACCCGGCATTTCCACGTTGAGCCGTTAAAATTTCACGATGAATAACGCGAAATTTTCCGGATTAAACCTAAACAAACAGAATTTATATTGAGGAGAAAGATAATGAAAACCGATTACGAAAAACAAATTGCGGCGCTTCAGCAGGAAATCGAAAGATTGGAACAGGAGCGAGAAGAAGAAAAACTCGCCGCCAAAAAAGCCGCCTTTGAAGCCAAACCTCCGGAAGAAAAAGCTCGTATAAAATGGGAAGAAGCGCAGACACGTGCCGTAGAATGGCAAAACATGCATCCTTGGGACTATGATGAGGAAGATATAGTGGAAAAATACCGTCAGCCGCGCGAGAAGCCGTAAAATACGAACAAATGACAAAAAAAGAGGAGTAAAATAAGTATGAACACCGAAAAAGAAAAAGTTAGCGCCCGTTCCGTTCAAGAGGTCTTGAAGGAGATCAGAATAAGAGTTGAGGCGGACAAAAAGAACAACGGATTGTTGCCTTGGGCATTCGAGAGCAGGCGACGCGAAGTTCTTGGAGACATTGACGCCATGATCGGAATGGTCAACCGATCTGCACAAGTGAACGCCGTTCAGGAATCATGGTTGTTAGGAACGATGAGCACGGCAAATTGGTGGGATAACAATAAGAACTGGGTAGAACTTTTGACCATGTTTAACTCTTTCAGTGCATAAAAAAAGAGCCACACCCCCGACCGAACCATGCGGTCGGGGGTTAATTTTATAGAATTATCAACATTTTACAAGGTTAGTCCTTGTACAAGGACTAACCTTGTAAATCCGACTCGGCTTCGTCTCTGTAGGGAGATTTCTTTTTCATTCGGCTGATCTCGTTACGCAAACGGCTTTGTTCGCTCAACAGTTGTTCGATAAGTTCTCTTTGAGCAGTTATCGCGCTCTGGAGTTTACGCATACCTGAATAAGATTCATCCTCTTCCTCTCGCGATAACCCGATTTGCTTTTCTTTCTTGCTTACATATATCGTTTTGCTTTCTTTTCTTTCCCATTCATCTTTTTTATGCAGGTACGCAGCCAGTTTTTCAGGATTTTCCAGATCTTTTTTGTTGGGAACTCGCGGTTTCGGCATGCTGGGCTCCCCGTAAAATGCCGTAGCGACCAGCCAGCTTCCTTCAGGATCACTTTCTCTCGGACCATCTTCGCACTTGATGATCTTACCGTTCCGTGCCTCATTTTTTTCGAGGATAACACAAAAAACGGGAGAATATTGAGTGAGCCATGGCGGGATGTCTTCGGGTTCCACAACATAACTGATCTTACCGTTTCGAAGTTCCAAGTGACAATCTACGTTCAAGTTTGCTACCCTATCCGCAAACGATCCGCCGTATTGTGGCAATTCAATTCTCCCCGGCAATCCGGGTGCATCCGGAACATCAAGTTTAACATAGACGGCCCCTTCTTTTGGATGATCGGGGGTTACGATCTTTCCCTCATCAAGGCACTTTCTTATCAGCGCTTCCGTTATGCCCTCCTTTTGAAAAAGATGGTTTCTGGTATATGAATTATCTATCCCTTTTTCGTTAATTCGAATGGCGGGTTCGTGTTCCCTCCCTTCCATATATTTTTCGGGCATAAAATTTTTTGATTCATTGATATGATATCATTCTTGCGTGTAAAAACAAAACTGACAAAAAAGAATCAGCGCGGCATTCCCGCGCTGATTTATGAACTATAAATTTTTTCAAGGTCTGTTCCGGAAAGTTTCCGGTGCGTAAAAAGAGCATGCGCAACCTTTTTGATTCGACCCCTGTTGTCGCGCCGATCGAGCATTTCGTAGGCGAGGGTGAAAAAATCAGCTATACCGATGACCGGTAACGAAGAACATTCGGAAAGACGGGCGTGAAATTTCAATATCTGCTGATCGTCTCCCTCGGCAGAACGGCTTCTCCTGTTTTGTATTGAAAAAATATTTTCTGCGGTTTTCCCCGCGGTAAGAACCAAGATATGCGGAATGATCCATTCTCCGAGCCGCGTACCCGTCGCGAGCGCTTCGTTGATATGTTTAACCGTCTCGTCGGAATAATATACTCCCCCGCTGGTATTGTTCATATACACATGATCCACCGGCAAATTGAGCAGGCGAGCCATAACAGCATGCCCCGCTTCGTGATAGGCATGTTTGCGCAAGCGTTTTTTTTCATCAGAGGACATAGAGCTTGCCTCCTGCCAAAAAATTAAAAGTGTCCGCGAATAGTATTGCACATCCCCCGGGTAAATTCAAAGGGTACATTTTATACCACCTCCAATTAACCCGTTCACTTTTGTTGTCATTCCAGCCCACGAGCTGGAATCCACGTCCGTCATTAATCGCCGTGGATCCCGGGTCCCGGCCCGGGATGACGAACGAAAAATGGTTAATTAGAGATAGTATTACTTCCTCGCATCCACCCTCCTGTCGCCTTGTTTTCATACATGCTACAATAAAAATCGGAGGTAGTACTTTATGAAAAAAGAGATCAGAGAAGATATTTTGACGCAAACCGAGGCGCTCACAGGAATTCCCATCTGGGAGATCATAAACGCGACCCGATTGGCAAAACATCTTTCGTTTTACGAATTTGATGTCATATATTTGCGTTATCAGCAGCAAGGATTGATCGATAAAAATGTCAGAGTATTCGCCATGTTTTTGCAAAGAGCATGGATAAAAGCCCATGATAACACCTAACCCATTACCCCGCTTCGGATAGCGGGGTGATTTTTTGTATTCTATTGTTAACATTGCAGCAAAAGAGTTTACACTAGTCCTATGAACTCATTTGATTCGCAATATATGAATTTAAAAGAAACAAAGCTTAAGGAGATCATCCAAAAGCTAAAAACGGTAACCGCAGTAGC
>JALNYN010000042.1 GCA_023229825.1 Minisyncoccota bacterium
TTGTTGTGCGAAAACGATATACTGAACGTATATCATTAACTTTTTTTCATGATGACTTCAAAAACGGTCTATTATATCTGTTTCACTATTTTTATTCTTGGTATCTTGCTGGGGGTGGGCGCCACGTATGCCTATCTTACGGTATCTCCTGCGGGTCCAGAAGGCGGGGTGGCTTGCACGATGGAAGCGAAAATTTGTCCGGATGGGTCATCTGTGGGTAGGACGGGTCCGAATTGCGAGTTTACGCCGTGTGGAAAGGCGACATCTGGAAACGTGGTTCCTCCCAACGCAGAACCTATCGGTGAAGGCGGCGGGTCGGGAACATCCGGCTCCGGAAACAGCGAGGAGGTTGCTTGTACCATGGATGCGAAAATTTGTCCGGACGGATCGGCGGTCGGACGCGTTGGTCCGAATTGCGAGTTTGCGGAATGTCCGGTCGCCGGTGCTCAAGGTTCATCTTGTTCTACCGATAAAGATTGCGGGACAGGATATGAATGTATTGATGCTTCTCCCGTGATACGCGAGGGTACGGAAAATCTAAAATGCTGGAAGATCGGAGCGCCGCACCCGATCTGCCTTTCCGGCGATACCCGCATCTCGATCCCAGAGGGTGATGTACAGGTAAAAAACATGAAAGAGGGAATGCGCGTTTGGACGGTTGGTAAAAACGGAAAGAAAATTTCGGCAACCGTGTTACTCGCAGGAAAAACTCGCGTGCCTCCGACTCATAAAGTTATGCACATCAAACTTTCAGACGGACGGGAACTGTTCGTTTCTCCCGGACATAAAATTGCCGACGGACGAAGTGCAGGCGAAATGAGCGTTGGAGACAAGATAGAGGGCGCGACCGTCGTTCTTTCCGATCTGGTGCCGTACACTGAAGAATACACCTACGATATTTTGCCGAGCGGCAATACCGGAATGTATTTTGCGAATGGAATTTTGCTGCGAAGTACGCTTAAATAAAAAATTATAAATATCAAAATATCAGCATGGAAAACTTTAAGGAAATGCGCGTCACCGGAAACGTACCTGACGAACAAAAAGCGAAAGTAAAAAAAGAGTCGCAAGAACTTTTCCTCGATCCTCATTCGACATTAACCGAAAAACAAGCGAACGAGCTGAAAAGAGTCGAGTGTCCAAAAACGGAAAATGAAATCGTCATTCTCAAGGTAATCAATGAAAAACTGAAGGCGCTCGCCGAAGAACATGGCGCGGCTCCTTATGATATTCCCGCCGAGAATATCCACATCGTTCCATCCGATTATTTTCACCAAAACTTTCCTGGAATTTCGGAGGCGGTCGCTCTGCCGGAAAAACAAATGATATTTATGGATGAGCATAACGTGCGAAGCCATCTCTTTGCCTTTGCCGACACGGTCATACATGAACAGGCTCATCTTCTCGGAGACATTGCGATCCTCATCTCTGAAGATCCTGACTCCGGCGATTTCGAATCGTCCACCCAGCATGCGGGATGGTCCATGCATGCCTCAAAAAAGAAGGAACTCGAAAATAAAGACCATCGCCACTTTGAAGGAACCCATGAGGCGATCGCAGCTATGATCGAAAAAAATATGCTTCAGGAAATGCTCGAACTGCCGTTATTCGAGGAAGAGAAGAAACTTCGTGAAAGCGATGAATGGCGATCAATGAGGTCTGCCATCGCAAAAAAGAGAAGAATGGACGAAGATGATATCGTATGGTTCAATCCGAAAAATGAGAAGGAGGGCGATCTGATCGGTTATCCTGCACAAAGAGAGGCTCTTGCCTACGTGATGTCGGAAATTCAAAAAGAATTCCCCGATCAATACCAGACTACCGACGAGGTTTATAAAGAATTTCTCAGATCTCAATTTACCGGAAGATTCTTGAATGTAGCGCGGCTCGTGGAAAAGACGTTCGGCGAGGGAAGTTTCCGCATTCTCGGCAATATGGATGTCGAGCGAAACAGCGGGATCATTACGCTTGAGACGCTCAAAAAAGCCAGGATGCGCATGCTTAGAGACGCTTGACATAAATGCTCACAATATAAGGGGTAAAACCTAATTAGTTAGTGCCACCTGTTTTTACGAACTACAATCTACTATCTACTAACTACTTACTTTTTTAGCCGCTATTCTCTCCATCGATTTTTTTTGCTACAATGATCTCATATGGAATGGGCTACAAAAAGAAAGATCATTTTTATCAGTACCGCGCTCGCAATCGTGGCGGTGATCGGTGCTCTTATATATTCATTAAAGTTCTACGAAATACCGACCTGCATGGACGGTAAACAGAATCAGGGAGAAGAAGATGTTGATTGCGGCGGTCCGTGCGTCGTCGTCTGCAGCAATCAGATCGCGCAGCCGATCGTGCTCTGGCAGCGCGCCTTCGAGAGTACGCCGGGCGTATATAATGCCGTTGCGTACATCGAAAATCCGAATTCCGGTCTTGGCGTACAAGAGGCTACATACCGCTTTACGCTCTATGATGAGAAAAATATTTTCATAACCGAAAGGGTGGGAAAGACCTTTATCGCCCCCAATGAAAGATTCGCGGTTTTTGAAGCGCGCTTTAACGTAGGTGAACGCGTTCCGAAGCAAGCGTTCTTCAAATTCGTCTCGTTCTCTCCGTGGATGAAAATTTCAGGAGAAAAGCCTCCTCTGAATGTGCGAGGCGAGCAGGTGAGCGACTCAACCTCAAAACCCAGAGTTGATGCCGTCATTGAAAACCTGCAGCTTGTCCCTATTAAAGGTATTCATGTTACGGCGATCGTGTACGACAGCGAAGACAACGCCATTGCATCTTCGGCGACCGTTATTGATGCCATAGCTGCGCAATCTTCTTATGATCTCGTCTTCACGTGGATCCGCCCGTTTCGCGTGCCTCCGGTGAGGGTGGAAATAATACCGCGGATAAATCCTTTTGTCGCTCCGGCGCCATGATCAGATGACCGAACGGCCGTTTGGGTTTTTAATGTATGACTGAATTTTTTCGTTTACAGAAAATAGACTGGATATTGTTTTTTTCTACGCTGCCGCTTCTTTTTGCCGGTGTTATCACCATGAGCTCTTTTGGCGGAGACGATGCATTCGCTTCCAAACAAATGATCTGGATCGCGGTTTCTTTGGTGATTTTTTTTATTTTCAGCATGGTGGATTTTCGTTTTTTGCGCCGCACCGGGGTCATTATTTTTCTCTTCATGTCCGGTTGCGTAGTTCTCATCTCTCTTTTTTTAGTGGGGAGCGTATTCAAGGGGGCTCAAGGCTGGTTTAATCTCGGGTTTTTTGCCGTACAGCCTGCCGATCCGATGAAACTGGTTTTGGTGCTCGTGTTGACGAAATATTTTTCACGGAGGCATATCGAGATCGCGAATATCCGCCATATTATTGTTTCGGGCATATATGCGCTCATACCATTCTTGTTGGTCGTCGTTCAGCCGGATTTCGGATCGGCGATGATATTTTTTCTGATATGGCTCGGAATGGTTTTTGTTTCTGGGATCTCAAAAAAACATCTTCTGGCAGTCTTTGCGCTAGGACTCATTTCTTTCGGAACGCTCTGGGGATTTGTCTTTCAGGATTATCAAAAACTGCGCATTATGTCATTCATCCACCCTCTGGCCGATATTCGCGGGGCGGGGTATAACGCTTTTCAGTCGACGGTCGCGATCGGATCCGGAGGTATTCTCGGCAAAGGGGTCGGGTACGGAACGCAATCGCGTTTGAATTTTCTTCCTGAATATCAAACCGACTTTGTTTTTGCCGCCTTTTCCGAAGAATGGGGATTCGTCGGCGTTGTGCTCTTGTTTATTTTTTTCGGGATACTGGTATGGCGAATACTGGCAAACGCGATCCTTGGCGAAACCAATTTCGAGATCCTTTTCGGCATGGGCGTGGCCATATATTTTATCGCGCATTTTATCATCAATGTCGGCATGAACATTGGTCTTCTTCCGGTTACCGGAACGACGATACCTTTTTTGAGTTATGGTGGCTCGCATTTGATCACCGAATTTGCGGCACTCGGAATTTTAATGGGTATGAAGCGATATAGCCGCGTTGCGCACCGCGATGATCTGCAGCATGAGTTTCTCGGGGTCGGATGATCATTCTCTTTCTTTTTATGCTAAAAAAATAACCGCAACGAGACTGGCTCGCGGCGGTTTTTGTTTGCACTTGATATTCTCTTTTTTTGCTGATTATTTCAGTCTTTTTATTAAACCATGGAACATGGCAAGAATGTCAACGATTGCGTACCCGATACAGCGTACAAAAAATTTAAATTCAGATTTCTCTTTTATAACGACCATTTTACTTCTCCTTTTGGGGGCTCTTTTGAGCCGTTTATTGACTACCTAGATTATAACACAATATGAATAATAATGCAAGTGCAACTGCCGAATTTATTGTTTTTTGAATATTTATAGCCATTAATTCATTAATTCTTAATATCAATTCGATACCTTGAAATAGGCTGTTCAGCTAAAATATTTTGTTTGTAAATACCTTGGAGGTCGAGATGAATCAGATGGAAAGTCTTAATCAGCTCATAGAACACATGTTGTCGTTCAAATCGAAGAATGACAGTTCTTTGGATGAATATGCATATATAATGGCGCATACGAATACGCAAGACCTGATCTGGGTCACGATCGAATGCGCAACCGATGAATTCACATATGGAGTTATGGCTTGGATCCCGAGAGGCTCCTCGATCGACACCATAAGAAAATGGTTTCATCTTCCGGACATCAATGGGGCGAATTACAAGAGAAACGGAAGACCCTGCAATAAATTCGAGGCGGTGTACGAAAATGATGACATCATAGCATACCAATAGTGGGACACGGGGACCGAGGCGTCCCCGTTTTTTATTGACGCGAGATCGTATCTTATTCATGAAGGCTCCACAAAACCGGCGTTTTATAGTATTCTAAAGCATATGGCAACTTTTTTCGGAAAAAATAAGCGAAAAATTCTCGAGGTCTGGCATCTTATTGCGCGAAATGTATTTCTTCTCATTAACGGAATTATTTTTGCCGTTGCCTTTCTCCTCGTGGATTTCGGAAATACCAAGGAAGGAATATTTCTCGGTGTCATCATCTTCATAAATATTATTCTCGGCGTTGTTCAGGATATTCATGCGTGGCTGACGCTTGAGCGGCTGCATCTCTTAACCGTGGTTCGAGTCACTCGTCTCAATAATGACGGAACGACGATCGATGTTCTTCCTGAAGATCTGACAACGGACGATAAAGTAGTTCTCCATCTCGGCGACCAAGTTCCATGCGATGGTACCGTGTTATCGGAAAAAAGTTTGGAGGTCAGCGAATCTCTTATAACCGGCGAATCGAATTCTTCACGGAAAGAGATCGGAGGGCGCGTGCTTGCGGGAAGTATCGTTACTTCCGGAACCGGCGTATTAAAAGTCGAAACTCCGTATAATGAAAGCCGGATCGCAAAGATGACCGCGAAGATCAAACGATATACCGAGAATTTAAGCCCGATCCAGATGTCGGTAAATTATGTCGTAAAATATTCCGGTTATGTACTTTTGGCGGTTATCGCTTATGTGGTGTATCGCGGCAGCACTTTGGGAGAAGCCGAACTTATAACGATAAAAAGCATCGGAGCGCTTGCGAGCACTATTGTGCCGCAGGGTCTCGTGATCGCAACGACGCTTCTTTTTGCTTATGGCGCCACGCACATGTACCGGCGGCATGTGCTTTTGCAGGACGTGAACGCAACCGAAAAATTAGGGCGCATAAAGAATTTGTGTCTGGATAAAACGGGAACTCTTACCGAAAACGTTTTAGTGGTCGAAGAAATGCATGTGCCGCCGGGAACCTCACAGGAAGAAGCGCGATATCTCACTTCCACTTATTTATGCGAATCGGGAGATTCTTCGCAAACGGTTCATGCCATTGAAAAACATATCGGTTCATCGGCGGGATGCGAAGTTTCAGAAGTGATGTCATTTTCTTCGGAAAGAAGGTATGGCGGAGTGTCGTTAAAACCTGCGCAAAAAAACGAGTCCGTTCTCGCGGGTGCGCCAGATGCTTTTTTGCCGCACATTACAGATAAATACGACCGGCAATGGCTCGATCTTCTGCTCGAAACTCACTCGGGGGCGGGAAAACGGCTCATGTGCATCGTCCGTTCGAAAGGTTCGCAAATTCCGCACGACCTCACTGATGCCGATCTCTCGATCGTTGCGGTCTTTATTTTAAACAACAATTTGCGTCCCGGTATCAGAGATACCATCCATTATTTTCAAAAAAGAGGCATTACTATCCGCATAATCTCCGGAGATAATCCGGATACGGTAAGAGCGATCGCTTCCAAAGCCGGCGTGGATAATACTGAAAAGGTCATCACCGGTATGGAAATGGAGCAATGGAATGAATCGGATTATACGGAAAAAGCGCGCAATTATTTCATTTTCGCCCGCATTAAACCCGAACAAAAAGAAAAGATCATCAAGGCGCTAAAAAAGGATGGATTCACCGCTATGGTGGGCGACGGCGCAAATGATGCGCTCGCCATAAAAAAAGCCGATCTCGGCATCGCGATGTTCGACGGCGCGCCGGCAACGCGGCAGCTCGCCTCCGTGGTTCTCACCAAGAACAGTTTTACTGAACTTCCCGGCGGAGTAAAAATGGCCGACAGTATCATTAAGAACATCGAGATATTTGCCAGTATTTTTTTCAATCAAACCTTCGCAGGATTTTTCTTTTTCGTTTGGATAAGCATTCTCGGGTATTCATATCCGATCACTCCGCTTAATGTGACGCTCACCAATTATTTCACGGTCGGACTTCCCGGCGTGCTGATCTCGTACTGGGCGATCAAACCGAAAGAAAAACCTGTAAAAGAAAATATGGATTCTTTTCTTAAACGCGTATTGCCGTTCCCGTTCGTCGCCGCGATCATACAGTCTTTTTGCGTCGTGGGGATCTATGTCATGAACAAAGATCTCATTTCGGCAGACGAAATGAGAACGCTCATGGTTATTTCCTTCGCTGCAGTCGGTTTTATTTTCTTCATGCTTGCTCCGAGAGTGTATGAAGGATATACCGAACGCGTAAAAATGTTTCAGTTCCT
>JALNYN010000012.1 GCA_023229825.1 Minisyncoccota bacterium
GTAAAAATGCATAGAAAAACCGCTCTCGACGGTTGGCGAAAGCGGAACTCTCTACATATTATTGTATCTCGTCTTTAGGTGGTGGAACCTTAAACATAGGCCTTCGTTCCCAAGCGCATCCTTTGCGATCACATTTGAATCCTCCTCTTGGTCCTTGTTTTTGATCGATATAGACCACTTTGTGGTGTCCACGTTGGCAAAGTATTTTTCCAAAAAATTCTTTAACTTTTTCAAACATTTCTATTTCTCCTCATTTGGACATGCGTTTTTCCGCACTTTATACAGACGTAAGAACTTGAAAAATTTCGGATATGTTCTGCGAACATTGATACCGAGTCCAAGTTCGCCAAGATCAAGATGGTGTACTTCTGTCAGCGTGAAATACGCGCCGGATCTTTTTGCTTCTTCAAATTGCAGCGGCGTGACCGTGCAGATCACTGTTTTTTGCAATTCCGTTTCAAACCATTTTTTAGTCGCAAGTTGATCCGCGAACTTTTTGTATGTCCCCATCGCGGTATGCGCGGCGATAAGAGGAACGATATCGGACGGCGTATCTTCCCGAATGAGAATATACATTTTCAGATCATGTTCCCAAAGCGGTTCCCGTAGCTCTTCGCTGTGCGGCCTAGGCGGCGGATCCGGAATTTTAAGTTCGGTTGAATGCCAACCGCAATCAGGTCTTTTACACCTAGTAAAAGTGATATAGCCTTCTTTGGAATAGCGTTCATGGTCATGCAGGCCAAAAAAGCAAAGTATTTTTTCAAGTTTTTCTTTCAAAGATCCAAGCATTTTTCTTCTCCTCTTTATTATACCAACAAAATATTACTACAACTATTCGATTGAGTCAAACTTTTATGAATAACGGATTTCAGGTATTATACAGTCATGAATCCAAAAGAATTTCTGAAAGATAAGAGAGCGCTCGTGATGGGGCTCGGGCTTCTCGGCGGAGGGGTGGCGACATCCAAATGGCTCATAAAACACGGCGCAAAAGTTACCGTGACCGATTCAAAAAATGAGGTTGAACTTGCTCCTTCTCTTGAACAGTTCACGGAAGATGAGAAAAAAAGTCTCACTCTTTCCCTTGGCGGACATCGCGAACAAGATTTTAAGGAAAACGATATTATTGTCATCAATCCCGCTGTCCCGAAAGAAAGTCTTTTCATCGCCATCGCAAAAAAAGCCGGAAAAAGTATCGAAAATGACGCGAGCATATTTTTTCGTTTTTTGGGAGAGAGGACTATCGGGGTTACGGGAACGCGCGGAAAGACAACGGTAACGAATTGGATAGCATCGCTTCTTTTTCAAAAATACGGCGAAGTTCGCGCATCAGGCAACACTCCGGCAAATGCCTTTCTTAAAGAATTCGACCGCATTTCAAAAACGGATATTCCCGCTGTGGCGGAACTCTCGTCGTGGCAGTTGGAAACGCTTCCCGCATCGGGGAAGGCTCCTCATGTCGCGGTCATTACCAATCTTTTTCCCGACCATCTCAATCGCTACCGTGAAGGTATTGAAGGATATGCGAGAGCCAAGGCGAATATTTTTAAACACCAAGCTGAAACTGATTTTCTTATTTTGAACGACGGGAATCCATGGACAAAGTTCTTCCTCGCGCAAAAACCAAGATCGAAAGTTTTTTACTTTTCAAAAAAAAACCTCGCGAAAGGGAAGAACGGAATGTTCGTCAAAGGCGGCGCGATAATATTTCGGAACGGAGGGGAAGAGAAGAAAATTCTTGATATAAAAACATTTGCCGAAAAAATGGGCGAACACAATCTCGAAAACCTGCTGGCGGCGACGCTTGCGATTATTCTTTTCGATCCGAAATTCAAAATAACGAAAAAGATGCTTGATGCGCTTCCTCAAATTCCATTCAGACAAGAAATTATTTTCTCAAAAGTCGGACGGACGATAGTGAACGACAGCGCCGGTACGTCGCCCGATGCCGTTATCGCCATACTTCGCCGTTTTAAAAAGAACATAGTCTTAATTACGGGCGGTACGGATAAAGATCTGGAATTCAAGGATTTGGCGAAGGAAATAAAGAAAACCCTCAAACCCCCCGAGCTTGTCCTTTTGAACGGTTCCGCGACCAAAAAACTGATCTTTGAGCTCGAAAAAATTAAATTTTGGGGTAACCCTTCGGCTCGGCTCAGGGCAGGAGGCAAAAAGATCGTTCTCTTTGAAACGCTTGAAGAATGTGTTGACTTCGCTTTTGCCGCAACTTCAAGGGGAAAGAGAACTATCCTTTTTTCTCCCGGTTCCGCCAGTTTCGAGAAATTCAAAAACGAATTCGATCGAGGCGAAAAATTCAACGAAAACATTAATTCCCGAATAAAAAATAAAATGAAATAAAAATCAACCTCGTCTCAGTGCTCGAATTCATCTGCTGTAAATTCTAGCATATGCTAGAATTTACAGCAGATATTGACAAGGTAAAATACAAAATGTATAATCAAGCCTGATAAATTATGTAAAATAGAGGTGCGTAATGGATATAATTGAATGTGTTGCTCTCACGATGATCTGTATCGGTTTGCTCATTTTTGTTTGTATTGCGATAGAACGAAAGTTAGCAAAGGCGAAACCTGAAATTAAAGTGTTGGTTTGCCGGAAATGCGGCGAAAGCATAGACCAGTCATTTTATTGCGGCTTTGACTGTGAAGATGACGGAGTCCATGTGAATGACAGACTAGAAGAATATCTGGAATATCAGGTTTTTTGCTACTCTCGCAGGGATCCGTTTCATCATGAAGAAGCGATAGAAGACGAATAGAAGTTGTTCAACTCAATCCTCACCGCTCTCGCGGCGGGGATTTTCTTTTTACCTGATTTGCTGCTGCACTTGACTTTTTTTAGAAAGTATAATATACTTGGCTTAATAATACGAACTAGGAAAACGAGCACCGTTTATCCGTGCTCGTTTTTATATAGAGTTTGTTTAGCGAATTTTGAGCCAAAACAGACTCCAAAACCTATCTCAAAGGCAATATAGGTATAATAATAAATTGAGCGGTTAGGCTTTGAGGTAAGCGCTAAATAAACAAATATATGAATCCAGTGAGACCAAATCGCGATCACCCTCGAGGTGACCGTCCTAAAGCGGCGAACGACAGAACTTTCGGAAAGCGAAAGCCGTTCGGCGCGCCCGCCCATAGATCGGGTGGAAAACCGTCATTCGGCGGAAACAAAAGATCCGGCGGAAAATTTTCCGGCAGAACAGGAGGAAAAGGCTCCCGTTTTCGCGGCGCCAACATCGATGTGTCCCGTTTTATCAACAAAGCGAGGCAGGTGGAAAAACCGGTTGTGTATATTCCGAAACACGAATTTACCGGATTCGGTTTTTCAGCCGATGTAGAAAAAAATGTCGTTGCGCGCGGTTATGTGACGCCGACGCCCATCCAAGATCAGTCGATCCCGCACGTACTGGCCGGAACGGACGTTATCGGAATTGCGAATACCGGCACGGGAAAAACCGCGGCGTTCCTGCTTCCTCTTATCGAAAAAATAGTAAAATCGAGAAACGAAAAGGTTATCATCATCGTTCCGACTCGCGAGCTCGCTCTCCAGATCGATATGGAGCTTCGTCTCTTTGTGAAAGGTATGGGCATTCCGAGCATTTCCTGCATCGGCGGTTCCAACATCCGCGAGCAGATGCGCGGTCTTCGCAATAGATTTAATTTTGTCATCGGTACGCCGGGACGTTTGAAAGACCTGATGGAAAGAAAATGTCTTCATATGGAAGAATTCAGAACGGTTGTTCTGGATGAAGCCGATCGCATGCTAGACATGGGCTTTATTGCCGACATAAAATTTCTTTTGAAAGGAATGCCTGCGGAGCGGCACTCGCTCTTTTTCTCGGCGACGTTTTCTTCTGAAATAGAAAAGCTCGTCGGCGGTTTTTTGAAGAACCCCGTGAAAATTTATACGAAGGTCGGCGATACCGCCGCTTCGGTAGATCAGGATGTCGTGCGTGCCGGAAGCAAAGAAAAAAAGATCGAAATGCTTCACGATATGCTCTCGCGAAAAGATTTTGAAAAAGTGCTCATCTTCGGACAAACGAAGTGGGGAGTTGAAAAACTTTCCAAAGAACTCGAAAAGCGGGGATTCAAATCCGCTTCGATCCACGGCAACAAAACCCAGGGCCAGCGAAAAATGGCACTTGAGCTCTTTAAAGCCAATCGTGTGCAGATATTGGTCGCGACCGACGTCGCCTCCAGAGGACTCGATATCGACGACGTGAGCCATGTCATCAACTACGATCTGCCGGCAACGTATGAGGATTACACGCACCGCGTGGGAAGAACAGGCAGAGCAGGAAAGACGGGGAAGGCGATAACGTTTGTTGAGTAGAAAGTTCATCAAGTTTATCAAGTTCATAAAGTACGATGATAAAACTCTCTTGCTCGTGATGAGTAAGAGAGTTTTTTGGCGGTCAAATGGTTTTTTGCATAAAGAAAAACCCGTTCATTTTTAACGCCGTCGTCGTCATTCTGAACTTGATTCAGAATCCATGTTCGTCGTAGTGAAACGTGGATCCCGGGTCGCGGCCCGGGATGACGATATAAAAAGTGAAAGAATTTATTAGAATGGTAAAAAAATAAACCCGTTCCGAAATTGATCGGAGCGGGTTGTTTGCGCAATGGCGCGAGGTTGTTATTATTTGCCTTTTTTCTTGTTGAGCCATTGATCACCCCATCCGGTGTATGCAAATGGCTGTGCTTTCGCAGGCGTTTCATCTTTTGTTTCTGAGGTTATTGTTTCCTCGGGTTTTTCATCTTTTGTTGTCGTTGCTTTATCTTCGGAATCATTCGCAACGGGAACCGTCCCTTCTGTAGCTGTTTCTTCCGTTTGTACATCAGGTAAAAATGCGTTGATGATCTCTTCTTTTGTAAGAGGAATTGAGGGGTCGCTTCTTACGATAGACCGTCTTTCTGGTATACCGGCTGGCGGTACGGGGTTTTCTTCAAACCGTTTTCCGCTGGCGTAGAATGCTTGCTGGTTGGCAAGGGTCAACTTCGTCAAAGCCTCAAGAGCTGCTTTCATTTGTGCCGTATCTTGACGACGATTTAGTTCCATTTGGCCGATGATCGTGTCAGTACGCTGGAAACGCCGTTCGGCATCAACATCATTGACTATTCCATCATCTTGACGATCACCGTGACTGACCAATTTTAACCAATAGGTGAGTGCGAACATTCCCCAAAAGATCAAATGAATGAGACGCATATAATCGGACGCCCAGTTATAAAATTCAGGAGAAGCGCTGCGTATTACTTCGGCGCTCGTCGGGGTGTAAAAATATACGCCAAGAAACGCGATGGTCGCGGTAAATGCCAAGAGCCCGATGAGCAAGCGGTGAACGCGATGAAAGAAGTTTTTTACCCCTCTCCATGCACGTTTGAAGGATTCAGGATTTCTCCAGCGCCAAAATATGAGCGCAACGAAGATCGACAGAAATCCGACCCCCAGCCATACAGCCGGATCAGCCCACACTACGTAGGCATGTGTTAATTCAGTAGGCATTTTAACCTCCTTTCAAGGTTCAAATTGTTGACTTTTTCCTATTTTTTAGGTCCTTATTCGAGAATATCATTATTGGAAGATTTGTCAACCCCGTTAGAAAATTGACAGACAGACGACATGACCACTTTGTGATAAACGAGCAATTCCAATATATTTCAAAAAACAAGGCTGTTATCAATTTTCTAACGGGGTCAACCCACGCCACGCCATGTTAGAAAATTGACAGACAGACGACATGACCACTTTGTGATAAATGAGCAATTCCAGTATAGTTTAAAAAGAACGCCATTATCAATTTTTTAACGGGGTAAAATTCCATCAGAAAAATTGAATAAAAAATCACCCCTTGGTATACTGGTAGTCTAACAGACAAAAAACAAAAAATATATGGAACCGGAAAATGAAAGATACGCACCTGAGATCAAACGTCTGCCTGAAGAAGGTCAATATGGCGGGCAGATGCCGGGTTCGGAAGTTTTACCCGGGCAGAGTGAAATTATTCCGGAGAAACAGCGCACGCCCGATCACGATCCGATGGATATTGGTGAGATCGTCGGACCCATCAACGAAAACGAAAAGAAAGATCAAGAACGTCGGGAACAAGTCGAAGAGATCATCAGAAAACGGGACGAGCCGAAGAAAAAGATACATTAATATAAAAAAATATCACGCTTTATGGAAACGTTATCCCAGGAGAACAAAGGAACCCAAGTTCTTGCTTATGTGCAGGACATGATAAGTGAAAAGCTTCTCAGGCTGAAAGAAGATCCTGAGGTGAGCGAGCATTTTCTGGTGGGCGGAAAGAGGTGGGAGATGCGGCCGGGCAACAAGCAGGATGAAATGGCTGTTCGACTGCAAATGCAAACGATGGCGGCAAAAGAAGCTTTGGCGGATTGCGAAGAAGCTATGCGGGGTTTTTCGACATCAAGGGAAATGTATGAGCGCACCGTGATCGCCGCGAAACTCGTCGAGGTATACAAAAGACTGGAGTCATTCTATTCTGTTATTGCGGAGGCGGAAGAAAGGGAAGATAAAGAACCGAATTATTCCGGGATAAAGGCGTTGCTCAAAGACGAGCTTAAGAAATTATCGGACTCATTAAACTAAATTTTTTCGCCGCAATATGACAACCAAAGAAAAAGTGGACGAGCATTTGAATATTTTACGCGCTCTTCAGCACGAAAGCGGTCTTTTCTATGCCGCGGCGCCGGGCGTTACCACGGGGTATGACAAAGCATGGCTTCGCGATAATTTCTATACTTCGCTCTGTTTTGAAGAATCCGGCGAGACCGAAACCATCAAAAAAGTGTGGCGCGCGATACTCGATCTTTTTTTGAAACACGAAGAAAAGATCAGCTGGGCGATAGAACACAAGCCGCATGCCACTTGGCAATATATCCATGCACGCTATCACCCGGAAACGTTCGAGGAATTTTGGGAGGAATGGGGCAACAAACAAAACGATGCCGTCGGTGCCGTGCTTTTTAAACTGGCCGATCTGGAGGTACGCGGGATTAAAGTTTTGGAAACGGAAGACGACAAGCGCATCGTGCAGAAGCTCGTGAATTATTTGAATACCATCGAGTATTGGAACGATGCGGACAACGGCGTCTGGGAAGAATACGAGGAAGTTCATGCCTCATCGGTGGGCGCGGTTGTTGCGGCGCTCAAAAAAATAAAGGAACTCGGCTCGATCAACATTCCCGTAGGAATGGTGGAAAAAGGCGAGATGGCGCTCGAGAAATTACTGCCCCGCGAATCTTCGACAAAATTCGCCGACCTCGCGCTTCTGTCGCTTTCGTACCCGTATCAGGTCATGGATCGCGATGTGGAAAATATTATTTTACAGAACATCGAATATCACCTTGTGAAAGAACGCGGCGTCATACGATACAAAACCGACAAATATTACAATAAAAACAAGATCGATGAATGGAGCGAAGAAGCGGAATGGACGATGGGATTTCCGTGGCTCGCCATCATCTACGCTCGGCGCGGCGACAAGGAAAAAGCGCGCGTATATCTCGAAAAAACAGAAAAAGTTTTGACCGCGGAAAACAAGCTTCCCGAACTCTATTTTTCAAACAGTGAAAAGCCGAACGAAAATATCCCGCTGGCATGGGCGGAAAGTCTCTACATTATCGCTCTTCTTGAGATGGATAAGATCAGCGGGTGATATCTCTTTTAGCCGGAAGAAGGCTTGGTAATTATTCAGTCCAAAAAACCTCATATTTTTGCTCTCTTTTTTGATTTTGTCAAAATTGATTTCCCGTTCATTCATTGATATGATACCTCTATGGAAATACTTGGAAAATTGCTTGGAACGGAGGAGCGGGTCAAGATCATGAGGCTTTTTCTTTTGAACCCCGAAATGTGTTTCGACGCCCACGATATCATGGAGCGCAGCAAGGTCAACAAAGGGGAGCTTCGCAGGGAGATCGGATTACTGCTCAAGATCGGTTTTGTCAAGCCGAAGAATTTTACCAAAGACATTGAGCGGAAGGCGGGAAGCTCAGTAAAAGTACTGAAGAAAAAAGTTTCCGGCTGGCAATTGGCGATCGAGTTTCCTTTGCTTCTTCCCGTTCGCAACCTCCTCATTTCTTCGGAGCCGGTAAAAAAAGAAGATATTATTGCGCGCTTTAAAAATACTGGAAAAGTAAAATTCCTCGTGCTCGCCGGAGTATTCATCGAAAAAGAGGACAGCCGCGTCGATATCCTCATCGTGGGAGACTATTTGAAAAGAAAATCGGTTGAAAACGTCCTTCGTTCGATCGAAGCCGAAGTGGGAAAAGAACTTTCCTATGCCCTTTTTGAGACGCAGGACTTTTTGTACCGTCTGAGCGTGTACGACAAATTTGTCAGAGATATTTTGGATTATCCCCACGAGAAGATACTGGATAAGCTCAATATCGCATAGTTCCGGGATGTGCACAAACAGACTTGATTTTTTTATTGAATGTGATATGATAGAAAGACATTTGAAAAAATGTTGAAAAGTTCGTTGTAAAAGCAATATCGCGGGGTGGAGCAGCCTGGTAGCTCGTCGGGCTCGATTTCGCAAGATTAACAAAAGTTATGGATACCAAGCAAAAAGGAGACATTGGTGAGCAAGCGGCAACTTTGCACGCGCTCAAAAAAGGGTGGGAAGTTTTGCATCCGATTGGCGACAGATTACCTTACGATTTGGTTTTTGTCATAAAAAATCAATTTGTAAAAATCCAAGTCAAAACGGCATGGTACGATACGCGAAGAGAAAATTATGTCGTCGATAATCGTCGGACAAAGACGAACCGCCGCATAATGCAACGCGCACCTTACAAAGAGGCGGATTTTGATTTCGCGCTTTGTTATCTCGCTGAGCAGGATCTTTTTTACGTTTTTCCTGTGGAAACATTTGTGAAATACGGAAGCGAGATTCATATGGTAGAAGCAGAAAAGCGTCAACGGAAACCACATTCCGTTCTGTACAAAGACGCATGGGAGTTAATCTTAGATTGGGCTGCGCGCAAAGAAATTCGCGCGTGACAACCTGTCAAATTCGGGGAAGCCGGTAGTGCGGTAATCCCGAGCTAAGCTCTGAAAATTTTCAGAGAAAGTGTAGAGACTTGATGGCAGGCATCTTAATGGGTAAGGCCAAAGATGAAGGGAAAGTCCAGACTACAAATCCGCAAAAAACTTTTTGCCGGAGTGATGAAAATCATAGTAGCAAGCATAACCCGAAGGTCGTCCGTTCAAATCGGACCCCCGCAACACGTACAAAAAAAAGCGCATTCGGCGCTTTTTTGTGTACGTGTTGCGGGGAAAAAGAAAAAACCAGCACAACGTGCCGGCTCCGTAACTATTTTTTCATTATCCATCGAGTGACAAAGAAACTGATGGCGCCCAGAATGGGGAGGAGAATATATGGGTATAACACAAAGAAGGTAACCGTAAAACTGGGACCTCCCGATGTATCAAACAACAGCTCTTCAGCAAAAATCCCGAAAAGTAACAATGCGAAGTAGAGGAATACTGAGGAAGCAAAAAAGACATAGGTATACTTAAAATAATTCATTCTGAACTCCTTGGTTTGAAGTGTCCAAAGATATGGTAGTCAATTTCTTACTGATAGTCAATTTTTCAAGTCTTGATTTTCTCCTAAAAAAATGCTATTTTGGAAAAGTCAGCGGCAATGTCGGGGTAGCTCAACTGGTTAGAGCACAGCACTCATAAAGCTGAGGTTGAGAGTTCGACCCTCTCCCCCGACACCAAGGAATAGATTGAAAAAAAATACGTTTTCTGCTATCCTTTGATTACTGTAGTACTGCAAGCAATTGCAGCGGTAGCTCAACTGGTTAGAGCACCCGCCTGTCACGCGGGAGGTTGCGAGTTCAAGTCTCGTCCGCTGCGCAACAAAAAATATCGGCTTTTAGGCCGATATTTTTTTATTGTTGATAATTTATATTTTTAGTGTAAAGTGCATTTTGGAGGCCTAAAAAAAGGAGATGTGGAAATGAGGAAAATGATCGAACAATTTTTGAAGGGGTATAGGCTCGCGTATGACAATATTCTGTTCTTTTCTAGCCTCTCATCGGAAAAAAGAACGTATGAAATATATTTGGAGCGAATGGAGTGGCAAAGATCGCGATTGTCAGGACTTGATGGATTTTCTCGATTTGGCGGCTGGATTTGCGTTGTTTTGCATTTTTCTCAAGCGGTTCGTATGCATTTGGCCACGAATCAAATGCTGAAAGATAAACAAGAGAGAAAACTCTCGTAAAAATTAAAAATAGCCGATGTCGTCGGCTATTTTATTTTTCTATTTCTCTTTGTTAAAAAAACCGCAAGCAACTTATGCCTGCGGAATGAAATGGATCATCTTTTCCATGGTTGAGTTTTCTTCACTTTTTTGCGACCGTGAATGGTGCGGCGTTTGTTTTGCGCTTTCTTTTTGATTCGCTTTTTGTGTCCTTGAACCGTTCTTTGTTTGAGAGTTCCTTTTTTCTTTTTACTTTTTACTTTTTTCTCGACAATTAATTTACTGTGCGAGATCGAATAGCAAAAATATATGATCAATCCGAACGCTTGCCACAGAAAGAATCTGCTCCATGTCGTATCGGAGAGAAAATATCCCAGGCAGGCAACAGACAACGCACCTAATATCGGGATCGTCCATCCGAGGGGTATTCTGAATGGCCGATTCATCTCGGGCCGCTTTACTCGCAGTACGATCACCCCAATGCAGACCACGAAGAAGGCGAGGAGCGTTCCGATATTGACCAGCTCCGCGAGTTCATCGAGAGGGAAGAATCCTGCGATGAGAGCAATGATACTTCCGGATATTACGATCGTGGTGACGGGGGTTTGCGTTCTTTCGTTCACGTTCGACAAAAAGAGAGGAAGCAGCCCATCGCGTCCCATCGCGAAAATTATCCGCGTGAGCCCGAAAAACAGGACCAGCATGACGGTCGTGATACCCGCGATGGCGCCGGTTGCGACGAGTGCGGATGCCCACGAAACACCGATCTCGGAGAGCGCGTATGAGATCGGCGAATCGACATTGAGGATATGATAAGGCACGATGCCTGTTAAAAGTCCAGCGACGATTATATAGAGGACCGTCGTGAGAAGAAGGGAGCTGAGAATACCGATCGGCAGATCTTTCTGCGGATCTTTGGCTTCTTCTGCTGCGGTTGAGACGGCGTCAAAACCGATATACGCAAAGAATACGAGTGCCGAGCCCCCGAGGATCCCGATAGGTTTTCCTAATTCGTTTAACCCATACCAGCCGAAGGGAATGAACGGCGTCCAATATTCTTTGTGAATATGCTGCGACGCGACGGCGATGAAAACAGCGATGGTGAAAAGTTTAATGAACACCATGGCGTTATTCAATCGGATCCCGTGTTTTACTCCCGCGATAAGCAGGCACATGAGCGTGATGACGATGCCGAATGCCGGAAGATTGATCATTCCTCCCGCGTGCGGTCCGAAGGCGTAAGCTTTTGGGATGGTAATGCCGACCACCCCGAGAATGTTCTGAAAATATCCGGACCAGCCGTTTGCGACGGCTGCGACCGCCACCCCGTATTCGAGAATGAGCGCCCAGCCGATGATCCACGCGACGATCTCGCCGAAAGCGGTGTAGCAATACCCGTAAGCGCTTCCGCATCCGCCGATGCTTCCCGCGAGTTCCGCGTATGACAACGCGGCGAATGCGCAGACCAAGCCGGCAATGGCGAATGATATGACGATGGCGGGACCGGTTTGCGTTGCGGCAACAATTCCGGTCAAAACAAAAATTCCCGTGCCGATGATACAGCCGATGCCGAGCAGGGTCAGATCAAAAGCCGTCAAACAGCGTTTCAACTTGCTCCCTGCGACATCGACTGAGGTCATCGGTTTGGTGCGAAATAAAGTCAGAAGTTTTTCCATGAGTACCTCAACAAGTAAAGGTCAAAAAACATGCCTAATGGAAATACTACACGCTATCGTTTAAATGTCAAATTGACAAAACAATGAATAATGCTATTCTTGTACCTAATTATGAAAAGTTTTTTGACACAAACAAGAGGAGGAGAAATGATGAAAATGAAACAAAACGCACCGATTATTTATGACTGGACACACGTGACCGTTGAAGCTGTGGAAGCGGCACTTGATGAATTGATGGCGGAATATCTCGCTGTAGTAGCGCAGCTGATCGAAAAAAGAGTACATTGCACAAAGCAAGACTTTGCTGTACTTGCTGAATTATCCGATCGGATGCACAAAGTGTGGTCGCCGGTATCCCACTTGAAAGGCGTTGATGAAACTCGCGTTAATAAAGAAGTATTTGCGCGATGTGAAGAAAAATTATCCGCGTTCGGAACTGAAATAATGCAAAACGAACGCTGGTATCAGGTATGTAAAAGATTTTCCGAAAGCAATAAATTCAAAGCTATTTCACCTGAAGAACGAATGGCGATCGAACTTCAACTGCGAGATTTTCGCTTGAACGGTGTTCATCTTCCAGAGAAAGAAAAAGCGAGATGCAAAGAGATCGATGCGCGTTTAACGGCACTCGGCACAAAGTTTTTAGACAACATCGCTGCGAGTTCCACTCCCGAAAATTGGAGCCTGCTGATCATGGACCCGAAAGAATTGGACGGCTTACCGGAGGGGATGAAAAATGCCGCACACGAAAAAGCAAAGGAGAAAGGTAAAGACGGATTTTTATTTTTCTTGGGCGGCGCAACATATATGTCCGTCATGAAAAATGCAAAAAATCGCGAGCTTCGGGAGAAATACTATAAAGCATGGAATACTCGCGCCGCCGATACCGGAGATCATCCGGAGTTTGACAATGCCAAGATCATGGAAGAAATGCTTGCTTTGTCTCACGAAAAATCGCAATTGCTTGGTTTTAAAAATCACGCGCAAGCGCAGCTTGCCACCAGAATGGCGGAAAGCGAAGATGAGGTGATGGGATTTTTGAATGGAATTCTTGCGAAAGCAAAAGCTCCATTAGCGGATGAAATGGCTGAACTGGCTCGGTATGCTCGTGAAAAAGACGGAATTGAAAAACCGGAACATTGGGACATTTCCTATTATATGGAACGAGTGAAAGAAGAAAAATATTCCGTTTCGCAAGAAGAGGTGAGAAAATATTTTCCGCTTCCTCGAGTGCTTGAAGGGATGTTTGCCATTGTGAATCGTCTGTATGGAATTTCTTTTAAAGAACGTGCAGATATTCTTCTCTGGCATGCTGATGCGAAATACTATGACGTGTACGATGTGAAAGGTAAAGTTATTGCCGGTATCTATATGGATTTCTACGAACGGACGGAGGGAAAACGTTCCGGTGCGTGGATGGATGAAGCGGTTGCGCGCAGAGCGCTTCCTGACGGAAGCATTCAGGTTCCGGTCGGGTACTTGACCTGTAACTTTGGAAATCCCGAAGGCGACAGCCCGTCGCTTCTGACTATGTATGAAGTGGAAACGCTCTTGCACGAATTCGGCCATGACATGCAGCTTTTGATGACAAAAGGGACTGTGGCTTCGGTTTCAGGCATTCAGGGTGTTCCTTGGGACGGCGTTGAGCTAGCCAGCCAATTTATGGAAAATTTTGCGTGGACCCGCGAAGGCGTTGATCTGCTTTCAGGACATCACATCACCGGCGAAAAACTCCCCGACAAATTATTTGCAAAAATGCTTCGCGCGCGGAATTTCGGCACCGGATATCATGTGGCTCGTCAGATCTCATTCGCTCTTTCGGACTTCCGTTTGTATTCGGAATATGTTCCCGGGGCGACCGATGTAAAGGAACTATTCGAACAGGTGCATAAGGATATTTTTCCGATGCTTTCTCTCCCTGAATATGCACGTATGGCTTCCAGTTTCGGACACATTTTCGGCGGCGGATATTCTGCCGGTTACTACAGCTATATGTGGGCTGATGTGTTGGCTGCGGATGCGTTTTCCGCTTTTGTTACGGAATACGGTACCATCGAGTGGAAGATGGGTAAGAAATTCCTCAAAGAACTTCTTTCTCGCGGCGGTTCGCGGCCGTTCATGGACAGCTATGTCGCTTTCCGCGGACGCAAACCGAATGAAGATGCGCTCATGCGTAAATTCGGATTTATAAAATAAAAAAGTTAGCAAGGGCGGAAATTATTTCCGCCCTTTTTTGTGAGAATCTTCATTGCGAATACAGTTTATTTTCATAGCTTTTTAATCGCTCATATGTAAAATTTTCTACGGCATTGATCTTTGGTGCCAGCTTTTGTACTTTTGACAATCGAGGAGTAAAGTCAATGAAAAAATATCTTGTAATACTGTTTGTTGCGATGATCATGGGATTCGGCTTTTCATATGCGAGAGCGAGTCCGAATCTTGTCCAAAACGGCAGCTTTGAGCGTGTCGCGTCGGATGGTTTTGCTTATGAATGGAAAAAATCCTCATGGGGGACGCTTGAAAGTTCGTTCAGCTATCCAGTTTCCGGCAGAACCGGCAATGCGGTGCAGGTCTCGATCGGAGAGCTTGATCCTTTTGCCGACGACCATGGAGCATTGATCGAGACGAAATATCTTCTTTCCGTAAGACCCGGTGAAAAATATACGTATACCGATTACATTATCGGAAACGGAACGAGTGTTTATCTCGATATTCGTTACACTCTGGCGAATGGAAGTTTTTTGTATCGCGGTCTTACCTCCACAACCACTTCCGGAGTTTGGAAAAAAACAACCGTGCCGATCACTGTACCGGCCGGCGCGGTTGCCATGTCGGTTTATCGTGTGGCAAACAGCGCGGGGACATTTACTATCGATGATGTTTTGCTTACCGCTCAGCCTTTGCCGGCGCCGCCTGTCGGAAAAGGATTTGTCACTTTTTCTTTCGATGACGGACGAAGCGAAAGTTCCGTAATTCCTCTTTTAAAGAATTTAGGAATTAAGGGAACCTTCTTTTTGAACCCAACCCCTCTCATTGAACAGTGGGAACCGGGCATCGTTTTCACGCTGGCGGAAGTGAAGACTCTCGTCGCTCATGGACATGAGATAGGGAACCATACCTTAACGCACTCTTCCCTCATTGGTCTTGCGCCCGACGAACTCGATCGGCAGGTGGTGGGGTCAAAGGAAATGCTTGAAAGCATGACGGGACGATCTGTGCTGACGTTTGCTTATCCGTTCGGAGATTTTGATTTGGCTTCATATGCTCTCGTTGCCGCGAATCATATCGGAGCACGGGGGGTTTGGGACAGCGAGTTAAATACCAAAACGAGCGATCGCTATAATTTGTTCAGTTTTAATCCAGTACAGTCGACTCCGGTCTCTCAAATACTGTCTCTTATTGATCAGGCGGCGAACAGCGGGTCGTGGCTCATTCTGAGCTTTCACCAGATCGGTCCGAGTTCGCTTGGCATGTATAGCTATCAAGAGTCGGATCTGTCTACGGTAATTTCGTATGCCAAGCAGAAAGCGCAAATAATAACGATTCGAGACGGCCTTTCACGCTATATCAATTAATTTGTATGGAGCTGTTCTTTATGTAACTTTGCACGCCATGTCTTTAGATATGGCGTGCTTTTTATTCATGAATTTTTCATATCGTGAGACATATAATGATGATTATAAAATAAATCATATTGTATTTATGATGACAATTCTTTGGATCGTCTTGGGTGGGATAGTGGGATGGTTTACCACTTTATCTATGGAAAAAAGCGAACAGAATGCATTGCTGGATACCATCTTCGGTATTCTCGGGGCGCTGATCGGGGTTTGGATCATGACACTGTTCGGAAAAAACGGTTTTGTTTTCTTTGATTGGTGGAGTTTCTTGGCGGGAACTGTGGGTGCTGTTGTGCTCGTGTGGATAGTCAAATCCTTCCGATAAAAATGTCAAAGGATGGGGAAAAAGAAACCCTTTCCTCTCGGCGTATTTACTAGCGGAGGAGGAGCAGAATTTTTTATCGTTGTTTAATCATTTAATTAAAACAACATGAAAACCAAAGCTCGAGAAAAAATCGATGAGTGGTGGGATTCTACCGTGTATGATCGCACAGAGGGGAGAATGAGGGCAGACCGCCGAAAACATTTGTTTCCGGAGGAATACTTAAAAGAGGAAGAAGATCCTGACGGACCGGTACATCCTCGCCGACGAGAATCGGATAGGGAAGCTGAAGAAAAAAAAGGACAATCTGAGTTTCTGTAACTGAATGCATGAAAGCACAAAAAAATAGCTATATTTCGCACCGCGAAATATAGCTATTTTTTTGTGCTTTCAGATGGAGATGACTTCATCGAGTAAGTCAAACACTTTCTTCATAATCAATGGACAAAAATTCTTAAGGTTCTATGAAGTCTGTTACGATATTGAAAGAGTTTATTTTGAGATCATCGCAAGATGAAGTCCGTGTCATAACGGCATTTCATAAAAAGCGCCGGACGAGACGAATACGTAAAAAAACGCCGTCTCGATCTCCGCTCATAATGATCGTTGGCATTGGGATTCTCGGGATTAATAATTGAGAATCTTAATAGGCTCTTTAACATTAACTTATATCATCAATGAATTATAGCAAACGAACCTTTTTGGGAGCTGTTGCGATCTTTTCGCTGCTTCTTTCAATTTTTTCACCTAACATTATGATGGGCGAAAATAGATCAATTAAGACGGTCGCTTATGCCGATGCGGAGGGTTACGACGCGAACTCGCCGGCCTACAAGCCGTATAATCTCAGCGCTCCGACGGTAACCTTTGTGAACGGAAAACCGCAGGTATCTCTTTCTTGGGGCGCTTCGGTAAGCGGAGTGACCTACAGTATCAGCAGAAGAACGGGAAATACGATCTTTTGGCCGATCATTGCGCAGGGTCTTGGGACGCAGCGATTCACGGATACTTCCGTGCTTCCGGGCGTACAATATTCTTATCAGATCGTAGCGACAAATTATCTTGGTTCCGGATTCTCGAGTATCCAATCGGTTTCTGTACCGGCAAGCTCGGCGACCACCCCCGTCTTTACTCCCGCTCCAGCATCGACACCGATAGTAACACCGATCGCCGCTGCGACCGAGTCACCGGCCTACAAGCCGTATAATCTCAATGTTCCGACGGTTGTCTTCGTGAATGGAAAACCGCAGGTATCTCTTTCATGGGGCGCTTCCGCGAGCGGGGTCACCTATAGCGTTTCGAGAAAAAGTCCGCAGACAATAATGTGGCCGATCATTGCGCAAGGGATCACTTCGCAGCAATATAAAGACACGGCCGTTACTGCCGGTACCTATTCTTATCAGATCGTTGCTACGAACTCTCTCGGAACAGGATTTTCGAGTATCCAATCGGTAACCGTTCCCGGTTCAGCAACGACACCCACACCGACACCAACACCCACACCGACACCAACACCTACGCCAACACCTACGCCTACTCCGGCACCAGCGCCCGTAAATTCGGGTACAGCGATCAATGGCGTCACCGGACGTCTCGCGTGGGGCGCATACTTGGGTGATGCCAATGGCGCCGGATTCGAATCGCTTGTCGGACGCAAGATGGACATGCAAGCAGTATTTACCGGATGGGGAAGCAACGGAAGTTTTCCGAGCGGATTTGGCGTCAAAGAACGAGGAGAAACGCTTTTCGTTTATTGGGAGCAATTCGGAGTATCGCTTGATGCGATCATAAACGGAAGTCAGGATGCCTATATCAAGCAATTTGCCGCCTCTGCAAAATCTTACGGCGGACCGGTCATTCTTTCGCCTTTCCATGAGATGAACGGAGATTGGACTCCGTGGTCAGGAGTGGTAGGCGGAAATACTCCGGCGAAAGTCATTGCCGCATGGCAGCGAATTCACGGACACTTCGCCGGGATCAATAACGTTAAATTTGCCTGGGTTATGAACGCCGATTCCGTTCCCAATACCTCCGCAAACGCCATTTCCAAATATTGGCCGGGCGGTGCGTATGTTGATTATGTAGGACTCGATGGCTTTAACGGCCCGTCTTACTCTTCATCTCGAACGTTCGACAATATCTTCGGCGGTGCGATCTCTGAAGTAAAAGGATACAACAAACCGATCATTATTACTTCGACCGCAGCGGCTCCGAATTCCGGAAAAGCGGCGTGGATCACCAATGCCTTGACCGTAGCGATCGATAAATATCCTACCGTTATCGGATGGATATGGTTCAACGAAAACAAAGAAGCGGACTGGAGGGTGAACTCCGATCCGGCTTCTCTCGCAGCATTCAAGGCGGCATTGCCTTAAGGCTTGACTATGAGCGGGTTTTCTGATCTCGCTTACAAAATAGTACGAAAAATCTCCCGAAATATTTCGGGAGATTTTTCTTACATTCCACTCATTCATTAATTCTTAATGATATTTTTGTTATAATGGCTTTTACTTCATATGAGATCTATCCTTCATCACACATCATTATATATGCTTACGCTCATACTTTGGCTATTGGCGGTGATCGCTACCGTTATTTTTGCCGTGTATTCCGGATACTGTTCCGCTGAGTGGAGACGTGCGAGTGCCACATGGTTTACATCGTATCCGGAGGCCGGAAGCGAAGAATGTATCGAATATAACGGATGCGCATGGGAAGGTTCTTTTGCTGCGGTCAAAGGAAAACAAACGGAGGAATGGGTAAAAGATCATAACATCGCGGCGGTACATGAAAAATTCTTTGATGAGTATAAAGGAAAATGGCTGACCATTCGCGATCGGAGTACGGGAAAAGAAATGAATGTGCAAGTACTTGATATGTGTTCCGATAAAGATTGCAACGATTGCTGCACGAGAAATATGAAAGACACCGGTTTTCTTATCGACCTCGAAAAATATACCGCGCAGAGATTTAACGGATCGCTGCTGAATAAAGGTATGATCATTGTGGAGTGGAAGATAAAAGAATAAACCATATGCTGTTGGTCCCAAGCAAAAAACAAATATCTTTCGTTGGTTTCGCAGGTATAGCCTTGCTCTGTCTCTTTGTAATATATATCGCCGGAGATTCTTGGAAGCGTTTGTATTTTGCGAGTCCGCAAAACACCATATCCTTTGATCGTTCGGACGCGGGGAACCGCGTGACTCATCCCGAGCCGTATCGGTATCATAAGATCGTTTGGCTGCA
Organism: Minisyncoccota bacterium; assembly: GCA_023229825.1. Taxonomy (GTDB): domain Bacteria; phylum Patescibacteriota; class Minisyncoccia; order Phycocordibacterales; family CAIJYI01; genus CAIJYI01. Next base: position 19,132 of record JALNYN010000012.1, read on the forward strand.
AAATAATCCGTTTGCGTGCGTATCTCAAAAAAAGGACATGCTGATTTGGGGCGTACAAACCGGCTGGCAAGAAAATATCGCCGCTTTTGAGCGCGAGGTGGGCCGACCGGATATCCTTGCCGTTTTTATTCATTTCGGAAATGAAAATTCTTTTCCGAGCACGGTTATTCCAAAAACAAAAGATCGGCAAACGCTTGCGATCTTTTGGGAGGCTACCGATTATAATGTTTCCAACATAGATCAGCCGAGATTTTCTTATGATGCGATCCTTCGCGGCGATTGGGATCCATACATGAGGTCATTCGCCGCGGACGCAAAATCGTACGGCGGTCCGGTCATCCTCATTCCTTTTTCCGAAATGAACGGGGACTGGTATCCATGGTCCGGAACCAAGAATGGAAACACGCCGGAAAAAGCGGTTCTTGCCTTTCGTCATGTGCATGATATTTTTTCCGACGTTCCGAATGTAAAGATCGGCTGGGCGGTCAATCACTCATCTCATCCCCCGACACAAGAAAACGCGATCGAAAGGTATTATCCCGGAGACCCGTATGTCGATTATGTCGGCGTCGATGGTTTCAATTTTGGAGGCGCAGACTATGGCTCCTTCGATGGTATTTTCGGCAACGCGCTCGCAACGCTATCAAAATATAATAAACCGATCTATATTTTTTCTTTAGCGGCCGCCGAAGGTCCGGAAAAATCGGCTTGGATCAGCGATGCGTTCTTGATGCAGATACCGAAATATCCGAACATCGTCGGATGGATATGGTTCAACGAAAATAAAGAGCGCGACTGGAGAGTGAATTCCGATCCGGCTTCCTTGGAATCGTTCAAGGCGATACTCCCGAATTGTCGATGATCAAAAAAACTCCCGTTTCTCACGGGAGTTTTTTTGTAATGGTCATCAGTCATCGGCCAATGTCATTAGTTGGTTACTGTGATCGATATCGGCGTACTGGTTCCGATATTTCCTGCCGCATCGCGAGCTTCCGCACTGATAGTGTGCGCGCCGTTCGCCACGCTGGTCGAATTCCAAGAGAAGCTATACGGTGAGACGGTCGATTCATCACCGGCCACTACTCCATCAAGGAAGAGTTTTACTCCGGCGACGGCGACATTATCGCTCGCATTAACGGTAACGGTGTTGGGACCGGTGATCGCGGCGTTGTTAGCCGGCGAAGTGATCGAAATGGTCGGAGCGACCGTATCGGTAGTCGTCGCCGTACTGGTCGCATTGTTTACCGTCACAGACACCGCGCTGCTCGTTGCGACATTTCCAGCGGCATCGCGAGCTATCGCCGTGAGCGAGTGCGCACCATTAGCAACGCCGGTTGTGTTCCAAACGATATCAAACGGTGCAACGGTCATTTCAGTGCCGAGCATGGTTCCGTCGACCATCATTTTGACTCCCGCAACGCCGACGTTGTCGGTGGTCGTCGCGGAGATCGTCGTGGTTCCGTAAACGGTTGCGCCCGTCGTTGGAGAAGTGATCGCTATGGTCGGAGCGATGGTGTCAGCAGTGCTGGTCGCATTATTTACCGTAATGGTCCTTTCGCTGCTGGTGGCAACATTGCCTGCCGCATCGCGAGCGACGGCTAAGATCGTGTGCTCACCGTTAGAAACGGATGAGCTGTTCCAAATAACGCTGAAGGGTTGTGTCGTATCTTCCGTTCCGATCAAGCTGCCGCTCGACAGATAGAACTTAACTCCTGCGACTCCGACGTTATCGGTGGCCAACGCGGAGAGAGTGGTGCTTCCTGACACGGTAGCTCCCTCGATCGGCGCGGTAAGCGAGATATTCGGAACCGTGGTGTCGGTCGTAGTGGCTGTACTCGTGGCGTTGTTGACCGTCACGGAGATGGCTGAACTTGTTGCGATATTTCCCGCTGTGTCCCGAGCGATAGCCTTTAGGCTATGTACGCCATTCGCTGAACTTGCCGTATTCCAGACGACTTCGTAAGGAGCTGCGGTATCTTCAGCACCGAGCGGAAGATCGTTATGCAAGAAACGCACCCCCGCAAGACTCACATTATCCGTCGCTGTGGCGGTAACGGTCGTGGTTCCGGAAACGGTGGCGCCGTTTACCGGATAGGTGACAGAAACGGAAGGAAGCGTGGTATCAGGGGTGGTGGTTGCTGTGGAGGTGGCATTGTTTATCGTTACGGCCAATATGGTACTGGTTCCGACATTTCCGGCTGCATCGCGAGCCATTGCTTTAAGTGTGTGAGAACCGTTGCTGAACCCGAGAGTACTGAAGGTAAACTCGTAAGGAGAAACGGTGTCTTCGAGGCCGATCATCGTTACGTCATCGATGAAAAGTTTTACTCCAGCGATCGAAGCATCGTCGCTGGCGTTCACCGCAATGGTGGTCGTTCCTGAAATGACGATCGGAGGCGCGACGATCGAAACGACGGGGAGCGTGTGGTCGGTACCGGTCGCGTTATTTATGGTCAAGTTTACGATCGAACTGGTCGCGACATTTCCGGCTGCATCGCGTGCAATGGCTTTGAATTGATGTACTCCGTTCGCGGCTTGCGTGGTATCAAGAACAACAGAATACGGAGAGGTCGTATCTTCGCCGATCAAAACATCAGAATGGTTTGTTCCGCTATGAACGAATTTGACGGCGGTTACTCCCACATTATCGGTAGCGGTTGCGTTTATCGTCGTACTTCCTGAAACGGTTGTTCCATCCGCCGGGGAAGTGATCGAAACTGAAGGAAGGATCGTGTCAGACGCGCCGCCGCCCGCATTGTTTACCGTAACGGATACTGCGGTGCTCGTCGCAATATTTCCCGCCGTATCTCGAGCGATCGCCGTGAGACTATGCGTTCCATTTGAAACGCCGGTTGTGTTCCAAATGAAATTGTAGGGCGAGCTGGTCATTTCCGTACCGATCATGGTTCCATCAAGAAGAAGCTTTACGCCGGTAACGGCAACATTATCGCTCGCGTTAACCGATACGGCGGTCGTGGTTCCCGAAACCGTTGCTCCGGCGAGCGGAGAGGTGATCGACACAGCGGGAGCGATCGTGTCGGATGTCACCGGTCCTCCGTCCATTTCAACGAGCGAGTATTTATCGGTGATCAAATACCCTTCGTTCTCGATCAAGTGAAAGATCGTGGCGGAAGTTGCTCCTTCCGGAACGGTGAATGTGAACTGATTTAATGTAGACGTGCTGGACGTGCTATTTGCGGGAATATCGCCAAGGTGAATGTATATGAAATTGTTCTCATCCGAATGATCGTGATCGTCTTTTATCCAGTTATTATCCTTTCGACTCCAAGTCCAAGACTCTCCATTCTGTTTTTTGTGCGTTCCGGTCGCATCTTCCCACTCGTCCTCATTTTCGCTATCGTCGCCGCCCATCTTATATCGGACATCGACGCCTGTCGAGACATCGGATCGAGAAACATCCGAAAAGACGTACGTCTTTCCGGGGGTAACCGATACGTCAGCGGGATACCACTTGGCATCTCCGTTCGAATGTTCGGTCATATCGATGCGAAGAGACCGACTTCCGTCAAATCCCGCGGTTGAGGTCGGGTACGAAAAACTCGCCTCATTCGTCCCGAATTGTCCTTGGTTCCAAGATTCAGGAAGTGTTGTTGCGGTCTCTGCGGAAGGGTTTTGAATGAGGTTCACCGAGGCTGCCCTCGCGTCAAAACCCGTAAAATAAGAAGGAAGCAATAATGCGGCGATCAGCACCATCGCAGGCAACGTTTTTTCCGCAGTTTGTTTCTTCTCTTCTCGTTCACGCGAAGTATCTCGCGTATTGTTTTTTTTCTGTTTTTTATCGTGTGATTTCATATTAATTTAATGCTTAATTAATTTGCGATCGAAAAAATGATCGCGGAATAATTACTAATAAGCTCCCTCTTCCATTTTGCTACGCGGTAATTTTGCGCATTATGACAAACGAAAACTTCAGATATCGCCTAATTCATTAGTAATTAATATCATCACGCATAAGCATGCCTATAGCGTTTATTCGTCCGGAAAATTACAAAAAAACCTTGATCAGATATCAAGGTTTTCACTTTCAAAAGCGCGTTTTTTAATTTCTTCGCCGCGAGAGGCCGCGTCTGAAAAAAAATTCATTGCAGCGTTTGACCGGCTGTCTGAAATTATCTTTGGTCTGCCAAGTTCTTCGTCATCGTACGGGCAAGTTCCCGGAGGATGATATTCTGCCTGGCCGCATTTGATGCAATAGGTCATTTTTTTCTCCTCATCATTATTAATGAACATCGTCATAGTGGACGATATATCTCTATAATGAATGTATCATGAAAAAGACCTCCATCACAAATGGAGGTCTTTTTAAATCTGTTCTTACGGGTTCATCCGCGAAACCCCTTGGTCTACGGTAATAATATCGACATCGGCAGTTCCTATATAATCAACGATCTGCTGCAAGAATTCCGGGGTCACGCCGAGATCATGCAGGGGATTGTTGTCTTCTTGGTGGAACATAAGGATCAGCCAGGTCTTATCCTTCGCCGCCTGCGACACCCAGCTTTGCACATCGGTCATAACAGTCGTTCGGTCCATCTGCTGGATCTTCAAAGCGAATTTATCCGTGTTTTTTAAATTGAATCCGCGTTCGACGCTTCTCGCTGCCGTGTATCCCGAGTTCTTTACCATGGTGATGACAGAGCTGTTGAAATCGCCGTACGGATACGCCATTGTCGTAAGAGGGGTGATGCCCATTCCGAGAAGATCGGTTCTGGATCCCACGATCTCAGCGTTTGCTTGTTCCGGCGTAACGGTAACTCCGTCCTCAAGGTTGCCGGTAAGCGACACATGTCTTTGCGTGTGTCCGCCTATCTCGTTGCCGGCGTTCTGTATCTCAAGCATCTGTGCTTGGTTGATGTATGTTGCGATTTTTGACAGCGAGTAATTGTCTACGGTGAGCGTGCCGTTCGTGTTGAGCAGATGAAATGCCGTTACTGAGGCCACATTGGCGGGAATGGTTATTGTCTTGATAAAGTTTCGCCAAACGCCGTTCGATGAGGGGATCGTCGCGATATCGACGTACTGCATTGTTCCGTCTTGCATGGTGTAGCGAAGCGTCATCATCGAGCTCGTGTTCGATTTATATTTATCGCTCAAAATATAATTTTCATTCGGTGTCACCGCGGTGTCTCCAAAATACCATTTGGCATCTCCGTTGGCATAGTTGGTAACTTCAAGTTTTGCGGCATTACCGGATACGCCCGCGACCGGATAGGTATGAACCGCCGTATTGGCGCCCCATCCTCCGCGAAACCAATTTTCCGGATCCCCGTTCGTGCCGATCGTCTCGAGCGTCGGATTGGCGATAAGTTCAGTCGGATTTGCGTTCAGCGTCTCTTGACTGATGATGTAAAAAGTTCCCGTGATCCCGGCGGCGGAAAGGATCGGAAAGGCATCGGCATACTGAGTGATCCACCCGTCATCGAAGGAAAGCGATATCATGCCGCGAGAAAAAAGCTGCGAGGGCGGAAGAGGAGTGCTGCCCTGTGTGAGTGAGAAATTGTCTACTGAAAGCGTTCCGTTCTCGTAGATAGAATGGAATATGGTGAGAGCCGTTACTCCCGCCGGTACCGCAATGTTAAAGGATTCGGTTTTCCAATCTGCAGAGGCCGGAACGGTATCGATGTATTGGTAAATGATCCCGCTTGGCGTCCGCATCTGCGCTACGATGTCCGTCATAACCGTCGAACGGTATGAATCGGTATACGAATAGGTCTTTCCACCAGTCACCGGAACGTCCGCGAAATACCACTTGGCATCGCCGCTGACATAATTCGTCATGTTGACGGTCGCCGCTTTTCCGTCATCCATACCGACGGTGGGATACGTGAAGACGGCATTGTTCGTACCCCAGCTTCCGCGGAACCAGCCGGAAGGATCGCCATTCGTTCCTGCGGTTTCAAGCAAAGGATTTTCGATAAGATTGGGAGGAAGGACGATATTGTTTACGGTGAGGGAAGCGGTCGTAGAGGTTGCGCTATTTCCCGCCGCATCTCTCGCTTTGGCATAAACACTGTGCGAATCGTTCGTGTAGGAAGTCGTATCCCATGCGAATTCAAAAGGTGAAACCGTATCTTCGGCACCGACCTGAAGTCCGTCAATAAAAAGAGATACTCCGGCAACGCCGACGTTGTCGGTCGCTCCGAATGAAAGACTCGTGGTCGTCGCGACGGCGGAACCATCGAGAGGCAGGATCAAATGAACTTCCGGCGCGGTTTCGTCGGACAATGGCGTATTGGTTATGGTTACAGAAACGGGCGCGGAAGGTGTTACATTGTTTGCCGCGTCGCGTGCTTTTGCTATGATCGAATACGTTCCATTTGCGTACGCGTTCGTGTCCAAGAAAAACTCAAAAGGCGCGGTCGTGTCTTCGAGACCCACCATGGCATTATTTACATAAAGCGCAACGCCCGCAACGCCGACATTATCGGACGCATTTACTGAAATGGTTGTCGTTGCGGAAATAGTGCTGCCTTCCGCGGGAGACGTGATCGCGGATGTCGGCGCAATGGTGTCATCAACTCCGCTTTCCGTTACCGTGAAAGAAACGGCAGTAGATGTTGCTGTATTTCCGGCGGCATCGCGAGCACGAGCGGAAAGGGTATGAGAACCTGCTCCCGCGATGATCGGCGCGGAATACGGAGAAGCTATATCTTCTTCGCCCAGAGCGGAACCGTCGAGTATGAATTGAACTCCCGAGACGCCGACGTTGTCGGCTGCCGTTGCGGTGACCGTTGATGTGCCGGTGATCGAAGAGCCTTCAGTTGGCGAGGTGATGGAGACGGTCGGCGGGATGGTATCCGCCGGAGTGACAATATTTTCGGAAAGGGAATAGTTGTCTGTAATAAGATAACCCGTTTTTGCGATCAAATGAAAGACCGTTGCGGTAACGGCATCCGCAGGCATGGTGAAGGTGAAAGATTTGGTTGTCGTGGACGTTGAAGCGGGAATCGGGCCAAGATAGAGGTAACTGGTGGTGCCGCTCGCGGTTTGATATTGTACATCCGCTTCGCTTTCTATGTCGGATAGATAGCTATCTGAAAATATATACGTCGTTCCTCCTTTTACCGGAACATGGCTGAAATACCACTTGGCATCTCCATTCGTGTGTTCGGCGATATCGACTCGCATCGCTTTAGCGCCGTCGATGCCCGCGACAGGATACGTCAAGGCTGCCGTGTTCGCACCCCATCCTCCTTTGCTCCACGAATCCGGAAGCTCGCCGCCCGTTTCAACCGATGCATTCGGCACCAGATTCGCTCCTTCCGCAAGAGCAGCATTCAGATCGAAGGGAAGCGAGGGTGCGAGAAAGCCCGCAATGAGCATCATACTCACCGGAACTCGTTTTGCCGCTCCAAAAGAGGTATGGAGCTTTGCGGCGTATGTTTTCATTTTTTGTAATTGGTCGGCGGTCATTGAGCGAGTATCTCGCAATTTAGCCTGAGAAACCTTCTTCGTCTTAACCGTTTTTCTTACGGCAGTTTTCATGGTCTTCATAGTCGTTGAAATATGTTAATAATTATAAATTTTTAATAACTCGCAACATGTATCAGAACAGATCGGAAATCTAAACGTTTGCGAAGAGCGAAAGTGAATATTCTCTGGAAAACGTTTAGATTCCCGATCGGTCCTGAGTCCTGATATTTTTTAAGGTGCCGGCGCTTCCGAGACGGCGACCGCATTCGCATGCGGAACCTGTACGCGCACCGGCGCTTCGTTTTGTTGGTTCTTTTTTTCCGGCATCGCCGTCTCGGAACCATTTTTGTCCCAAGAGGTTTCCGCTATGCCGGCGATCATGTCCATCGTGTTCGGCTTGGTCTCATAGCTTGCTCTCAGTGTAAAAAAGGCAAGTCCCGATATGGTAGAGATCACGGTCGCGATAACGAACGTCGGCAGCGCCCTTTCCTCATTGATTCGCGAGAGGACGGTGATCCTTCGTTTCGCCATGGGCTTGCCCCTGAATCCAAAAACCAGCCTGTGCGCGAACGAAGCCAATTGGTACAGGAAAAGGATGAGCAAGTGTATTACGATGGATAATCCTAAAAATGGAGACAACATACATTTATTTTTTTATTATTTCTTCTATTTTATAATTACATATTCGTTCTCTCGGGCGTGAACCAATACAGATTCTTTTTTCTGAGTATGACCTCCTTCACCATCTGTTCGAGGAATAAATATGAATTGACATACATGATGAAAAAATAAGTAAAGGGCACAAAGACCATATCCTGCCTCTTTTCTTTGACCGCTGCATACAAAGAGAGAACGGAAGCGAGCACAAAATACGAAACGATGAAGAATTTGTAAGAATTGAGATTTATGAACGGAAGCAAGAAAATGACCAGCGCAAAGATCAGGCACTCCGAATAGACCAAGGAAAGTTCCAAGGCGGAATTAAAACGATGGGTGATGACCGATCGGTGTTTCAACAGATTTTGCCAGCCGCCGCCGTACCAGCGCCGGAGCTGATTCGCGTAAGCGCTGACCGTCATCGGATCCTGGGTATATACGATCATTTCGCGATCGTAGCTCATCAAAAGATTATTTTTATGGAAGCAGTACGTAAAATCAAGATCTTCCGTGATCGTGTCGTGATCGAAGGTGATATATTTTTTAAATGTTTCCGTGCGGAATGCTCCGGCTGCGCCCGGGATCACCACGATGTAGTCGATATACGATTGCGCCAGTTTGTAAATATTTTGTCCGATCACATATTCGAACGCACGGCACGCGGTCAGCCAATTGTATTTCATGCTCCGTACGTAGCCGACAACGGCATCGATCTTTTTATTTTCAAAATTGGAAAGCGCTCGTTCGATGAAATGTTCATCGAGGATCGTGTCGCCATCGGTAGAGGCGAAGAACTCGGTCGTTACGAATCGAAGACCGTACTCCTGCGCGTGGCTTTTGTTTCCGGTAGCGACCGCGATGGTGATCACTTTGATCTTATCTCCGAATGACGCAAGTATTTCCGCCGTTTTATCGGTACTGCCGTCATTCACCACCATGATCTCGTCTGCCGGACGGGTTTGCTGAAGACACGAGTTGATGGTCGCTCGGATGGATTTTTCTTCGTTATGCGCCGGTATAAGAATGGTGATCGTCATATTTTTTTTTGTTTTTAACTGCTGGAAGTGTTTTGATATTACTCCGCGGCTCTGATATTTATTTCATTAAGCGGTTTACTTTTTTAGCATTAAATTTTCATGAAATAAACTTAAATGGTCTTTAAGTAAGACAACGTTGATCTTATCGAATGAAGTCATCATGAAGAACGCAAAAATTTTTATGAAAAATATGAAAATTATTTTAGGATGTTTCATCCACACGCAAATCTCATGCGGAGAAGATACCTTCAATATAGAAATAACCCAAAAATTATATCGGGAGATCGGAGGTGAAATATGATAAAAAATAAGTCAGAGGATAACAAAAAAAGCGTCCGATTGGAAAAAGAGAACAGGGCTTTGAAAGAGAAGATCCAAAAATTGGAACGCCTCGCTTACTTTGATTCGCTCACGCGTCTCATCTATACACAGAACGGTTTCGAACACGAGCTGGCAAAGCAAATGCACGTTTTCCCGAGATGGAGTTACTTGTTCATCGATCTCGATGATTTTGGAGAGATCAACAAAAGGTTCGGACATTTGGGTGCTGATAAACTTTTAAAAAGAGTGATCGTCTTAACGCTGCGAAGTCTTCAGCAGCACAAACCGTTTCCGTTCATTATGTATCGGCCCTACGGCGGGGATGAGATAGGGGTCATGCTTTTTGGGTCGGACGAAAGGGAAGCCGTCGAAACTGCGGAAAACATCCGCAAGGCGATCGATACCGATCATATTTTGAAGAGGCGCAGGGTTACCGTGAGCATCGGAGTATCAGAAGTGGTCTTTGGCGCTACTCACGAAAGGCGAGCATCAAAAAGAGAATTCACGGCACTCCGAAGACACGCCGACGTTGCTCTTTCCGAATCAAAGAACAAAGGGAAAAATAGGGTCTGCCGTTGGAGCGATATTGACCCGGCGACGCTTCGAATTAGATTTTGAGCCCTCATAGCTTCGGCGGTAACGTCGAAGCTATTTTTGTCTCATATTTGCGGTCCAAAAAAGAAGTTGACAAAAAACTTATAAAGTAGTATGATATTTCATGAATAAAACTTCATGAAAAATTCATCGACTGATAGTTTACTACCGAAATAACTTGAAGATTTATCAATTACCAAAGGGAAAGCCCTTAATAAAAAGACGAAAATTTTATGCGAATTTTAATTGTTGAAGATGAGGAAACCTTGGCGCAATCCATAAAAGAGTATCTGGAAAAGCAGGGATATGCCGCCGACTATGTTCTTGACGGAGACATTGCAGAACGCCGGATCCGGGTTTCTCAAAAGGATTACGACCTTGTCGTGCTTGACCTCATGCTGCCGAAGAAGAGCGGTTATGAGATATGCAAATCGGTCCGCGGTGCGAAGATCGATATACCGATCATCGTTTTGACGGGAAAAGACAGTATGGAAGATAAAACCATGCTGCTCGATTCGGGGGCCGATGACTATCTTACCAAGCCTTTTCACATGGAGGAACTCGTATCGAGGATCCGCGCGCTTTTGCGCCGTCCGAAAGAAGTGCTTCCTTCGGAGATCACCATTCGCGATCTCACTCTGAATATGACGACCCATGCCGTAACGCGAGGAGGAAAAGTGACCGCACCGCTTACTCTCAAGGAAATAAATCTTCTCGAATATCTCATGAGGAATCCCAATCAGGTCCTTTCGAGATCGCAAATCACCAATCACGTCTGGGATTTTTCGTTTGACTCGTTCAGTAATGTCGTCGACGTACATATCATGAATATCAGAAAAAAGATCGGAGATCCGAAAGGAAAACTTCTCGAAACGGTGAGAGGGATCGGGTACCGAATACGAAGTTAAGGAACGAGAATGGAAAATTGAGAATAGAAAATAGAAAACATGGAACCACAAACAACTCGCAACGAGCATACTCGCAAAATAATTCACGACATCCGAAGCCATCTGTCGGTCATCTTGGCGGTGGGGGAAACGGCGATATACGACGAAAAAACCATCACGCGCGAGGAGGCGATCTCTGCACTAAAGAAATCGATCGGAGAAGTTGATGAAATAATGAAGCTTCTCGCCGAGATATAGATAGAGAATAAGAAAATAGAGAATCGAGAATTGATTTAAAAAGAGCGCCCGGCAATTAGTCGGGCGCTTTGCTTTTTGCGAATCAACTTCTTCTGTCTCGCCCCCTTTTGCAGTTCGGACAATACTCCGCATTTTCCGGGCACACGTGACCGCACGCGCAACAGACTTTGCTGCCGACATGTCCCAAGCGAAATTCCGCCGACTTTCTCCTGTTTCGAAGACGTCTTGCGGTAAAGTGTATGTCAAAAAAAAGTTGGAACTCTCGATCTCTGGAACTCATATTTACTCCTTATACTTTAATCATTTATACCATCTCCAATTAACCCAATCACTTCGTTGTCATTCCGGCCCGCGAGCCGGAATCCACGTCTGTCGCTTGCGGTGAGTCACACCGAACCGTTACTCCCCGTGGATCCCGTGTCACGGCACGGGATGACGAATGGGAAGTGGTTAGTTAAAGACGGTATTACTTCTCTCGCTTATTACGCGAATTGGATATCCTTTATTGCTTTTTGAAACATTCGCTGATAACCCTGCTTATGTCGTTGATGGAAACAGGTTTAGTGAGATGAAAATCGAAGCCCGCCTCCTTCGAGAGGGTCTTATCTTTTTCCTGTCCATAACCGGTCAGTGCGACGAGTTTTATCTTTTGCCCGAATCTTTCGCGAAGCTTTCGTGCAACATCATATCCTGTCATATCGGGAAGCCCTATGTCTAAAAGCACGACCTCCGGATCGAAATCCATGGCGGTTTGAATAGCGCTTTCGCCGTCATTCGCTATTTCTAAGGTATTGCCGAGACGCGTCAGTATTCGGTTCAATGAAACGGCAATATCCTTGTTGTCATCAACGACCAATATTTTTCGTCCGATAACCGCTGAATAGTTCTCATTCTCAGGTTTCTTTATCGGCGCCGTAGAGATCATCGGCAAGCGCACAATAAATTCAGATCCTTCTCCGACCCCCGCACTGATCACCCCGATCGTTCCTTTGTGCAGTGAAACGATATCTTTAGTGATCTTGAGACCAAGTCCGAGATCTCCTCCCGTTTCTACAAAGGGTTTTGCCGAGCGCGAAAATAGCTCAAATATTTTTTGAAAATCTTTTGAATGCAGTCCGATGCCGTTATCCTTTACGCGTATTTCAACAAAATGTTCTTTTACTGCAACGGAAAGTCCGATCTTACCGCCGGAATGAGTATATTTTGCAGCGTTATTAAGGAGATTTGATATCACCTGCTCTATGCGTACCGGGTCTGCGTCGATATACACGGGGGATTCAGGGGGGTTATAGGTAAAGGCATGTTTTTGTGCCTCGATGAAAGGACGAATCGCTGAAAGAGCATCCTGTATGGGTATGGAAATGTCGATGATCTGTTTTTTTAACGAGATCTTTCCGTGTATGATCCGAGAAATGTCCAAGAGGTCGTCAAGCAGGCGCGATATGATTTTGGTTTGACGCATAATGACGTTTACCTCATCTCTCATCTGCGGTTCTGTCGCGGACAGATGACGCGACTCCAATAACTGAGAGTTGAGCATTTCGGCGTTCAAAGAGATCGGCATGAGCGGGTTCCTAAGCTCGTGCGCCATGACGGCAATAAAATTATTCTTTGCCTTTTCGGCTTCAACTTGCTCGGTAACATCGCTTAAGAGCGTTGCGAATTGGCCTTCTTCGGGGCTGAAGGCGACAATATCATAATATTTCCCCAGCGCTTTTGAGTATTGAGTAAATCGGATCGGCGTTCTCGAGAGAGCAACATCTCCGTATTTTTTCAAGAAGGAGGGGTCTTCTTCAGGTAAAACCGAGCTTTGAAATTTATAGAGAATATTTTCACGTTTGAGTCCGGTAATCTTTTCAAAAGCTTCATTTACTTCAAGAAATCGAAAATCAACCGGAACCCCCGATTTATCGCAGATAATTTCATACAAAGCAAAACCCTCCGTCATTTGCGCAAAAAGCGAACGATAGCGCTCTTCGCTTCGGCGGAGTTGTTCCTCATCTCTCTGATGCATTGCCTCCATTCGAAGCGATGATATTCCATTAGAGATGTCGACTACCAGATCGGCGAGCATTTCGATCTCTTCCCGGTCAAAGGCGTTCGGTTTTGTATCAAAAATAGTGAGAGCCCCGAATACTTTTTTGTTTGAAACGAGGGGGAAGCTGATGGACGACCGATAACCGTGTTTCAATGCGTTTTCACGCCACGGCGCGAATTTCGGATCGGTTTCCATATCGGCGCACTGAGTAATTTTTCCGGTTCGTATCGCCGTGCCTGTCGGTCCTTGTCCTCGGGGGTCATTCTCCGCCCAGGTGATGTCAAGACTTTCCAAATATTTCTCGTCGAATCCGGCGTATGCCATCGGGCGAACGCTTTTATTTTTATCATTATGGGAATACCCGATCCACACCATCGCGTGTCCGCAATCTTCGGATATCGTCTTGCAAACCGCATTCAAATATTCATATTCGCTGAGCGTTTTCAGCCGTGCCTGGTTGGTTTTGTTGTGGGCGGTTAAAATACGATTTAATTTTTTGAGCCGTTCCTCGGTCCCGTTGAGCGAGTTTTCGCTTTTTTTCGGATCAAGATCGTCTTTTTGTTTGCCGGTTTTGGTCATAAGGTTGTTATTGATAGATTGATTATCTTAGCACTAAAAAACATGTTTGTCAACTCTATCGTGAGGATGCAATGAAGGGTAACTTCATTGCATGAAGTTCGTATGAAAACTTTAATTCCGGGAAACTCATTTAAAATTAATGCTGTTTTGGTCTAACGAACTCATATGAAAACATCTGAACGCCTGAGTGATGATCCCCGAGGGGGAGGTGCGGATCTGTACGCGAATACGTGCGGCGTTATGGACGGCGGGAATATAGAGTTAACAGACGGCGAACTTGTCTTGCTTTCACTGGCGGATCGCGAAAATTTCGGTGCATTGATCGATCGGTACGAGAGGCCTCTCGCGAGATATGTTGTGCGCCTTATGCCGTCCATGCGCGATTCGGTCGAAGATATTCTGCAAGAAGTGTTTCTAAAAATATATTTGCATCTGAAAGATTTCGACCAGAAGCAGAAATTTTCGTCTTGGATATATCGGATAACGCACAATCATCTCGTCAGCCGGCTGCGCATGCAGAAGTCGCGTCCGAAAACCGTATCTCTTGATAATGGAAAAGCGGGTGCATTCGATAGATATCTTGCCGACAACAATGCTGAAGCGAGAGATGCTGAATACGTCAAAGAAGAGGTCGACACTATCATCCGCTCGCTCGAGGATAAATATCGCGAAATACTCACGCTGTGGTTTATCGAGGAAAAGCGGTATGAAGAAATATCAAAAAAGCTCGGCAAGCCGGTGGGAACGGTCGGCGTCCTCATTCGGCGCGCGAAGAAGAAGTTCGTAGAACAATATGAGTTCGAACGGGATCTTCGGGAGAGGAAATTGAGCCTTCATCATTCCGACGAAAAATAGTTCATCAGAAATTAATCTTATGATGTTCCGATAGGTGTATGAGAAGATTTGAATCCGAAAACGATACGCTCGCGATCCGAGGCGCAAAGATCACGTCGGCCATTCTTACGGCGATCGAGGCTTTGTTAGCCGTTCGTTTTTTTCTGAAGCTCGCCGGGGCCAATGAGAATACCGTTTTTTCTTCCCTGATCTACAACCTTACCTCGGTATTGTCGGATCCGTTTCTTGAAATTTTTCCTCCGACGCCCATCATGGGCGGCGCCGTGATCGAGTGGTCGGCAATTTTTGCCATGGCGCTTTACTGGGTATTTGCTTCGGCGTTCGCCAGAATGTTTCTCGATCAAAGAAAGGAGGAAAGAAGACAGTCGGTATTGGAATAGCCGCCAGAAAAAAGTAAAAAGTTAAAAGAAAAAAGAGCGCCGCGGTTTGTCGACTTTTATTTTACCTTTTGACTTTTAACTTTTAACTTTTGACTTTATACATCATGAACCCAAAAGATCTTCCATCTGAAAAACAGCTCGAAGCCGTGATCCGACGCTTGTCGTTCGGAGCGGATCGGGAACGAGCGGCTGCTGAGCGTCGGAAGAAGCGGCGCCCGGGTAAAGCGAACGGACAGTGAGCCGCTCAATGATGCGGCAAAGCAGTTTGATCGAAAAAACATGATGGTAAAAAAGCACCACGCGGTGCCTTTTTACGATATGCTTTTTACGATCTAAATGTAAAAAATATCCTCATTTTTATCGACAAAAATCACCCTGCTGTAAATTCTAGCATATGCTAGAATTTACAGCAGGGTGATGCTGGGCACAATAATAGAAACATCCTTTTGTGTGAGGAATACGATAGGAAATAAAGGCGAGCTTGGAAAGCAATTCTTTTTAAATATCATCTGAGTTTTGTTTTTCGGAACGTATTGACGAATTAATATATATTATGTACGATGTCAAACAATGACGCTAAAGAATAAATTCAATCTCAGTTCTGTCATGTCGATCGGTTTGGTCGTCATGCTTGTTTTAGTGCTTATGAAAAGCACCGCTGAATTAGCCGAACAAAACGAACAGAGGTCGCGATCAAGGCAAGTGCTGCAAAACGTTTCTGAGCTTGATATCGTCATGTATCAATATGCGGATCATCCGACCCCCGCCGGCAGAGCGGAATGGAAAAAAAAATATGACGAACTCGGCAAGGTCTTGGAGCTCCTTCGTAAAGATAAAGATGAGAATGAAAACAGGATCATTGGTAGTTTGGCAAGCAACTACCGGATAACCGGCGCATTGTTTGCGAATCTTGCCGACTTCGATAAATTGCCGGAGGATCAGTTCATCCGTTCTCAAGAAATGGTACGTGATGCCTCGCTTTTGGCTGAAGAAAATGTAAGCGATATGCTCTCAAGCGTTTACTTGGGTGTTTACTTGGCGCTGCTCATCGGCGTTCTCCTTTTGTTGAACAGTACTATCGCCACGTCTTCCGTCTTTCAGATCATTACGAGATCCCTTCGATCGTTTCGTTTTGGGATGGAAGAGGTTGGACGGGGAAATTTCCACTACGTAATGGATATCAAAAATAATGATGAACTCGGGCAAGCGGCGGCAGGTTTCAATGAAATGACGAAACATCTTCTCGCGATCACCGCTTCAAAATCGGAATTGGAAAAAGAGGTGGTCGAACGCAAGCATGCCGAGGAAGAACTGCGCAAGCTGACGAGTGCGGTCGAACAAAGTCCTGCATCGATCGTTATCACGGACACGATGGGAAATATAGAATATGTTAATCCCGGTTTTGTGAAGACGACCGGCTACTCGTTCGAGGAAGCGAAAGGCGAGAATCCTCGAATTCTGAAGTCTGGACACTTCAAACGGGAGCAGTACGAAGATATGTGGAATACGATCATCGCCGGAGGAGAATGGAAGGGTGAATTTCATAATAGAAAAAAGAACGGCGACATGTATTGGGAGAGTGCTGTTATTTCTCCGGTAAAGAATAGCAAAGGCATCATTACGAATTTTATCGCCGTAAAAGAAGATATCACCGAGCGAAAACAGGCCGAGGAACGATTGAAAAATTTCATATCGATCCTATCGCACGAAATACGCAATCCGCTCGCGCCGATCTTGACTGAGGTTGAGCTCTTGAAAATGCGCGGCGGTTCCGATCTGGAGCTCAAAGAATCGATCGCTATCATTGAACGTCAGGTGAATACCATGGCGAGACTTTTGAAAGATCTATTGGATGTTTCTCGCATTGAAAGGGGTAAGATCAAACTCAGCATGAGCGAAGTGAATGTTTCGGAAATGATACAAAACGCGATGGAAACGGCGAACCCCCTCATTGTGGGTTCAAAACAGCACGTGAGCTTTTCGGAGCCGGAAGAGCCGATAATTATTTGGTCCGATCCTCTCAGGATCGAACAGATCATAACCAACCTCCTGAACAATGCCTCGAAGTATTCGAACGAATATGGGAACATAGAAATATCTCTCCAGAAAACAACCGAGCACGCCATGATCAAAATTAAAGACGATGGGATCGGAATTCCTCAAGAAACGCTTGAAAGCATATTCGAGATCTTTGCGCAGAATGAAACTATGGGACGCATCAAGGGAGGCCTCGGCGTTGGTTTGCATTTGTCTCGCGAATTTGCGCGCATACTTGGCGGCAGTATTTCCGTAAAAAGCGAAGGAAAAGGGAAGGGAAGCGAGTTTACTCTTAGAGTCCCCTTAACCAGATCTGAAGCATGAATTAAATACAAAGTATCAAGTTTTCCACACCACAATAGTGACAAAAGAGCAATCTTCATGTAAACTTCATGAAGTAGTGATAGTATTTCTACCTTAGCTTTCTATTGAGAAGATGCACTCTTAAATTCTTCAGAATCCCTCTTCCCCACCCCAGTAAGAGGGATCCTTTTTATATAATACAAATATATATATATGACATATATATCATATTTTGTGCTGTTGTTAATGGCGGGGTTGGTATTTTTGGGACTCGCTAATTACGCATGGGTGCGGCGTCATCACGCGGGTATGGGCGCCTTTGCCGTGGCGCTTTTTCTTTTTTCAGCTTGGCCTCTGGTGCAAGCCGTGGACGTGCTGACTTCCGATCTTTCTCTGAAAATTTTTCTGATGAAGATCGGCGTCGATACGACCGTTTTTGGCGCGCTGGCGCTGGTGGTGATGAGCGCCGATTGTACCGGCAATAAAAGATGGAAAAGGCGGGAAGTGATCATGGCTTTGTCGGTCATTCCGATCATTGAAATGATCCTGAATTGGTTTAGCCCTAATGCTCTGTTTCGATACGGTTTTTTTGTCGACCTCCGCGGTCCTTTTCCCATTCTGCAATGGACGAACGGTTACCTGTTTCCATATTTTTTGTTCTATGCCTATGTGCTTTTTTTGATCCCTTTCTATCTGTTTTTTCGCCGCCGACGCGAGTTGTCGATCTTGACGACGAGCCAGTTCATGACCATATTCATAGCGCTTCTTTTTCCTCTCGTCGGCAGTATGCTTTTTCATTTCAATATCACTCCCATTCGTGGATTCAATATTACGCCCCTCTTATCGCTTGTTACCGGTTCAACCCTTGCCGCGATGATCTTTTTCCGCGGAATATTCGACGCGGTTCCTTTGCCGCGAGAGCGGATAATCTCTCTTATGAAAGATGGCGTGACCGTACTCGACCCGTCCGGGCGCATCATCGATATGAATTTGTCTGCGCAGGGAATGATGGAAGTGTCGGAGCTGGCGGTGGTCGGAAGACCGGCGAAAGAAGTATTTGCCAAATGGTGTAATGACCTGCATGATTTTTTTGATCAGGAGGAAGGCCGTACGGAAATTTGCATTGATAATACTCCGCCGAGGTATTTCGATCTTTCACTTGAACCCGTGTGCGACAAAGACGGAAACATAACGAACCGCTTGCTTATCATGCACGATGTGACGAAGCGGAACATGGTTGAAACGGCGCTTCTGAAAAGCGAAGAGAGATACAGAAATTTGTTCTCGATGATGAAGGAAGGATTTTGCATCGTTGAAATGATCTTTGATACTGACAATAAACCTGTCGATGTTCGTTTTTTGGAAACGAACAATGCGTTTGATGTGCAAACCGGACTGCATGATGTGCAAGGCAAGCGAATGAAGGAAATAGCTCCAAACGCAGAGGAATATTGGTTTCAGAAACTCGGTAAGATCGCGCTTCAGGGCGAACCAGTTCGATTTGTTTATGAAGTGAGAGAGCTCGGACGATGGTTTGATGCATACGCTTATTCTGTCGGGGCGCCGGAACGCCGGCAGATAGCGATAGTTTTTAATGATATCAGCGTGCGAAAGCACAGCGAAGCAACATTGGTTCGAAAAGAACTGGAACTCCATGAGGCGGAACGCGTCGCTCATCTTGGGAGCTGGTACTGGGACGCAAAAACGCGCGTCCTGGAAGGGACGGATGAATTTTGGGATCTGTACGGCATACCCGCGAACTTGGAGCCAAAACCGACATTTCTTGAGATGAAAGGAAAGTATTATCCGGTCTCCGATTGGAAAAAGCTCCGCGATGCGGTTGTGAAAACTTTAAAAACCGGCGTCGGTTACGAGCTTGACCTTCATGCTTTTCGAAACGGAAAACCGATCTGGGTCGCCACGCGCATTGAGGTGGTAAAAAATGAAACCGGCGAGATCATCGGTTTGCGCGGCATAGACCAAGACATTACCGAGAGGAAAGGCATGGAAGAAGCGCTCCGAGAAAGCAGGGAACGCTATCGAAGTCTGGTGAAATATGCCCCGACGGCGATCTTTGAAATGGAAATAGGCGGGGCGAAATTTTTAAACGTAAATGATGCCACGTGCAATATCCTCAAATATTCAAAAGAGGAATTGCTCCAAAAAATAAAGCCTATCGACCTTATGTCTTCGGAAGAACAGGTAGTCTTTAAAGATAGAATGAAAAAAAAGCTCAATGGAGAGCTGGAGAACGAGCAATCTGAATATCGCGTGAGAAGAAAAGACGGGGAATGGATCAACGTATCGATCAATATGGGAGAGATCACAAAAACAAAAAACGGTATCAGCATCGTCGTCATCGGGCATGATATTACCGATCTGCGCAAAGCGGAAGTGAGTCTCAGAAATTTTATTTCCGTCCTCTCTCATGAAATGCGGAATCCGTTATCACCCATCCTTACGGAGATCGAACTTCTGAAAATGCGGAATAACGATGCCGATCCGGAACTCAAAGAGGCGCTCGACGTTATTGGACGTCAAGCCGAGGCGATGGCGGGATTGCTCAAAGACCTGCTGGATGTTTCGCGTTTGGAAAGAGGAAAGATCGAACTTGATAAACGCAAAGCGGATCTGGTCCCGATAATAGAAAATGCCGTGGAAACCTCCAAGCCGATGATGTCGCGCGCCTTTCAAAAGGTCGCCCTTTCGTTGCCGGACGAAGGGATCACCATGTCTCTTGTCGATCCTTTGAGAGTGGGGCAGATCATAACGAATCTGCTCAGCAATGCATCCAAATATTCGAACGAGAACGGTGTTATTGAAGTGAGTTTAGTAAGACAGAATAAAAACGCCGTTATTAAAATTACCGATCATGGCCGCGGAATTTCTCCGGAATCACTCGACAGTATTTTTGGACTTTTTGCGCAAAACGAAAAAGGCTGCCGCGTAAAAGGCGGACTTGGCGTCGGACTGTTCCTCTCCAGAGAGTTGGCGCGGCTCCACGGAGGAACACTCTCTGCAAAAAGCGAAGGACTCGGAAAAGGCAGCGAATTCACGCTCACGCTCCCGATCGATCATAAAGACTGAGCCGTGCAGCTGAAAGCTTTTACCAAGCACGCTCCTTTTGACGGATGCGTAATTCATGGTAACTTTACCGTCAATGCGATATCAAGTTATGGCACGTCAAAATATCCCAAAGAATGAGGAAGAGTGGAAGAAAAAGCTTACGCCGGAGCAATATAAAATTTTGCGCGAAAGGGGCACTGAACCGGCTTTTTCCGGAAAATATGTCCATAAAAGAGAAGACGGTATTTATGTATGCGCCGCGTGCGGCAATCCGCTGTTCTCATCCGATGCCAAATTCGACTCAGAGACCGGATGGCCGAGTTTCGATGCTGCGCTTCCCGGGTCGATAAGCGAGACCCTCGATACGTCATACGATATAGAAAGAATGGAAGTAACTTGCGCTAAATGCGGTTCCCATCTGGGTCACGTCTTTGACGATGGTCCGACTATAACGGGAAAACGGTATTGCATAAATTCCGTGTGCCTTGACCTGGACAGCTAGGCCGTCATTCCGGCCCGCGAGCCGGAATCCACGTTTACCTGCACTGCACGATGACGCGGATATTGAATCTTATACCGTTACCACTTCTTCCACTTCGCCGTGAATGATGGATACGGTCGTTCCTGAAGGAGAAGTATCGGTAGCAACTCTTGCGTCCAATTGTTTCGTGAGAGAATCAATGATACCTTTGCCCAATCCTTTTCGTTCCATTCCTTCCGCAGAAATTCCTTTGCCGTTGTCGATGACGGAAAGTTTCCAATATTTTTCTTCGTCGTTTTTGTACTCAACGATCACCGTTCCTGCTGTTTCGGGGAGAAACGCATGTTTGACCGCGTTAATGACGAGCTCGGTCGTGATAAGACCAAGGCCGATCGCTTCGTCTGTCGTCACTTTTTTCGGTTCCGATACCACTTTGATCGTGATAGGTCTGCGGTCGCCGATTATCGATGAGGAAAGACTTTCACACAGTGCTTTCAGATAAGGAGCGACATCAACATCCGACCCCATTCCTTCCGGATCCAGATGTCCTTGGACAGTGGCGATCGACATAATTCGGTCGTGGACGTCTTCAAGCTGTTGTCGGCTCTCATCCGATGTGACCGTTTGCGCTTTGAGGATCAGAATACTGGCAATGATCTGAAGGCTGTTCGCAATGCGGTGCCGCATCTCCTTCAGTAAGATATCTTTTTGATGTGATAAATTTTCTCTCTCGCGTTCAAGCCGGCGCTGATCCGTCACATCAAAAATAGAGAGCAGCATTTTTCTCTGTTTGTTCTCGTACCGTATTTCTTCTGCGTTCACCGTCATGGTCCGGGAGTCCGTCGGGGATATATCATACGTTATTTCGTATTTCTCAACCGTCTTGTTCTTCGGCAGGATCTCTTCGAGCAGTTTTCGGAAGGTGGGAATATCCCATTGTTTTCCTTTCAACTCATAGACCAGCTTGCCGCTGGTTCCCTCAACGTCAAGGTCAAAAAAGGTATAAAATGATTTGCTCGCGGCAATGATGCGCAGATCTCCGTCAAGAATAAGAAGCGGCTCTTGAACAGTGTCGATGATGGCGCGGGAAAGAAAAGGTTCGTTGATCTGGTCTTCAAGAGGATCAAGAATGAGTGCGATTTTTTGAGATGGTGGCATTGTCATATATGGTCACTAAAAAATATTAACTTCACATGAATGTGTTTACCCCTAACCATAGCACAGTTACATGAAATTACCTATTTTATCGCCCCTTGTCAATTATGGGTGAGCATTGGTTTTTTTGCTTTCGTTCGCTCTCAGCGCGCCGATCTTGCCGAGCTCAGCGTTCCATCCGATCAGATTGGCAAGCAGCTGTACAAAAGAAGCGGTCCCCGCGACGGCGAGTACCAGGAGGAAAAAATGCGAAAGGGGAGTCAGGCAATAAAAGAAAACCACAAAAAGTGAAGCCCAGACCCCGACGCACCACGGGCAATGAAGAAGATGTCGCATTGTGGAACGGAAACCGTCGAAGATATCTGTTTCGCCTGGATCCTTCGTCAGGTCGCGAAGCCATAAAAATATGTCATCAAAGACGACGAGCCGGATCAGACGGAAGGTGGCGAGCACGAGAATGACGAGATCAAAGGCCGATATGCCGAAGAACGCCAAGCGGTTTTGTCTATAGATGGTTTGTGTAAAAAGCGCCGTCAGGAAGACGAAGAAAAAACTCAAGATGATATTCCATTTTTTTTCACTTACGTTCATTATAGTTCTTGTTTCTTTCTATTACCGCAAGAGCGAGTGCCGCGAAGAAAATTGATATGTCACGAAAAAGAATATCCAACTGACCCGGATTCAAAGATACGATAAGATAAAGGTACAGCGCCGCGATGAGGCTCGGGATGAAGGCGTTCTTTTTGAACAGGATGAACATTCCGAGAACGATCTCCGTGAGTCCGAAAAATTGGAGCAATATATCGTCCGGAAGAACTCCTCGCACGAACTTGGGGAAATAGCCGATCCATGATGACGGATCGATCATCGCCGCAAATGCAGGATAGAAAAACGCGAAAGCGACTCCAACGCGCAGGAGCAGCGACGCGGTGCTTTTTCGGAGCATGATAATATCTTATTGAGTAACGATCACTTCGCCCCGATCTGCGGCAAGAAGGTGATTGTGGTATTCCCAAGTTCCGATCTTATCGAAAGTAAAGGAGTATGCTTTTCCATCCGAACATTGATCGAAAGCATTCTCAGCCGTATCGGGACAATGGGTATCTCGCGGCGTTTCGCTGTAGTCGGTATGAGCCGGATGCGGATCGGAAGCCACCCACATTTTAGTGCCGGATGAATTGTTCGTAAATTTTATCGTATCGCCGGCCTTGATCGTGATCGTTTTTGGCGAGAATCCGGTATCGCTATATGAAACCTCGTAGACCTCCGATGATGTATCGCTTGCCGCTGTATTCGATGGCGTACCGGTCGAAGTATTGTCCGAATAATCGATCTTCTCAGCGATCGTTCCAACGACATTTTCCGCGGTTTTGTCCGGCATATTAAGCCAAAAATATATCAATCCTCCGATAATAAGGATCAGGATCCCAGCTATCGGATAAATATTTTTTGTGTCCATAATCAAATAATTTTTACTCTTGCTTATAATTATTTTTTATACTATCGATCTGGCATGAAATCATCATTAATCTTTTATTTTTTATAAAAGATCATTTCATGAAATTTTCACTGCGAACGGCGTATAATAAAGCAGTTGAACAGGAACTTTGTTATTTCTGTTATTATTAATATTAAAATACTTTTATGGTAACTATTCTTTGGGTTGTCTTCGGAGGTTTGATCGGATGGATCGAGGATCTTTCTATGAATAAGGAGAACCAGAATGCCGTTGTCGACGTCGTGTTCGGCGTCATCGGAGCAGTACTCGGAGTATGGATCATGAGTCTGTTCGGACAGAACGGCTTCGTGAGCTTCGACTGGTACAGCCTCTTAGCTGCACTGTTCGGCTCCATCCTTCTCGTCTGGGTTGTGAGTGCGATAAGGAAGTAAATGAGATACTAGTCACGAACGAAAAAGAAAAGATCCCGCCCTAAGAGCGGGATCTTTTCTTTTTTATCTATGTCCATTTCCTTATTAATTATTAAAGAATAAAAGACATAGGTTAGGGTCGCCTGCTGCAAATTCTAGCATATGCGTAATAGCCGGATTAATTTGGTTGATAGCACCGTCGTTTTAGTTCGGTAGCGCAAGCCTTTTTTGACGTTTTTGACACAATTCGCATGTATGAAAAAAATACATGCGAAATCGTCATGTTGCGGAGCTAAAATCAACAATTTTGATTGCAAAAATAGCGTACGAATTTTGTATACGAATGAGAATATAATCCGATCACAATCCCGTCGCCGGACTGGGGTTGTACCCCGACTATGAACCTCTGCTCAAATGTGTCACACCATATATTCCAACACATTTTCGGCGGCGCTACCTTCAAGGAACGTCGTCTTCTTCATTTCCTGCAATACGAAACATACCTTCC
>JALNYN010000043.1 GCA_023229825.1 Minisyncoccota bacterium
TTGAGCATATCACTGTTTGATAAAACTCCTTTGCTAGAGCTATTTTCAGTAGACGGAGTACAACTTCCAGACAGTGGTTCCGTAAATATGGCTACACTGTTTGATGGTTAACCGGACACTAGTGGTTACAAACCCCGTCCGGCGATACTCGTTTTTGTTTTGGATAAAACTGGATGAAAAATGGTCTATGGTCCGAGCTGATTATCAACCAAATTAATCCGGCTAAGTGGCATATGCTAGAATTTACAGCAGGCCGAAAAAGAATTGAAAACAGGCAATATATTAGACAAACAGGATAGTCAAAAAATATTGTCCGGGTCCAAAGAAGTCCGGCTTCTTTTTATTCGCCGACATTTTTGCTATACTGAGCATGTTATCCACCTATACATTATATTTTATGTCAATACAGCAACAAATACGCGATGAAATAAAAAAAGCGCTGGTCGCAAAGGAGCAGCTTCGGCTCGAAACGATGCGCGGTCTTCTCGCTGCCTTTACGAACGAGCTCGTGGCGACAAAACGCACTCCGCAAGATCCCCTTCCCGACGAAGACGCGCTTAAGGTCATCAAACGCGCGGCGAACCAGCGCAAAGATTCCATTGAACAATTCGAGAAAGGCGGACGCAAAGAGCTTGCCGACAAGGAACGCGCAGAGCTTGCGATCATCGAAACCTTCCTGCCGACCATGATGGGCAAAGACGAGATCAGAAAAGTGGCGGAAGCGAAGAAAGCCGAACTTGGAGTTGAAGACAAATCAAAAATAGGCGTGTTCATGGGCGCGGTCATGAAAGAGCTGAAAGGACGCGCGGACGGGGCGGACGTGAAAGAGGTTGTCGAAAGTTTATTTCATTAGCTCGCGCATTCGCGCATCGTTATTTCTTTTATGAATATTTCCTTGGCGGTTTCGCTGCTTTCCGGAATTTTTATCCTCCTCGCTTTCGCGATTTACAATCGCGAGATCTTTCGCGGATCATCAAAACCGAATGTTGTGTCTTGGGGTCTCTGGTCCATGGTCACTGTTCTGAACATGGCAAGCTATCTCGCGCTGACCGGAGATATTCTGAAAAACAGCCTGTCGATCGTCGCCGCGAGCGCGACCTTCGTCACATTTTTATATATTTTCCAAAAAAATTCCGGTATTTCTCTCACGATGACCGATTGGATCACGCTTTCGATCGGCGTTATTTCGGCGTTTGTGTGGATGGTCTTTCAGTCAGCCGTTTTTGCAAACTTAACGCTGCAGCTCGCAAATATCGCCGCTTTCGTCCCGACCTATCGAAGCGTTTGGAATAACCCTGAAAACGAAAAACCGCTTCCGTGGTTCTTCTTCAGCACCGCCTATCTGTTTCTCAATATAACCGTATTTATACGCTGGAGCGGAAACGCCGCCGATCTCGTTTTTCCCGTTCTCGGATTATTCTTGCACGCTTCGCTCACGGCGCTTATCGTTTTTCGAAAAAAATACCTCAAATGCTTCAAAGAACAGATCGAACCGGAGGCCGAAGAAACGGAGGGCGCTGAAGGAGGTCTCGCATTCTCGGAATAATTTGCAACTCTTTATCTATCAGAAACCGCCTTGTGTCAAGGTGGTTTTTTAGTACCGCATGATATAATTATTAAGGATACGAGATTCGAGAAATTTTGAATTTTTCTGAATTTCCAGCTCTCACGAACACTCCCAAATCGGGAAGGAGTCCGTCATGAATCTGAACATTGAAAAAATAATACGGCGAATACTGATCCTCATTTTTTTATTGAGCGTCAGTTCGATAGGTATTTCGACGGCAAAAGCGGAAACGTTCGATTTCCCAATGACCGAGACCATTTCGCAGATCCTCTCGAGCAAATTTGAAAAAAGCATATCAATTCGCGGATCTCCCTATTACTGTCCGGAGAATGTGAAAAAAACATGCGAGGTGTATGGTATGATACAAAATTTATACATCACCCGCATGTCAGACGATGACCTGACCGCGATGTTTATCCGCGGGGTCACGGGCAAGATAATAACGGAGTATCCGTCAAAACACATTACGGTCATCACGCCAAAGAGCGCATCATTCGACTGCGGCATTCATACGCAAAAACTGTGCGATGCATTCGATACCGTAAAAAAGGCCATCAATTCCTCTGATAGTAAGATCACTCAACTGTTCATCGACGGCGTATTCAGCGAGATCAACATAACGGATGTTTATTCGCGATATATCCCGCAAGGCAAGGCGACTTATCCCCCTGCGAGTTATGCCGGTATTGGAATGGTCACGAGCAAAGACGCGAATTTTCCTTCTCACTTGATCATAAACCGCGTCGTTGAAGGAGCTCCGGCGTTTAATGCCGGCTTGAAACGAGGCGATAAGATCACGCACGTGGACGGCAAGTCGCTCGCTTACAAGACCGAAAAACAATCGAACGAGCTCATAAGAGGAGAACCGTTACAGAGAGTAACGCTTACGATTATCGCCGGATGCGACACGGAACCGCGCCACATCACGATCGTCCGAAAAAACATACTCGACGTATCTGCCGGCAAATTAAAAGTTATCGACGATCGCTACGCCTATGTGCTGCTCACCGATTTTATGGGAAATACTGCCAATACGATGCGAACAGCCATCGAACAGTTCAGAGGCTCGCATGGCGAACCAAAAGGCCTCATTATCGATCTTCGCAATAATCCGGGAGGCTTCGTAAAGAATGCCGTGGAACTCGTAGGACTGTTTGTCGAAAAAGGCGATGTTTTCTACGAACAAAGTCAGGACGGAAGATATGTTCCTTGGCAGATCTATCACGGAAGCAAAGATATAATACCGGGAACGCCGATCGTTATTCTCGTGAACGGCAGTTCCGCATCAGCTTCGGAGCTTGCGGCAGGAGCATTCCAAGACTTCGGCCGCGCGACGATCATCGGCACGAATACCTACGGCAAAGGCGTTGCACAAAATACGTTTTTTATGCATGACGGCTCGAAATTATATCTGACCGTATCCCACACGTTCACACCGAACCGCACGGCCATTCACAAGGTCGGAATACATCCGGATGTGGTCGTATCGGAAGGGTCGAATGAATCATGTACGGGAGATGCGCAGCTCCAAGATGCCATACGCGCCCTGAACGATAAAACTTTATAAGGTGCGGCTATACGCATTCATAAAAAGAAAAAACGACGACCTGCCGCTTTACGGCAGGTCGATTTTTTGTCGAAATTCGGTAATTGACTACACATTGTCGCCGGTTCGGGATTGTATCCCGAACCGAAACGTTTGGAATATCTCACTTGTAATTAGTGATCAAAAAAACGTGATTTCATACAAATGTTTCGGACCGGGGTGAGGAATGGGAAGGGACCCGTTCCGCAAGATCTTCT
This sequence comes from Minisyncoccota bacterium, assembly GCA_023229825.1. Taxonomy (GTDB): domain Bacteria; phylum Patescibacteriota; class Minisyncoccia; order Phycocordibacterales; family CAIJYI01; genus CAIJYI01. The sequence continues at coordinate 3,371 of JALNYN010000043.1, forward strand.
TCTAATATTTTGCGAGGTGAGAGATGGGAAGGGACCCATCTCGCAAGACCTTCTTTAGATATTTTGCGAGGTACGAGCAAAAATATCAAAAAGGTATACTGCTCATGTAATGAGAGAAACAAAATATTGAAAAGGTGTACTGCGCCTGTAAGGTGCAACCCCAGTCCGGCGATGAAGTGTTTCCAAGCTATTGAACCATAACGTACCGGTTGACAGCTTTTTTATAAGTGATACTGTAAAAAAAGACAAAGTAATCATACAATATCAAAGGAGAGAAAAATGGAAACAAAATTGATCTTATTGATCGTTCTTGCTGTGCTGACGATCCTCGTCGGAATTGGCAATGCACTAGGAACTTTGGGTAAAGAAAAACTTTTTGCAAAAGAACATATCCATTACGGAAAGATCATCGGGACATACGACCTTACTACGCCGGAAGTAATCGTTGAAATAAGTGGTCTCCGACACATAGTTCCCGTCACGCCGGAATATGCCGACGACCTTATCAGCGGACGAAAACCGATGTGCGAAACGATCGCGATCGGCATAAAAACAAATCCAATATCGGGGAAAAATGAAGCTCGAATTATCGAGAATTCATGAAACAAGCAAAAAAGCCCGCAATATTTGCGGGCTTGTTTTTTAGGTGAAATTAAGTGAAATATTATCAAACAACAAAACGTATGTAAGGGTGAGGGAGGTAGCTAGTCTATCACCCGCAAGAACAACGGCACGCCTCGGCGAGCCGTTTTCTTTAGTGGTTACATGAATTTTCGATTAAATGAGTAAATATGGAAGTTTTGACTCCTTCCTGCTCAAACTCTGAAATTACGACATATATTTTATTAAATTGTGGCTGCCCATTTCTCGTTCGGTTTTTGTGTTGTGAGCCAAGAGTACAAAATTGGAATCAGATTGTTAATGAACTAGCGCAATTGGTCACATCTTCGAATGTGCTAAATGTATTCTTTAGAAATTCCATATTTCTGAATATGCTTTAATAGCTAACTCCTTCGCACGTTCGTTAACTTCGCTTTGTGTCCATTTTGATCCTTTGGATTCAAAGAAAGTAGCAAAGTCCTTCACGTATTTTAACCCTTCGAAGTTTCTTTCTCGTAAGATGCTAATTTTTTCGAGAGGCGCTAAGCCTTTCACATCATCACTGTTTGTGTGCCTAGGAATGATATTTAGATTTCCAATATTATGTAGTAGCTCTTTGGGACCTTCAAAATGAGGCGCCGCACTTTGCTCCCAAAAATGGTCTACGCTGTAATCTCTGACTATTACTTTTGAATCTGTGTTAAATATATTTTTAATTTGACCACCTTCTTCTCCGATATTTTGGAATCTATCAAAAATATAAGCAAGCAATCCTAATACAGAAGGCTTCGGTTCATAGTAGATATCGGTAAATTTTGCCACAAAATTTGCCTCTTTTTCTTTTTTCTTTCGAAGCTCTGCTTCTAATTCAGTGCAATGTTTTTTAAAATCTGCAGAGGTCTCACTTGAATAAATTTTTTGTGCATAGGTTGCATATAGTACCTCTGTCTCATGACCGACAGTTGTGCAAATAACGTTATTTACAAAGTGATATTTTTCAATTGTTGTGATTAGCTCAATATATTTTTTATTTAATGCGGTATTTCCGTCTGTTCCGCTAATGTTTCCAAGTGCAACTAAGCCAGAATATATAACAGGTATTGGTTGAGTAACACCAAAGAATGTTAAAGATTCAATTACTCTTTGGACTGATCTATAATGAGCTAGATTACCTCGTAGTAATTTATTTTTTGTATCATCAAGGACAAGATCAAGTAGGTCAACATCTCCCCCATCAATACTATATTGGTAAAATTGAGAAAACGAGCTGAGTTGATCAATAAAAATTTCGGTTTCCATACTTAATACAGTTCCTTTCAGTTTTCTATAAATGTCTTTTTTCCTAGCCAATCCATGGAAAAGAACCGTAAAATACTTAACCATACGGGGTAAAGTTGTTCCAGAACGCTGAACAATATCATCCCATTTTGGTTCAAGGGAGTGTAGATCATCTTTCGAGAAAAGTAGATTTTTCAATAGATCGCCGATATTAAGAGGAACGCCTCGCGCGTTGGTTCTCTCGAATATTTCGAACGCTTTTGTCTTAACGTCAATTTCTAGAACAATAAAATAACAACGATAAAGTGATTTCTTTAATTTAACAAAATCTTCTTTGGACTTAAGAGATCGAAGGTTCTCCATGAAAAAGTCGTAAACTGGTTGGATTTTCTTAATTGGTTTTTTTTGCGACTGATTTCTGATTTTTAAGGGAAAACCTGAGGATTGCCACTGTTGGTCACCGACCATATACTCAAATAGGTGCCGGATATTGTTTGCGACTTTAACTCTAAAACCGCTTACTTCTAATGTCGCTCTGTCTTTGAACGAAAGTAAATTTTGAAGATCAGCAGAGTGTTCATAAAACCCCAGTTCTTTTGCATAGTCTCTGCACGCAATAATTAATAACGATAAGGTTGTAATGCGTTGCTGTCCATCAATAATTCCGAGACCTGTTTCGGAATCATCATCGTCAGAGTTTTTATTTCTTCGGTATAGTATTAAATGACCTAAAAAAACACTGTCTTCGTTGTCATCTTCTGCGTTAATCAGGTCTGACCATAATTCTTCAACTTGATCATTTCCCCAGGCAAAATCTCGTTGAAAATTCGGGACGTAGTATTTATCCGTTGATGTATCTCCTAATAAATCTATAAGTGTACGATTTTTGGGATCCAAGGGCATATATATTTTAATATTGAGAAATAATGACAAATATATCATAAAATGGTATTTTTTGGAATATGAAGAAACGGTCGATTTCAAACTGTCGGAATGCTTCGCATGCTATTTACGCCTACAGGGAGTATCTTTCATTACATGAACGGTACAGTTTTCGCGTCTCGTTTCGCCTCAACGGCTCACTGCGACATGCTCAAACTCTTCGATTCCCTGACGTAAGTGACGCAGGTCACTTACTTAGGGTCACAAATCAAAAACACTGCCGGAAAAAAGCAGTGTTTTTGATTTGTGACCCTACAGGGAATCGAACCCTGGTTTTATCCGTGCCCTCCAGCGGGAGGGTCCGCCCGCTGGCGGAAGAGGGATATGTCCTAGCGTTATCTTACAAAAAACCGCTATTGCGGTTTTTAAGTTGTGAAGAATTGCTCGCCTTTGCGCGAACCTTTTTTGAGGAACAAACGTAACGGCGTCGTGCCAATTCGTAACACCGCGCCTCGGCGTCGTTCCTCCTCTCTCCGACATCCTCCGTCCTCCCGCGGGTCGTCCTACGGCTGTCTCCGTTCGTCGTCTCTCCTACGCAAAAAGAGAAACGGGCTTTGACTTTTTTCTATTTTTTCGTGCCCCCCAAATTATACAGGAA
>JALNYN010000044.1 GCA_023229825.1 Minisyncoccota bacterium
GATGCGCGCAATACGCTCGGCGATTATACCCTTCGCGCTCCGTTCGACGGGGTCATAGCAAAAGTCGACGCGAAGATCGGCGATTCCGCGTCGCCGGGCGCGGCTGTCGCCACATTAGTGACAACAAAACAAATCGCAACACTCTCACTTAACGAAGTAGACGTCGCTAAAATTAAAACCGGACAAAAATCAACGCTCACATTCGATGCGGTGGACGAACTCACGATCACCGGAGAGGTGACCGAAGTGGATACGATCGGTACGGTAAATCAGGGAGTCGCCACATACAGCGTCACGGTTGCATTCGATACGCAAAATGATCGCATCAAGCCGGGAATGACCGTAAGCGCCGATATCATTACTGACGTCAAAACGGATGCGCTTATAATCTCAAACGGCGCGATAAAAACATCGGCTGATGAAAGTTCATACGTGGAAATGTTCGATAACCCGCCCGTCAACGCGACGAACCCGCAAGGAGTGCTCTCTGCCGCATTACCGAAACAAAAAACGGTAACCATCGGAATTTCAAACGATACCGATACTGAGCTCTTGAGCGGATTAAAAGAAGGCGACCTCGTCATTATCAGAACGACAACCGGCGCGCAAGCGACAGCAAAAACGACGTCGGTCTCCACCCGAACTTTGTTCGGAGGAGGCGGAGGAAGAGTGGGCGGATAACAAAGTATAAGGGACTAGTATAAGGAAAAGGTACGACGAAAATAAAAAAACCCTCGCCGTGAATGACGAGGGTAAAATAATCCAAATTGTGTATTTTATCTTAGTAAGCCTGAAGCCGTGGCGCCTATTAAATAATACAAAGCGGCAACTTCCCCAGCATAGAAATAAATACCCACTCCTGCACCTACAAATATTAGGTAAGATACAATCTTTAAGATCAATTCCTTACTCATCACAACCTCCGATTGATCACGTTAAAATTAAGATCCTTCAGTGAGGAATATATCAAATATATAAATAATTGTCAAGTGGCGCGATGGCAAACCGTCGTGCCCCTCCACCTCTTCAGAGGGGGAGGTTGGGAGGGGGTGGTATTTCGAGATAAACTCCAAATACGAACCCCACCTCAGTCCTCCCCATTGAAAAGGGGAGGAGGCACAACGGCAAACTACTAGCTACTATCTACTGACTACTAACTCGCTTATGATCGAAATTACAAACATTACCAAAACATTCCTTACCGGCGAAATATCTTTCGACGCTCTTCGCGGGGTGTCATTCAAGATCGAAGACGGTGAATTTGTCGCGATCATGGGCCCTTCCGGATCAGGAAAATCCACGCTCATGCATATTTTAGGCGCGCTTGATACCCCGACCTCGGGCACCTATTTTCTTGATGGACAGGACGTATCAAAACTTTCCGACGACGAACTGGCCGATATCCGAAAAAATAAGATCGGCTTCGTGTTTCAGGCGTTCAATCTGCTCCCCCGAACCACCGTTCTCCGAAATGTCATGCTCCCCCTCATGTACGACGAAGGCGTGAGCCGTGAAAGCCGCGAACATCGCGCAAAAGAAGCTCTTATCGCCTCCGGTCTCGATGAGGGACATTTTCTTCACCTCTCGAACCAGCTCTCCGGCGGACAGATACAGCGCGTTGCCATCGCCCGTTCGCTCGTGAATAATCCAACCCTCATTCTTGCCGACGAACCGACCGGAAATCTCGATACCAAAACGGGAGACATTGTCCTCGGGACATTCCAACGCCTCAACCAAGACGAAGGCCGTACGATCATTCTTATTACCCATGAATCCGACGTTGCCGAACATGCCGACAGAATAATTCATGTGAGAGACGGAATGATCGTGAGTGATTCAAAAGCGCATGAGAAGAGAGTTAAGCACCATAAGAAATAAAAACAACCCTATTCGTCATTCCCGCGCAGGCGGGAATCCAGAGTTTACTCACCGACTCTGGATTCCCTTCTTCAAGGGAATGACGACGAAATAATATAATGACCACCATCGACATACTCGAAGAAACCTACTTCTCCCTCACCGCAAATAAAGTGCGGACCGCTTTGACGATGCTTGGGATCATCATCGGCATCAGCTCGGTCATAGCCATGGTTTCGATCGGCCAGGGCGCACAGGCTTCCATCGAATCGAATATCTCATCCATGGGCTCCGACCTCATTATCGTCCAGCCGGGAGCGCCGCGAACACAGGGCGCGGGAGTCCAAGGAATGAGAGGCGGCGCAAAATCGCTCACTCAAGAAGATGCGGCGGCGATCGTAAAAGAAATTCCGCTCGTCAAGGCGGTCGCGCCGGAGATCTCGACTCGTCTACAGGTGACGACCAAAGGAATGAATACGAACACTACGGTTGACGGCGTTACTTCAAGCTACCCGGGAGTAAAAAATGTGCAGATCGATCAAGGTTCGTTCATTACCGATCAAAACACAAAAAGTTTCGCCAAAGTGGCCGTCATCGGACCGACCGTACAAACCGATCTTTTTGCAGAAGGAGTCAGTCCCATTGGAAAAACCATTCGCATAAAAAGCATTGAATTCAAAGTGATCGGCGTCACCAAAGCAAAAGGAGGTTCGGGGTTTGGTAATGCCGATGATATGATCTTCATCCCTCTGACCACAGCAGGTCGATATTTTTCCGGGGATCAATATGTCACCACGATCAACGTACAAGCTATTGATTCAAATTCCATGGCAGAAGTACAAACAGAGGTAACCGATCTTTTGCTTACTCGTCATCATATTTCCGATCCGACTCTTGCCGACTTCAGCACGATGAATCTGGCTGATCTCGTTTCCACCGTTTCAAGCGTCACCGGAACATTTACCACTCTGCTTGCCGCCATTGCCGCGATCTCCTTGCTCGTCGGCGGGATCGGGATCATGAACATGATGCTCACCACGGTTACGGAAAGAACGAAAGAGATCGGCTTGCGCAAATCCGTCGGCGCCAAAAAACGCGACATCAACCTTCAGTTTCTTGCCGAAGCCGTCATGCTCACCTTCTCCGGCGGTGTGGCCGGAGTTGCGCTCGGCTGGCTCATCGCCTACGGAATTTCCGCCGCCGGCATCCTGCAAACGAGCATTTCCATTTCTTCAATTCTGCTCGCCTTCGGAGTCTCGGCAGGTATCGGGATAGTGTTCGGATATTACCCCGCAAGAAAAGCAGGAGCCATGAACCCGATAGACGCATTACGATACGAGTAAAAAAATTAAAAAGGAAAAATGAAAAGCTAAAAACTACAACTAAAAAGGAAAAATTCCACCGTCGCTGTCGTAAATTTTTACTTTTACATTGTCGTTTTTACTTTTTCATTTTTAGATTTTAAATTAAAAAAATAAATATATGAACAAACAAACATCCCTATTCATCGCCATCGTCGTCGTCCTTTGCGGTCTTTCCTTCTTCGGAGGTATACAATATGCGGAGAGCCGGAAAAACGATCAGCGCGCCCAATTTATTGCGGGCGGACAGTTCGGAGATACAAACAGCGGAGCCCGCGCGGGAATGGCTCGCGGCGGTTTCGGCGGCGGGATGGTCGCCGGCGAAATACTTTCCAAAGACGCGACCAGCATAACCGTCAAAGACCGCACCGGCGGCTCAAAGATCGTCTTTTTGGGAGCGTCCACAGAGATCATGAAATCTGCCGCAGGCACGCAAGACGACCTCGCCATCGGCACAAATGTCATCACCAATGGCACGCCGAATAAAGACGGAAGTATTACGGCAACTACCATACAGATCAGACCCGCAGAACAGCAGAAAGCGCCCGCGAGTGCCGCGAAACAATAAGAGATCAAAAATTCCCGTAAAAACGGGAATTTTTTGCAATAAATGAATATTTTAGGCTAAAGAATGTCGACCTGTAACGAAATGTTGACAATTCGCAATAATTCATGCTATAGTAGTAGTTATGATCAACGTGCCTTATTTCGTTCAATCAACGCCGTATACCTGCGGACCTGCATCACTCAACATGATGCTTCTTTTTCATGGCGTGAAAAAAACCGAACAAGAATTGCATGATCGTTTGAATACCGATCCCGAGATCGGCACGCGGCACCGCGACATGATCCGCGTGGCGCAGGAAGAAGGTTTTTACGTTTTTGAAAATGACAATTCATCCGTGGTTGAGATCGGCGGGTTGCTGAAACACCATATTCCGGTCATCGTGCATTTTACGGAACCAAGCGAGGATGAACATCATTATGCCGTAGTGGTACAGGTAGATAGCACGCATCTCATGTTGAACGATCCATGGAACGGAGAAAAGATCACTATGGAGATCGAAGATTTTATGACAAGATGGTCAAGCGAAAAATCCAGCGAAGAGAACTGGCTTATGGCGATCTCCAAAGAACCGTTCTCTCTGGGACGACAATATGATCCCATCGATAACGTAGCATCCAAACAAGTCTTGATCAATACAGATGAGGAAACCGTATCGATACCCGATTGACTGTTTAATTATTTTTCGTCAATACAGAAAGAAAACGCTCCGGCAAAAGTCGGAGCGTTTTTCGTTTAAAAATCATTATATTTGTCGCCGGTTCGGGGTTTCGTCTTACTGGCGCAGTACACCTTTTCAATATTTTGTTTCGTGCCTCACAAAATATTAGAAGAAGGTCTTGCGGAACGGGTCCCTTCCCATTCCTCACCCCGAACCGAAACGTTTGGAATATCTCAGCGTAATTAGTGTTATCAAAAAAACGTGATTTCATACAAATGTTTCGGACTGGGGCGTAACCCCAGTCCGGCAACGGCAATGAAATATATGGCTATTTTTGATATGTGAGCAGTTACTTAGTGTTAGCTTGATTCAAAAATTCGACTATCTCGCGATCAAGCGGAGCAAAATCATATTTTTCACAATCTGAAAGCGCCACCCACGCATGCGAGGAGTGGCTGCCATCCGAGATGATCTTTTGATCTCCCGAGAGAAAACACTGTATCAAAACCAACTCAACTTCGCGCTCGGGATACTCATAAGAAAACACGCCGACGATCTTTTCCGGCACCACTTGAACACCGAGTTCTTCCATGATCTCACGAACAACCGCTTCGTTTTCCGTTTCTCCTTCTTCTATCTTTCCTCCGGGAAACTCCCATTTTCCGGCAAGCGACCCGTCCGATCTTTCCGCAATAAGAAAGTTTCCGTGTTCGTTGAATATCAATGCCGCAGCTACTTTTATCATAAATAAAAAGGAAGTATGAAACCATTGGTTTCATCGTCGGCCCCAGCCGACCCCTACGCCCCAGCGAGCCGCGCTCGCGATAAACCAGATAGTGCACCCTGGGGGGATCGAACCTCCGACCTCACGCGTGTGAAGCGTGCGCTCTAACCAGCTGAGCTAAGGGTGCGTATTTTTGCTTTGGGCTAGCCAAAACAGCTAAGGGTGCGTGTTATTAGTATCAGGGTTTAGTATCAGTATCAGGGAACGACGAACGTTTTTATTTCCTGATACTGATACTTTCTTCCTGATACTCGTCTACATATTACCCACACAGCCGGAGAAAGTAAAGGCGTGGGCTCGGAAATTTCCGGTCTTTGATCGGATCTCTATTACTCCCTCGATCTCTTTGCCGGCTTTAATCAAATGAAATAGTCCGGGACGATCGACGGTCACAGTACTTTCCACACTAACGTCGCCGCCGCGCATTTCCGCTGAGATCGGCTCCCTGTTCCATAGAACATCCACGGTCACAGGATCTTTTCCTGTGTGAGACATGACCAGATTCACTTCAGTGCCTCGGCAAGGCAAAGAAACGCTCGCATTCGGCGACCGCGACTCAACATATTCGCCGCTTGAGAAGAACGGGCCGTTGAGCTGGATCTTTCCTTCGCTTCCATCCGAATCATTTTTATATACTTCTTCAGCATCTTCGGCGTATCCAAGCTGATTACCGAGCCATCCGCGCAAATATCCGCAATATGTTTCGGGAGTGGCAATACCGCATTTTCCGCCATGAGCGTGTTCATTGTGTTCCCAATCTTCCGCCACTTCGGGATTTTTTATGCCAAGTACTTCGCGAATTTTGTGTTCCGTTTCCGCATATGCGCCTTCTCCTGAATGAGTATAAACGATATTCCCGCCGGCATCCGATAGATAGGTCGTCGGCCAATATTGGTTGGAAAAATGCTCCCAGTTCAAATGTTCATTATCTAAAAGTACGGGCCACGTAACATTATATTTCTCCATGGCGCGTTCCACATTCACGGGATCTTTTTCAAATTCAAATTCAGGTGCGTGAATCCCGATCACGACCAATCCGTCGTCTTTATATTTCTTATACCACTCGCGGAGATACGGAAGCGTCCGAAGGCAGTTCACGCAAGAATAGGTCCAGAAATCCACAAGCACGACTTTTCCGCCGAGCTCGTCCAAATTGACGATCTCCGGTCCGATCCAAACGCGCCCCTCGATCTTCGGTAATTTTGCCATAACGAAAGTTTTTAGTTTTTAGTTTTTAGTTTTTAGTCATTTAATCATAATCTTTTTTTGAGTAAATGGCAAAAT
>JALNYN010000045.1 GCA_023229825.1 Minisyncoccota bacterium
GAAAATAGAAAATAGAAAATAGAAAATAGAAAATAGAAAATAGAAAATAGAAAATAGAAAATAGAAAATAGAAAATAGAAAATAGAAAATAGAAAATAGAAAATAGAAAATAGAAAATAGAAATTTTAAAAAATCCTGGGAATATATAAAATGTCAATATTCGTTCGTTGTTCGTAACCTATTCTCAATTTTCTATTCTCTATTATCGTCTTTTGTTAATTTATGTTATTTAATTATAAAGCCCTAAATCAAGCCGGTGTCGAAGAGGTGGGAACCATCGATGCTATCAACATGGACGTTGCGATCAATTCGCTGCAGCGCAGGAATTTTGTCATCGAAACCATAATTCCCGAAAATTCCGGTTCGTTTATGAACCAGATCTCTCTCATGTTCGAGAGAGTTTCACTCAAAGACCTGGTGATGCTGTCGAGTCAAGTTTCCATTCTGTTCAATTCTCACGTGTCGGTACTTCGCATCTTTCGCTTGCTTGCCGACGGAGCCGAAAACCCGACCCTTGGCCGCACCTTGAACGAGGTTGCGGATGATATTCAGGGCGGTGAATCCCTTTCCGGCGCGCTGGGAAAGCATCCGACCGTTTTTTCAGAGTTCTACGTCAACATGGTAAAGGCGGGCGAGGAATCAGGAAAACTGTCAGAAACATTTGAATACCTAGCCTCGTACATGGAGCGTTCCTACGCCCTCACTTCAAAAACGAAGAACGCCTTGGTCTACCCGGCATTCGTCATTTTTACCTTCATCGGCGTTATGGTACTCATGCTCATCGTGGTCATACCGAAACTTTCCGCGGTACTTATCGAAGGCGGTCAGGCGATACCAATATACACGCAGGTTGTTATCGGACTGAGTAACTTCATGATAAATTATGGCTTATTTGCGCTGATCTTCTTGATAATTGCGGGTGTGATCTTCTGGAAGGTAGGCCTTCCGGGCGGTTCTAAAAGCTGGTCATCCATCAAACTGAAACTTCCTCTTTTCGGCAGGCTTTTCAAGAAAACGTATCTTTCTCGCATAGCGGACAATCTCGATACGATGCTTGCGAGCGGCGTGCCGATGCTGCGTTCAATTGAGATCGCCGGAAAAGTGGTCGGCGATGATACCTATGCGGCCATTATGTTCGACGCCGGAGAAAAGGTGAAAGCGGGAAGTTCGCTCTCTGATGCGTTTTCTGACCGGCCCGAAATTCCGCCGATCATGGTGCAGATGGTTAAAGTCGGCGAAGAAACGGGAGAACTTTCCACGATTCTAAAAACTCTGGCCGTCTTTTATAAAAGGGAGGCGGATTCCATGGTTGATACGATGGTTGGTTTGATCGAGCCGATCATGATCGTCTTACTCGCCGTCGGCGTCGGATTCCTTCTCGCTTCAGTGCTCATACCGATCTACAATATTACGGCAAGTATATAAAGAACTATTAAACACGAGTACAATAGTGCATACGAAATCTTGTTCTGCTGTTCTGTTGATCCATTGTTCCGTCCTTTTATCCACAACACGCTTGTACATCAGTCTTGCTTTTGTGTTACACTATATAGCATATCGTATCATTTTAAATAAAGTCGTTTGTTTAAAAGTAATATTATCAAAAATAAATTCGTTTTTATGAAAAAACAAAAAGGTTTTACATTGATCGAGCTCCTCGTTGTTATCGCCATTATCGCGATACTCTCGACCGTAGTTATGGCGGGTCTTAACAGCGCCAGATTAAAAGGCCGCGACGCCAAGCGTTTGAGCGATATCAAACAAGTACAAGCCGCGCTTGAACTCTTTTATGATTCAAATGGAGGATATCCGGTCACATCCGGTACTTTGAATACCGTACTTGCCGGTACTGCTGGGTTTACCACTTATATGAATCCATTGCCTATTAATCCTACGCCGGCTGGAACTCCCGCAACATACACGTACGCAGGAACCGCTGCGGGATACACGATCACGTTTGGTCTTGAGGGATCAACTGGCAGTTTGACTGTTGCCGGCACCCATACCGCTTCACCTTCAGGTATCATTTAAGCAGTAAAAATTTAAAACACCCGAGCGTGAAAGCTTGGGTGTTTTTTGTAATTGTTTTTACGATCTGAATTACTTCGGGTCTCCGAGGCGGGTATTAAGATATATGCCGATTTTTTCTGCCAAACTGTATTTATGTTCCATTTGAAGTCGGGTAAACTCATCGCTGTATTTTTTTTGCAGAGCGCGGTCTTGTTTCATTTGGCTGACGTTGGATAATGCCAAAAGCAGCTTTTGCCTTCCGGTTGAATCTATTTCACGGGTTGCAGCTAGTCTCTTTTCCAATATATCGATCGCACTATCATATTCTTTGTGGGAAATATACCAATCCAGAAGCCGTGAGAACGATTGAGAATTTATAGGACTGATCCGGACCGAATATTCAAAGTTTTTCAATGCGTCTTTTTCCCGACCCATTGATAGATATGTTAATCCAATTTTTGTGTATGTGAGCGGGTCGTTCGAATCGACCAGCAGAGCCCGATTATAATACTCGAGAGCTTTCTCATAATTACCGCTTTCTCCATGCACGGCACCCAGATTTATCAGAACGCGAGTACTTTTTGGGTTTTCTTGAAGCGTTGAAGTAAAAAATACCATTGCATTTCGCCAATCGCGATTACGCTTAATGGTAAGAGATCCGATCCAGAAGATCCACGTAACGGATAAAATTATGAAAAAAGCGGCCATGGTCCGTTTGTGTTTTGCCGAGAGTTCAAAAATAATGGCAAAAAGGGCAAAGAAAAATCCAGGCAGAGACATATAAAGCCAGTGCTCGGAAAGAATGGCCATCATCGGGATAAATATATTCATGTTCGGAGAAAGCGCTATAAAAAACCACACGAGTCCAAAGCTTAATTCGGGACGTTTTTTGAATTGGCTGACAATAGCGATAAGGGCGACAATAATAAGAAGCAAGCCGGAAGCAACGCGAATATCAAAAATTGTTTTTGCGATGGGAAGCGTTCGCTCCATATGTAAATGAAGAGGTGCGAAAATAAGAGAAAGGTAAACGAGAAAAGCATGAGAGAATGTCATAATCCTTTCAGGAATGGACGAAAGAGTCGGCAACATGCTCCTATTTATAAAATTAAGAGCCATAATTCTCAAAACAACATAGCTTGCCAATATCGCTAAAAATGGCAACATATTTTTAAGTCTGGAGGCGATAGACCTCCATGAATCCACTGTTTTTCTGTGTGCGAATATATCAGCAATAAAAAGCAATCCGGGCATCATTACCGCCGATTCTTTTGAGAAAAGCGCAAAAATAAAGCAAAGGAAGGTCGCGAGCAGCAAGAAGCGTCTTTTCTCAGGATAGAAGCCGGCTTTAACATAAAAGATAGTACCGAGAAGCATAAAAAACGCGGCAAGCGGATCCGGAATACCCGAAATATACGTAACCGCCTCAATATTAAGCGGATGAATGGCATACACGAGTGCTGTAATAAAAGCGAGGAACGTCCGATTGAAAATGAGGCGAAAGAGATAAAAAACCAAAATGACGACACTTGAGTGAACCAGGATATTTACCGCATGATATCCGACTACAGAACCATGGAATAGACTCCATTCAGCGGAAAATATTATGAGCATGATTGGCCGCCAGAAACTTGCTACCGAACCTGCTCCGGCGTATATTCCATCAGAAAAAAAATGTAAAATATAACTCCAGTCCTTAATGTAAGCGTTGTACACTATTCCAGCAAGGTCATCCCAAATCAGGTCATTGCCTAGGCTGTTTCCGTAAACAATGCATACAGCCAAAAATAGAGCAATAAAGGCATATGTCAACCGAAAATTTTTTCTGAAAATATAGTTTTTTATTGTATCCATTTGTCGATTATATCGTATTAATGAAAGAAATGTAATACATAAAAGTCGACACCTTTGTAAATGTTTCGAACAAATAAATGTTTTCCTTTGTATAATAATAACGCTTTCTGGTATAATAAAGAACTAAGCGTTACTAATGGTTATGTTTATAAACTATAATTAGTTTGTCTCTTTATGAAAAAACAAAAAGGATTTACGTTAATTGAGCTTTTGGTTGTTATTGCGATCATTGCCATACTCTCTACTGTTGTTATGGCGGGGTTGAACAGCGCGCGGGCAAAAGGGCGGGATGCGAAACGGCTTTCGGATGTTAAGTCGCTGCAAAAAGCGCTTGATCTGTATTACGACACCTGCGGAGGATATCCGGCTTTGGGCGACGGTGCCTATGCCGACATAGCGACGGGGGCGGGGAATCTTAACGTAGACACGTTTGATGGAACATGTGACGCAACGCAAGCGTTCGGAACATTTATGAACCCTCTTCCCGTCAATCCTTTGCCGAACGGAAGTACGTATACTTATTGCAGTACTGCCGATGATGCTGTTGTTGGTGTCGCCTCTTGTGATATCGCTGAATCAAAAAGCTACCAGATCACATTCAGTATCGAAAATTCGGCGGGGAGCCTTACCACTTCCGGAGATTACGTTTTAACTCCCACAGGAATACAGCCTGCTCCATAAACCTGTTTTTAAAGAAGGAAAAGGATAAAACCTCGCCTATTCACCGGCGAGGTTTTATGTTGACAACAAACGTGGATCCCGGGTCGCGGCCCGGGATGACGAAGAGGAAGATATACAAAAGGGGAGAATGACACCAGAATGACACCGTCTTTTGTGGACTTTTTTTATCTTGATATCCATCGTCGATCGTTACCTATACATATACCAAATACTTATACTCGTCTTATCCGTTGCTCTGTTGTTCGCTCTGCGATAAAATGATGAGATATGGAATATCTTTTTTATTTTTTGACCTTCGTTTTTGGAAGCATTATCGGAAGTTTTTTGAATGTGTTGATCTTTCGCTACAATACCGGGCTGACGATCATGGGCAGGTCGTTTTGTTTCTGCTGTAATAAACAGCTCACGTGGAAGGAACTTTTTCCGGTGTTTTCTTTTCTCGCGCTTCGCGGAAAATGCCGTCTCTGTAAAAGCAAAATTTCTTGGCAATATACCATCGTCGAGGCGTTTATGGGAATCGTTTCCATGCTTATTTTTTGGAAACTGGGTGGAGTGAACGTTTTTTTGGATAAAATTTCTCGGACACCGGACATCGGCTGGTTATTGACCATCGGTTTTCTTTTTGTGATCTTCTCGCTTCTCGTCGCGATCAGCGTGTATGATTTCAAACATAAGATCATTCCTGATGCATGGGCTTATACATTTGCCGCAGTCGCTTTTCTGCGTCTTGTTTTGTTGCCCGACTCGCTTCCTTTTTATCCGACGTCGATCGATCTTTTTTCCGGCCTGATACTGGCGCTTCCATTCGCGCTGCTCTGGCTTGTATCAGGAGGGAGGTGGATGGGGCTTGGGGATGCGAAACTGGCTCTCGGACTAGGGTGGTTTCTCGGATTGATGGAAGGGCTTGTCGCTATCGTCCTCGCGTTTTGGATCGGCGCCATTTTTGGACTTTCACTGCTCCTCATTGGAAAACTCTCTGAATTTTCCATCTTCCGCAGAAAGATGACCATGAAAAGCGAACTGCCCTTCGCTCCGTTTCTAATTTTAGGCCTCTTCATAGTATTTTTCGTTCCGGCAGTGATGAATTATGT
>JALNYN010000013.1 GCA_023229825.1 Minisyncoccota bacterium
TATTTTCTATTTTCTATTTTCTATTTTCTATTTTCTATTTTCTATTTTCTATTTTCTATTTTCTATTTTCTATTTTCTATTTTCTATTTTCTATTTTCTTATAACAACCTCTCCAATGATTTCGCGTTCGTCGAAAACAGCGCGGCATTTTCCGGTGTGATCTCTCCGTTGTGTACCAATTCCGCCAAACTTCGGTTGAAATCGATCATGCCGAATTCCGCCCCTGTTTCGATAACGCGCGGGATCTCGTGCGATCGTCTTTCGCGAATAAGATTGGAAACGGCATTCGTGTTGATGAGAAGCTCGTAGGCCGGGATCTGACCGCCGGAAATGCGGGGAATAAGACGCTGAGAAAAGACGCCGAGCAAGCTTTCCGCCAGCTGTGCGCCGATCTGATTTTGCTGTTCCGGAGGGAAAGTGTCTATGATACGATCAATGGTCTGCGTTGCATCGTTCGTGTGCAGGGTTGAAAAAACAAGATGTCCGGTCTCTGCTGCGGTAACGGCGACCGACATCGTTTCGTGATCGCGCATCTCGCCGATCATTACCACGTCGACGTCCTGACGGAACATGGAATAAAGTCCTGAATGAAAATCCATGGTATCCGTATGAATTTCGCGCTGATCGATAATGGATTTTACCGGTCTGAAAAGATATTCGACCGGATCCTCAATAGTGAGGATGTGCTCGGTCCTTTCCGCATTGATAAGCTGTACGAGCGCGGCAAGAGTGGTTGATTTTCCCTGTCCGATCGGTCCGACGACGAGGAAAAATCCTTGTTTTTTGCGGGCGAAAGTTTCAAGTATGGGGGGGAGATTGAGCTCTTCTACGTTGCGGATATACTCGGGAATAAGACGCATGGCTACGGAAAGAATGCCTCTTTGGAAAAAAGCGTTGCAGCGAAAACGGGCTTTGTTTCCGTAACTGTATGAAAAGTCGACTTCGTATTCTTTAAAAAGTTTTTCTTTTCTATCGTCGGTAAGCATGAGAGAAGCGAATTCAAGCATATTTTCCTGAGTGAGCGGGGCTTTCTTCACGAGCGGAACGAGCTCCCCGATGACGCGGATGTACGGCACGCGATTGGCCGCCATGTGAAGATCGGAACCGTCTTCGCGAATGACGGTCAGGATCAGATCTTCGAGTTCTTTTTTTGCATCGAATTTTGCTTCAGTCATAAATTATTTTTTTTCTTCAACTATTTCTAATACTCTTTGTACGACTTCGCTTGGCGTGGACGTCGCCTTAACGATATAGCCGTCCGCACCGAGAGATTTGGCTTTATCGAGATCCTCCTGCTGTCCTAAATTCGATAAAACGATGACGCACGCATTTTTTGCAAGTTTTTTTTCTTGGAGCGAAGCGAGGAATTCAAAACCATCGGTTACCGGCATAACGATGTCGGTCAATATGATATCCGGAGCAAGCCCCTCCTCGATCTTGGAAATGGCTTCAGCGGCGCCGAACACCGCGGTAACGTCGAATTTTTGCTCGGTAAATTTGGTTGAGTACATATCAAGCAAGAACTTGTCGTCATCCACCAAAAGTATGGAATATTTTTTTTCTTTCATGATGCATTAAACAATTAAACAATTAAACAATTTCTTTTATTATATCAACAATGGAACCAAAAAGCGAAAAGCTCTCTTACAGTTTATTTACCTCCATAAACGCTATCTCTCCGTTAAAGGCTTTTATCATGGCGTCTTCTTTTAAGTTCAGCATCCCCTTCTCTCTGGCAATTTTATGAATGGCAACCTCGTTCGGATTCTTCAATATGATCTCTTGCACATCCGAATCTATCTTAAAGAGCTCAAACACAGCCAATCGTCCTTTTGTTCCCGAGGGGCATCCTGCGCAGGGGGTCGCTTCGTATACTTTTTCAGGTACATTTATTTCGCTTCGATATTTTTCCGGAAGATCTTCAAAATTTTTCTCCACCATCAGTTTCATCGCGCCGGTAAGAGGGATCTCTTTTCGTCCGGCCGGACACATTTTTCCAACCAAACGCTGACCGATAGCCAATATAAGGGTCGGAGCGATCAGGTAAGGATCGACCCCCATGTCGATAAGACGGGTAACCACGCCGGTTGAGGTATTGGTATGAAGTGTAGAGAGCACGAGATGTCCGGTAAGGGCGGCCTGAACGGCAAGCTGTGCGGTTTCTTTATCGCGGATCTCTCCCACCATGATGATATCCGGGTCCTGACGAAGAACGGAACGAAGACCGCTCGCGAATGTATATCCGATCTCGGGCTGTACCTGCGATTGGCTGACACCCGGCATGCTGTATTCGACCGGGTCTTCAAGAGAAAGTACGTTATCGGAATCGCGATCGAGCTCATTTAACATGGCGTACAGCGTCGTTGATTTTCCTGAACCGGTCGGACCGGACAAAAGTATCATTCCGTACGGGCGCTTGATCGCCTCTCTGACGGTCTCAAGATCGGAATCTTTCATCCCGAGATTCGAGAGGGTAAGAATTCCTTTTTCTGAGTCCAAAATACGAAGCACGACCTTCTCGCCGTAATATGATGGAAATGTGGAAACGCGGAAGTCGATCTTTCTGCTGTCGATGCGAGCTGAGAAGCGTCCGTCCTGCGGTTTTCGTTTTTCATCCAACTTCAAACTGGCGAGAATTTTGACGCGAGAAACGATGGCCGGATGAACGGCGGCGGGAAGAAAAAGGCTGGTATAGAGAGTACCGTCAACGCGAAAACGAACGCGGATCTTTTCGCCCATGTTCTCAATGTGAATGTCTGATGCGTTTCCCTCTGCCGCATGACGCAAAATAACCGCAACCATTTTTGTGACCGGTGCATCTTCCACAATGGCAGCACTCTGCCCTTCCGTATCTGCTTTTGAGGACGACATTTCGACTCCTTTGTCGGAAATCTCCGCCACATCTCCAGACAATTCGGTAAGCGCTTTGCCCACCTCTCCGGTGATCCCGGAATATCGCTCTATCACACTTTTAAAATCTGCCTGAGAGATAAGAAAGATCTTAAAAGGCATTCCGATCTTCGACGAAATGAATTGCAGAGCGTCGGTCGATTCCAAATTCTCCGGATCAACGAAACCGACCTCGAGCACGCCGTCGGTAACAGCCAAAGGTACGAATTTATAGTGTCCGGCCGATTCTTCCGGAATATATTTCAATATTTCGTTGGGAACATGTTCGCCTTTGAGTTCCTTTATCGGGACATTCAAATATTCTCCCTTGAAGTGCAGGAGGTCTTCTTCTTTTACTCCGCTTTTTATGAGCGATTCTTCAGCTTCCCCTTCTCCGGAAGCAACATACTGCTCCACCACCGAAACGCTTTCGGGTGTGATAACTCCCTTTTTTACAAGAAAATTTAAAAAATTCATTTTATGAGATGAAATATATTACCGTACCTCGGCGTGGTTGTTGTACGGGGGTTTTACCTCGGATAGTGTCGTTTATATGGAGCCAAAAGGCGACGATGCGTCTGTCGATGTGGAGGCTGAAAAAGCGGCGCCGCTCATGGCGGTTCCCGGCTCGGGCGTCAGCATGACATCTTGTCCGATCGGAGCGAACGGGTTCGGGCGGCTTGCAGGTTCAGCAATAAGTTCAACGGTAAAATCACTCAAACCGAGAAACATTGGATCGGAAAAAAGAGCGGTATCAAGACTGATATTTTCCATTTGTCGGAGAAGAGCCAATATTTCGGCTCCATCGCCCGTCGCAGGCAAAGTATCGGGGGTCTCAACGGTTACATAATCTTCTTGAGCAAAAGAATCGCTTCCTATGAAAGACGATGCCCCCGCGAGAACGAGCGAGGTGACGCCAAGTATGGCCATTAAAACATAGATCGATCTCTTTTGTGATTTCATATAAATAGATTCAAAAATTATTTTAACCAATAGGTCTTAATTTCCGTGTTGAAATCGTAGACCGTCCCCGCGCCTTCGCTCGCAGAGGGAGTAAGACTTATCGAAATGATATCGATCAACCGCAAGCTCTTTTCGACATCCTTAATGAACGCAATGTACGCTTCATACGTTCCGGTAACCGTAAATGATAATTTGCCTACGCCGTACAAAGCCGCCATTCCCGATGACGCGACGACCGCCTCCTGCAACGAGGTCATTTCTTCTTTTTGCTGGAATACTTTCGGATCCTCCAGAGACATATTGTATCGCTGAGCTATTTTATCGACTTCAATGATCAACCGGATATTATCGATGCTGTCCGGAACCATCTTCTCCAGCCTTTCAACATCAGAAGGAGGCATTTCATTGAATTTTGATCCCAAAACGGACTGCCGCTCTTCTACGGCTCGCGAGTCATTGAGCGCCCGCTCGTATTCTTTTTTTTCTTCCCGCGTCAATTGAATCTCTCCGTAAACCGGACGAAGAAGCATATAGAAAATGCCGATTGACGCGATTATGAGCAAAACTGCAAGTATGTTTTTCATTTGAAAAAAATTAAGCGATGATCGAATTAAAATGATGTTTCTTCCGTCTGGTTGAACGTCTCTTTGTACGACACGAGTGAGGGATCAAGCGAACCTGTGAACAAAAAATTGACGCCTCCTTTATCGCTGAGCGACAGATCGGAAAAGACCGGATCTTTTATCTTCTTTTGCGCATTGAAAGAATCTGACAAAAGCGCTACGGAAGTATAACTGAGACCTTCGCCTTTCATTTTTATAAACAACGAGCCATCGTCGGCGGAAGTGAAATTAAAATTCATGAAGCGTGTTGTTCGCAGAGTCGTGGCTTCCAGCGTGGTGAAGATCGGGGAGATCACTTTGTGTAGATTCAGTAATTCAGCCGCGACCTTTAAGCGATTGTCGCGCCTCTTCCATTCTATTATTGTCTTTTCCTCGAAGGACTCTCTTGCTTTCACAAGATCGGCCTTATTTGAAGCGATCTGTTTTTGGATCAAAGCTTTGTACAGATAAGCCCCGCCCGTCAAAGCGGCAGACATAAAGAATATGATGATCCCGAGAGACAAGAACGGGTTGATCACGCTGCCGCCCCCTTGAGCGGTGCTGCGAGATACCAGTGTTTTCTTGGGAACAAATGATGTACGAAGTCTTGTGTCCATGATATAAAATTAAAATTTGAAAATGAAAAATTAAAAACTACAAGGAAAAATAAAAATTACCACACGCTTCTGTTTCGTGAAAACTTTTTACTTTTTAATTGTCGTTTTTCCCTTTTCATTTTTACTTTTACTTTTTGTTTATCCCAATTCCTGCAACCGCTTGAGTGCGAGTCCGATCGCGACGGAAAATTCTGGTCCGGCATCCGTTAACACTGCTTGTAAAAACGCCGGAGTTTCAACCTTCGAAAAAGAATCGCCGAATACCACCTCCGCCTCAAGCCATTTTTTGGTATATTCCGGAAGCCCTTTCAAAAGCACTCCGCCACCGGTCAGAACGATCTTGCTGATGGTCTTGTTGTTTTTGCTCTGATAGCCGAGAAGGACGCGGTTGGCTTCGGTAAAGATATAGCTGGTTGCCGCTTCGATCAATGCTGATATTTTTTTCGACTCTTCGTCCCTGCCGGAAAGTCCGATCTCGCGTTTCATTTTTTCCGCCTTGGCAATACTGATATTCAGCGCCCGCGAAAGCGCGATGGTGATCTCCTGAGATCCGCGGCTGATAATATGGACATTTTTTATGATCCCTTGTTCGACGAGCGCCAATTTGGTAATGCCCGCCCCCATATCGATAAACATCATCGGAGAAAGATCTCTGCTTATAGTCGCACGAATGGAGCTGTATACTTCTATTTCGAAACTGACGCCTTCGAGACCGATGTTCTTAACGATCTCTTCGTATTTTTTAAGGACCTGATTATGGATGGCGACGATCATTATCTGGAGCTTGTCTTGTTTATGGTCTCCAGCCGCCTTTTCCACTTCTTCCGCGCTGCGAGGAATGATCAGCCAATCAAGCGCCACCTCAGAAATGGGGACCGGAATATATTTTCTCGCCTCAACAGGGATCATTTTTGCGAGCTTGTCGTCGTCTACGGCGGGAAGTTCAATAAGGGTCAGCAGAGCGGAAGAAAGAGGGAGTGAGATCGAGCCGATCTTGGCGGTAACATTCGCCTCGCGAAAAAGATCTTTTACCGCTTCAACGATCTTGTCTGCCGGAAGATTCGTAGCGCGGCCGACATCAAGCCCGCCATAAGGACCGATCGCCAATTCTCCATAAGTTTCAAGCACCGCACGCCCCTGTTCTTTTCGAAGCTGAACCACTTTGATAGTTGAAGATCCAATATCCAAACCAACAACGCTTTCATTTTTTTTGAAAAGCGACTTCGCCGACATGACCATTTTTTGTATATCGAAATTTGGAATATCCATTGTGAAAAATATTTTAGCCGTGACTGGACATAAAACGTATTTTCATTATACCATAAAAAGAATTATGTTTTATAGGGAAAACTCACAATTATCCACAGGTGCCCATTTCGGCATTTTTCAAAAATGTTTTTCCCTGTGCGACCGGTTGCTCGAATTAATATTTCCTAAAAAATGTCTGTTATGCAAAAAGGAAGGAACCGCCTTCTGCGCACGATGCCGATCACAAATACCGCTCGAAACATCACCGCTCGCGCACGACACGATATCTGTGTGGCAATATGACCACCCCTCGCTCCGGCGAGCGCTATGGCTCCTGAAATATCGCGGAAAACAGGAGCTGGCGCACGACTTGGCGGAATCTCTGTATGATAAACTGATGGAAATGCTCTCCGAGAATGAGCTATTTGCGGATCCGTCCGGAAAAACGGCCGCAACGTACGTCATTTTGCCGATCCCCATCCACAAAGAACGTCGAAAAGAGCGCGGATACAACCAATCCGAACTTCTCGCCCTCGAGCTGGCGTTTCTCGACCCTTCCCTTTTCTCGATGGAAACCGGAGTGCTGGTAAAAGTGAGACAAACGCCAAGCCAAGTATCGGTAAAAGATCGCGAGCAAAGATTGAGGAATATTCACGGTTCGTTCGCCGTGATCTGCGCTGAAAAAATACGGGGAAAAAATGTAATAGTCGTCGATGACGTAACGACGACCGGAGCGACGTTGGCGGAAGCGAGAAAAGTACTCAGAAAAGCTGGGGCGAAGAGCGTGATCTGTGCGACGCTGGCGCATTAAAAACGAGAATAGAAAATCGAGAATTGAAAATAGAATACGAAACGACGAGGGGCGCAAATCTATGTCTCAATTTTCTATTCTCTATTTTCTTTTTTAAAGATTCGTAAACAAATGAAACAGCCCTTCCACAAAGAAAGAGATAACTCCTCCCATAAAAAGCAGGAAAAAAGCGAGAAACACGAACATATAACGCATCATAAACTCCTGAATATGGCGCAAATGATACGGTAAGACCGAAAAGAATATGCGGGAACCGTCGAGAGGATAGAGCGGAATAAGGTTTACCACCGCCAGTGAAAGGTTGATAACAATGATCCACACCAGAATTTTGATCACCGCGGGACTTAAAAGAATGATTCCGACCGAGCCTAAACGAATTACGATACTGAAAATAAGGGCTAAAAGCAGATTTGAGCCGGGACCGGCAAAGGCTACTTTCGCTTCTCCCCATTTTTTGTCGTGAAGATTATGAGGATTGTACGGAACGGGCTTTGCCCAGCCGAACGCAAAAGGCGTGTTGATGGTAAGAAGCGGCACGAGAAAAGAACCTATCGGATCGAAATGCTTGATCGGATTAAAGGTCAGCCTCCCTTCCCGTTCGGCGGTATGATCACCCAAGGCGTACGCCATAAAGCCGTGCGATACCTCGTGTATCACGATGGAGAAGATTATTATAAGAATTCGAAAGATTGAGTCTTCTATTTGCATAATTGTAGAGTTTATGATAGCATACGGGAACCGAAATAAAAAGCAACAAAATACCACTATGGCCAAATCATGCCCAATCTGCGATAAAACTTCCCTCATGGCTGGAAAATACTCCAACCGTGTTCGCGCCACCAAATTCAACCCGACGGGAAAAACCAGAAAATACCCCAATCTCCAATGGGCCACGCTCACCGAAGGAGGAAGGATCAAGATCTGCACCCACTGCAAGAAAGCAGGGCTTCATCTTAAGTTGAAGAAATAAACAATATATTAAGAAAAACTCCGCACGTGGCGGAGTTTTTTGTTGCGGAAGAATAAAATTTAAAAAGTAAAAATGAAAAACTAAAAACCAAAACGAAAAAGGAAAAAGTATCATTAAACAGTGTTTTGTGGCGTTTTTAATTTTACCTTGTCGTTTTTAGTTTTTCATTTTTACTTTTTAATTAATGTCACTCCATCCGTCTCAAATACCACCCTCCCCATCATATCTGTCCTCAAAACTTCGACATTTTCTTTCGCCGCGAGATCGAGCGTTTCTTGGTTCGGATGTCCGTATTTATTCTCCGATCCGACCGAAACCACGCCGTATTCGGGAGCAACAGCAGTAAGAAATTCTTCAGATGTTGAAGTTTTAGACCCGTGATGCCCGAATTTCAAAACATTCGCATGAAGCGCCGTACCGTATTTTTCAGCCAGCGCGTTTTCCTGCTCCTTCGGCAGATCGCCGGTAAATAAAAATGACTCATTCCCATACGTGAGTTTTACCACGACCGAAGAGCTGTTCGTGTCGGCATTCGGAGCAAATTTATGTTCGGGATAGAGTATTTCAAGCTTGATGTTTTTATCAAGCCGTATAATTTCTCCCGGGCGAGCCACGATCTTGCGCGCACTCTCTTTTTCGGCATGTTTTTCCATCGCTTCGTATACTCCATTTCCCGCATACAGGTCGGGTTCAAAAAGGGCGCCGACCGAATAACGCTCAAAAACGGCCGGGAGTCCGCCGATATGATCCATGTCGGGATGCGTGGCAATGACGACGCCCAGTTCACGATCAAAAAACGGCAGCATATCGCCAAGTTCCGAAAGAATTTTCCCCGAGGGCGGTCCTCCGTCGATCAAAACCCGATTCCCGTTCGGCGCTTCGATCAATATCGCATCCCCCTGTCCCACATCAAGAAAGCTCACACGAAGCAGATGCCCGCGATTTTCCGAAAGCGCGGCAACCCAAACAAACACGGCGATAACAGCCATACCCAAAAGTATGCCGATCTGAATTTTTCGAACCGTAATTTTTGTCGTAGGTTTCATTCGTTCGCTCATTATACCCGAATTTCTCAAAAGAAAAACCCGTCCACGCAGAGTGAACGGGCAGGTTTTCTTTTTTTGGTCACGTTGAGGCTTTTGGTAAAGCCGAGTGAGCCTTGCTTAATAGATAGAATAGTATGGAGATGAGGACAACTAATGCAAGTCCCAAATATCCCACATAATGCACGATGTCTTTTGCAAAGGCGAGAAGCATTATGATCACGATAAAAGCAAATCCCGCTTTTTGGTACCAGAGGCCGAAACGAGGAAAATATTTTTTTACCGTTGGAAGGATCACGCATCCGCCATCAAGCGGTGGGATAGGCAGTAAATTAAGAACCGCCAATCCGAGAGAGAGCTGAGCCGCCCACTCTACTGCGGACCACATATCTTGCGCCATGCTAGGCAGGTCGGCAACGAATCCGACAGGTCCCGTTATTTCAGAAACATATTCCACTGCGCTTAGGCTGACCGAAGCCGTATAAAAATGCGCCACGATCAATAAGATGCCGAGAACCGGTCCGAGATATGAACTGATATATCTTCTGCCGAACCACAGTGTCGGAATGGCGAGAAGCGGCACATAGAGACATGAGCTGGAGATCGCAAAATGCCAAATACATGACATCCAGTCCAAAATATTCCAATTCGATGTGTCATAAGCGTGAACACCCGGTACAAAAACCGAAGCGAACAGCAAAATATAAAGCAGGCAACCGAAGTGAATATTCGCAAAAGGTCCGGAGCAAAAAGCGAGCGCTCGCTCGCGATACGGCAGATCCATTACTTTCTCATCAACTTCGACGAACGCTCCGAGAAAAAAGGTTGCCGGATAAAAAGCAAAACGAATGCCTTTAAATTTTCCGGTTTTTGGAATGTACGAAAAGCACGGGCCTTTTTTGATACCAATACCGAACTCCCGTACTTTCAAGCCTCTATTTCGGAAAGAAATTAAATGCGCTACCTCATGAAATACAACGGAGAGGTAGAATAATAACAGCAAAACAGCTACTTTGGTGTTCATAAGCACCTCCCGTAATGTTGTAGTTGCAAATCAAAGAACTGTTAATTTTAGCGTACAGTTAATGATACATTATGTCAACTTACGAAAAAAGTGAGTTCTACGTTAAGGTCATTCCATTTAAAGCGGTCGCTTCGCTCAAAACGCGATCGATCTTGAGCTCGTCGATCCCGATGCCGTGCATCACATTTCGTTTTTGAAAAAGATCCCGGAAAAGCACGATGCCGCTTTCCATCAGCCGCCGCTTATCGGCGCCGGAGAGCGTGGTCAGCGCGGTGATCGGATACATGCGCGTTTCATTTACCAGGTCCTGAAGATTGCCATGACGAGGATAATTCCAGCCGATCACATGCAGTCCGGCGCATTGCGCATACTGGATCGCTTTTGATGTCAGCTTCGTGTTCGTCACCAGCCACGCCTCATGAAATCGTTCCGTGACGTCTTTCACGCTTTCGTGCTTTTTTTGAATATCCTGAAAACGTTCGCGAACATAGAGCGCCACCTTGAGATCCGTTTTGAATCCTTCTTCGTTATGGAATTTACATTCAATGAGAATATGCGTGCCCTCTTTTTTTGCGGACACATCCACCTCATGATCCACGCACCAGCCCTGAACGATCTGATCCGTCTTCACTTCGTATCCTTTCGTACGGAAGATCTCTCCGACATACTGCTCGAACGGAAAACCGGACGGACCCATTTCGCGGATCGCGCGGCGCAGGCTGTATTGAGCGGCGACGCCTTTATGCAGGCGTTTGAGAAGCGCAAAAGCATGGCGGTAAATTTTTTCGGTAGACATGCCTTCTTTCATTTCGGAAAGAATGCGAACGACCACCGTGTCGGTATCGTCCTGTCCCGCTCCGCTCCGAAGAAGCGAGCTGCGAAGTTTTTCCTCATCGAATATCTCCCGTTCCCCGTTCGCTTTTATGACCCAGTGTTGTTGTGACATATGTTTGTTAGGTTTTAGGTGTTAGCTTTTAGGTGTTAGGTTCACGACGGAACTCGTTGTTTTTGTTTCAAGCTAAAACCTGAAACCTAACACCTAAAACCTTATCTAGATTATCTCACATACCAATTAAAAGAGAAATATGTAAAAACCGGCTCCGTGTGTTACAATTTACTTTTATGGATACCGAAACAATAATCGTGTCGTTCAGCTATCTCGGAATTTTTGGTCTGATGATCTCTAACGGCTTCATCTCTTTCCCTTCGAGCCAAGTACTCTACATCATTGCCGGATACTTTGTTTTCAAAGGCGATCTTTCGCTTGCCGCGGTTATTGCAGTTGGCACACTCGGCAACACGATCGGCAACATCATTCTCTACGAAGCGGCGCGAAGCAAAGGACTCGCCTATCTCACGAAGTTTCAAATATTCCGCGAAAAAGAGATCAAAAAAGTCGAAGTGGTATTTCAAAAAAAGGGTGCCTGGTTTCTTGCCGTGGGCAAACTCGTTCCCGCCCTCAAAGTATTTATTCCCATCCCCGCCGGCCTCGCCAAAATGAATCGGGGACTATACATCGCCATTGTCTTCATCACTTCCGCCATCTGGAGCACCCCCTTTCTCGCCATCGGATATTATTTCGGAAAAAGCTCCAAAGTCTTCGGAAGATACGCCATCGTCATGACCCTGGTCGCTTTTGTCGTCATGGCGGTATTCTACAAATTCATGAACAGCGAAGAAGTCGTCGCCGAGATCGAGAAATAAACATTTCGACGTATTGTTGACAATAAATCAAGTGTATGCTAGATTCGTAACAGGTTAGTTCGTTAACAAAGCGCTAACTCAAACGGGATGGTCTGTAAGAGATCATTCTTCTACCCCGAACGAAAGGTTCGGGAAATCTATATCGGCGCAAGGCCGTAGGAGATTGAAATGAAAAGAGCAAATGAAAACTGGTCAGATATCGCTGATGCGAAAGAAACAAACGATTTTTTAAAAGAAGAAATTCTAAAAAAATTCTCCTTGTTGCTTCGGTTTGTAAATGAAGTGGAGGAACACAAAATTCGCACCCTGTGCGTCAAAAAAATGACCAGAGAACAAATGTTGTCCTTCATGGAGACAGATAGATATCATACGCTCAAATTATTGGACAAAACCGGAAAAGTACTGCGCGAAGTCGGATATAAAAAAACTTTTCGCAATCCGATAAGAGATTTATACCGTAAGATATTTGAGGCTGAAGCTTTTGAATACGAAACGGTAGAAGAAGCGCTTTCCTCTCTTGGAAAAGATAGGAAACGCGTTATGTATGCTTTGGAATCTTATGGCGCTTTCTGGAATGACTTTGACATTTATGGTTATACCGAAGGTATTTACTGGTTCTCTTTCTATCTTTACAAAACCCCTTCCAATTACAAAAACTTCGCAGAGTTTGTGGGCGATACTATCGGGAAAGAAACACCAATTTCTAAAGAGCATACAAATGCAAAAATGGAGTTAAACTCTATGCTCGAAGATATCGACAAATAAATAACCACTCGATATGAACACACGCCACGGCTCAATCGCCGTGGTGTTTTTAATTTAAAATTTTATATAAAAACCGCAGTTGTAAATTTAAGCATATGCTTAAATTTACAACTGCATATTTACTCTAAAGATTAGTGAGACATTTATTTCATCTCAAAATGTTTTTTCAATTCCTCGTCTTTCGTCAAATGATCCACTGAGAGTATTTCCACGAATTTTCCGACGCCGAAATAATCGGCGACATAAAGTATTTCTTTTTCGCAGGGGTGCGGATACACCCAGACGCTTTTTTGATATTGAAAAAATCCGAGCGCCTTGAGTCTCCACCTGAGCGCCTCTCTCGCTTTCTTATGCTGTACTGGAATATCGAACAGTACGAACGTCCACTTCCCTCCCCACTTTTTCGGTTCAGGCAATTCCACATCGTCGAACAATATTTTTTGAAAATACGCCTCGCCCTTTTTTGTGAGCCGAACACGTGGAACGTCATCGGCCGATAAAAACTCTTCAATGTATCCCCCTCTTTTTAAATTTCCCGCAGCGCTTGCAAAATCCCTGTTTGAATATCCTTTAGCTCTTTGGTAGCCTCGCGCCGCAACAGTAAGACCCGGAGCAACCGCGCCGAGCACCGCCGCACCGGAAAGAAGAATAAGGGCTAATGCCACTTGCGTAACATAACTAGCGGGGGTTCCCGAAGCAAGGAATTCTTCTGCGCGAATTTTTAAAGTTTTCTCGTCAATATTTTTCGAGGCAAAATAATTTTTCACATATTTTGATTTTGGTTGAATTTTTGGTTTTGCCATACTCGCAGTGTATCAAAATAATTTTCAGTTGTAAATTCTAGCATATGCTAGAATTTACAACTGAAAATTATTTTAGAAATTTTGAAAAAATTATTTTTGGGATGATGTAATGGGGCCGCCATTGAGAATTTGAGTTCTTTGTTCTTGCTTTTTCCGATAGGCGAAATACATTATTGCGTATCCGAAATATACGGCGACGAGGACCGCTGCGGAAAATTGCGGGACGGAAACCGATGCGAACGGCAGGCCGGCGAAAAATGAGGCGATGGCAAACACGGACGAAAGCAGGAGAAACACGGGGAAACCGAAAAAGGTTCCGAACGCGGTAATGAAACCGAGAAGCATGCCGAGAGCTCCGAAAAACATCGCGAGGGGGATCATTGGGAGCACTAAAAGATTTACGGGAAGGGCGACGAGGGAAAGCATTCCGGTTTCATAGAGCAATAGCGGGAGCACGAAAATTTGAGTGGAAAGCGTAGCCGATAGTGTTTCTCGAATTCCCCATCTATCGGTCACTCTCGAAAAACGGCGTGAGATCTCGGGTCCGAGCAAAAGCAATCCGAGTGTTGCCAAAAATGAAAGCTGAAAGGATGGATCGTACAAAAGAGAAAGCGGATTCCAAAGTACCATAAAGAACGCCGCAACAAAAAGCAGGTGAAGCGCTTCCGATGTTCGTCCTGTTACCCGTGCGAAGATCGCCAAGAGCGCCATCACGGTCGCACGCAGAGTGGAAGCTCCGAGTCCGGTCATCACCGCAAAAAGAACGACGCCGATACCTCCCATGATCGATGCCGCCATCCTCGATAGCGGAAAGATCAGGAAGAATCGAGTAATGAAGTCCGCAACGATGGTGATGTTGTAGCCCGAGAGCACGACAATATGAATAATGCCGGCAACGCGAAACATATCTAAAACATCGGAACCCATGGCGCGCTTTGCACCGAAGATGAGGCCATCGAGCAATCCGGCATGCGGTTCGGGAAGAATGCGCGAAACTTGATCGATCATTATCTTCTTCCTACCGTATAAAAAATCGACGAGAGAATTTCCCTGCCCCGAAGCAAGCGTCTCGGTTTTTGGAAAAGGCATCTCATACAAAATTCCGTCCTTCTTGAGATAAGAAACGTAATCGAAAGATCGTCCGTCATCGTTTTGAAAATTTTCCGGCAGCGAGAGCGTGCCGGCCGCCCGAATGCGGTCGCCATACGAAAATTCCGGATACTTCCGAACGGCAAGCAAAACCTTTTCCTCCTCCGGCAAAATGTATGAAACGCCACCCGTTTCTATTTTTTCCGCGCCGATCGTGAGGTAAGTGGAATTTTCACGCACATCAGGCTCCTCAAGCACACCCTCTGCGACGATCTTTCGGCCGACAAATTGTTCGAGCAGCGCGTCCGATCGCGAAGGAACAAAACCTGCGCGAATATATCCGAAAGCAAAAAGCATCAGCGTAACGGAAAAGAGAATTTTTTGCGTGGAACGCGATCTCGGAAAATACGCGAGAGCGGAAACAAAAACAGCGAAGACCGCAAAAGAAATTCCGAGATCGAAAAAGGAACGGAGCGCGACCCCGCCCAAAAACCCAAAAATTCCATAACGGACGAACCGAGACATGGGTCATATTGTACGGAAAAAACGGCAAGCGGGCAAATTTCTCGGTTTTTGTTTTTCCTTGTATAATGGCGCTATAGTGAAAGAACAAAAATTAATTTTTACCGTCTTATTTATCTTCTCCGTCATTATTGGTCTTTTTCTCGGGCTTCGATACGGCGTGCCTTTCCCTGCTGAATTTCCAAACGCGAACGCAATTCCTGTGAAACAGGCCGCAGTACGTTCGCCGGTAAAAGTTCCCATTGCGATATACCACAGCGTACGTCCATATATCAAAGGTGAGTCTGCGGAACAAGACCGATACGACATCACTCCGGAGCTTCTCGCAAAACACATAAAATATATAAAAGACAATGGTTACACAGCGATCTCCTTCGACGCGCTCGCCGATTATTTCGACGAAGGAAAACCTCTTCCCGTGAAACCGATCATTTTATCTTTCGATGATTCGTGGAGGAATCAATACTTATACGCTTTCCCTCTTCTCACTAAAGAAAAAATAACCGCGACCTTTTTTGTTTTTACCAACTCTCTCAATCATGGAAACCATTTAAGCTGGGACGAGGTACGCGATATGAAAAAGGCTGGAATGGAGATCGGTTCCCACACGAAATTTCATCCGTACTTGGACAACATCGCGTCGCCGACGATACTTGCTGCCGAGGTTTCCGGAAGCAAAACCATTCTCGAAGAAAGCATCGGCACACCCATCACTGCTTTCGCCTACCCGTTCGGGGAACACGGAACGACGACGGTCGCGGAAGTAAAGCGCGCGGGATACCGCATCGCACGAGCGATCAGAGGAGGCAACATCCAAAGCGCTGACGACCGATACGCACTCAGAGGATTTATCGTGTCGGATGATTTTAAGGAGTTCGTACGAATAATTAAAAATGAAAAATGAAAAAGTAAAAACGACAATTAAAAAGTAAAAACGACAATTAAAAAGTAAAAACTGACTCCGACACAAAACAGGAGTTAATTTTTAATTTTACCTTGTCGTTTTTCCTTTTTCGATTTTAATTTTTAAGTTTTTGCCATTCGCTGATAATCTTCCCCTCATCTTCCTTACTCACCGCCTTCTTATACTTCGCCTTCTTCCCTTTCACTCTCGCTTCGCACTCCGCCCAGGTTTGGTGCGTCATTATTTTTCCGTCCACCAGACTGACGTACGAATAGGCTTTCGCTTTCGAATGAGCCCGTGATTCGCTTCGGTCTTTTTTTTGTTCGACATCGTGCGAGATATCTAAAATATTTTTGATCGGGTAGTCGGAAAAATTTCCCTCAAACAATGTTTCCGGTTTTCCTTCCGCGAACGAAACAGCGATCCGGTCGGCTCTTTCATTTCCCGCGACGCTTACGTGCCCCGCGACATATTTCCATTCGATCTTTTTTCCGATCACAACTTTTGAAAGTTCTTCCCAAAGGTTGCGATTGATCACTTCGGTTTTAGTGGAAGTGATCCAATTATTTTTTTTCCATCCCCATATCCATTTTGTAATTCCGTTTATGACATAACTTGAATCTGTATGGAGAACGATCGCCGGACGCGGGTCTCCGACCCCGTCCGAAACATTTCTGCCGACCCATTGAAGCGCTCCGATCGCCGCGGAAAGTTCCATGCGATTATTCGTCGTCGGCTTCTCTCCCCCGCCGAGTTCTTTTACTTTGCCGTCAAAAACAACGATAGCCCCAAAGCCGCCGGGGCCCGGATTGCCAAGCGACGATCCGTCTGTAAAAATTGAAATAATATTTTCGTTTTCCATACGAGTAATGCTAACAAATTTTTGAGAAAATGAGAAATAAAAAAGGCGACAATCCATGTCGCCTTCGTATTTAAATCTTACTTGAGATTCTGTTTTCTTCCTTCCCATAAAGTATGGGCAGGAACCGCAATTAAGATAAGGGCTACAACCATCAGTACAAAGTCTTCGTGAATCAAGTTAAACACAAACAGCAGTGAGGCGGCAGCAAGAACAAACCAATTAACTATATTTCTTGTTTTTATGTTCATTTTCTTCTCCTAAGAAGTAGTTAAAAAGAGCTGAGCCATGGTTACGTTCTGTTGTGTATGATAACATATTCACTTCACAATGTCAACTATCCGCGAATTTCTTTTTTGTCGCCGGACGGTTGCCACCGCAGCGTGCGGGGTCCCGCTTGCGAGCGGGATACCTCCGTTCGAAACGTTTGGACTGATTACGTTCGGTGTCCCCTTCAAACATTTCGAACGGGGTTACAAACCCCGTCCGGCGACGGTAGCGACGGACAACAAAAAAGGCGGCACAACGCGTGTCGCCTTTTACTTTTTATTTTTTTCTTCCTATCCATAAATAAATTGCGGTGACAAATACAATGATCAAGCTAATGCGTGCATCTCGATGTAGTGCCATATCACCCATATCACTACCGACAAGAAATACGTTTGCAATAAGCAAAAACCACGATGAATACCTAAAATATTTTTCCATTTTCTTTCCTTCTGAAGTAATTATGAAAAAGGACTAAGTTTAATCCTGTCGATAAACTAGCATGTTTATTACAAAATGTCAACAATCCTCAACCGCAATTCAGGGTAATTTCGGAAGACTGATTTTTCCAGCGTGGCGATCAAATTCACTTTCTCCCCTCTCCCAAGGAGAACTTCGGGGAAATTCTTCTCGCCGACGAAAAAGCCGATGGCGGGAATTCGTCCGCCGTGAGAATTTCGGAATTCGAGTTCGAGGTGTTCTTTCGCTTTTCCGAATTTTTTTATGGCGGCGATCTCGGCGTTCATAAAGCTAAATATCGGTTTTGGGTTCGCCATTCCGAACGGGGCGAAGGCTTCAATTTCTTTATAGGTATCCCATGTGACATCATCCAATGAGAGTTCGCCATCAACGGCAACGGTCTTCGCTTTGACTATTTTTTCCATCGCTCGGTAGGCATCGGAGAGTTCCTTTTCCAAGGTATGAATTTCTTCCGAGGAAACCGTAAATCCTCCGGCTTCGGCATGTCCGCCGAATTGCAGAAAGACCCCTTCGCGCGTCAGCCCCATGAGCTCCACCAAAGACACGGTTCCGTCCGAACGGCACGAGCCTTTTATTTTTCCGTCCGTATCCCTCCCCCACACAAAGACGGGACGCTTGAATTCTTCCACGAGGTTGTTTGCGGCAAGACCGAGAATGCCGGGTTCCCATTCGGGATGTCCGATCACTATCACTTCAAAGAGTTCACGCGCGCGCAGTCGCCCTTTCGCGTCCTTGATCATGCTCGCCGTCAAACCTTTCCGCTGATCGTTCAAATGGTTGAGCCAATCCGCCAATTCTTCCGCGCGGGCGTCGTCATTGGTCGAGAGCAGTTCAAAAGCGCGGAGCGGATGGTCCATGCGGCTCGCGGCGTTGATACGCGGCGCGATCATAAAACCGATATCGTCCTCACTGAGATGTTCTTTATTTATTTTATTTTTCTGCAGAAGCAGGTTGAGCCCTTTCCGACGGCTCTTTCGCAGTACTTTTAAACCATAATGAGCAAATAGCCTGTTTTCATTCTTAAGAGGAACCATGTCGGCGATCGTCGAAAGTCCCGCCATATCAAGCAGCCATTTTTCCCAGCCGTCAGCAATTTGCGGAAAATGTCCGCGCTTGATAAGAGCCTGTACCAATTTAAACGCCACTCCAGCCCCGCAGAGCATCGGATCTGGATAGGTATCCTCAGCCTGTTTGGAATCGATCACTGCGTACGCGAGGGGAACTTTTCCCTCCTGAGCAAGGTGATGGTCTGTAACAATAACATCAATACCCAGTTCTTGCGCTCGCGCGACCGAATCCGTGTCGGTAATGCCAAGATCCGCGGTTATCATAAGCGTTGCGCCGCGCTCGGCAAATTTTTCCACAGCGGGAATGTTCACGCCGTACCCTTCGTCATGGCGATGTGGAATATAATTCTCAAAATTCTTGTACCCGATCTTCTTGAAAAAGTCATGCAGAATGACACCCGCGGGGATACCATCGCAATCATAGTCGGTATAGAGAACTATTTTTTCGTCGTTTTTGATTGCCAAGAGAATTCGGTCCACCGCTTTTTCCATATTAAAAATCAGAAACGGGTCAAAACTGTCGCGATCCCAGTCGGGGTGCAGAAATTTCTCGGCTTCGGGAAGTGTTGCAATTCCTCGAGATACAAGCAATTTCCTCGTCAAAGGCGGAAATTTTTCCAGCTCCTGCGAAGCCTCGATTTCTTTTTTCATAGCGCCATTCATTGTATCATAAAAAGCAAAAAGAGAGACCTTGATAACGGCTGACATTGTACTATAATAAGTATTATTATCCTTAAAGAAAAAATATATGAGCCTTTTTAGAAAACCGCAAAAGATGATAACAGATAGGGAGCTAGACGGCACCGCTTTTCACCAGAGCTTATTTTCCGGGCTTCGACATGGAGACAGAGACACCCGGCTGAACAGCAGAGAATTGAGCACGTTGAAAGCCATGGTAGAAGCACACAGAGACGAGGACAGGGGTATTGACAGCCATCATATGTATAAAGGAATAAACGAAAAAGAAGTGGATCAGTTAATCGAACAAGTAAAATCGCACCCCGATTTCGGAGAGAAAAAAGCGGCGCATATTGAAGAGCATCTTAAGCATTATCTCAGTAAAAGGTATTAGACCATGGATAACTGTCTTTTTTGTAAAATAATTCGCGGCGAGATCCCGTCGACCAAGGTTTACGAAGATGAAAATTCTTTCGCTTTTTTGTCGATCAGCCCTAATAATCACGGACATACGCTCGTGATCCCAAAAAAACACTTCCGAAACATGCTCGATATGGACGAAAAAACTGCGTCAGACCTCGCTCTCGCCGTACGAAAAATAAGCAAAGGGGTATTTGAGGGATCAAAAGCCGAAGGTTTGAACATCATCATGAACAACGAATCCTCTGCCGGACAAGCCGTTTTTCATGCCCACATGCACATTATTCCCCGATTTACAGACGACGGGCTCCGAAGCTGGGAAAAAAATGTTCCGTATGAGAATGGTGAGGCAACTCAAATAGCCGAGAATATCAAGGCAAAGATCGCTCAGTGAGAAATAACTTAAAAAAATCAGCTTCGATCCTATCGAAGCTGATTTTTTCTTAAGTTGATCTTATTTCTTCTTTTTCAGCATTGTTTCCTCATCCTCCAATATCTTTTTCCACATTTCGGCATCATCAGCGAGGAGAGCGATCTTTTTCGAGTGATAATTATCGCTTATCTTCTTGATCCATTCTTTGTCTTCGGTAAAAAGATCAAAAGCGG
This sequence comes from Minisyncoccota bacterium, assembly GCA_023229825.1. Lineage (GTDB taxonomy): Bacteria > Patescibacteriota > Minisyncoccia > Phycocordibacterales > CAIJYI01 > CAIJYI01. Next base: position 20,332 of record JALNYN010000013.1, read on the forward strand.
CTTGGAGTTCATCCTCGGACGCTTCCGCAAACAGCCACGCCAAATCTTCCTTCTCGGAAAAAGAAAGTTCCGAGTCAAAAATTAGTTTTTTTAATTCCGGGAAAGTTTTGTTTTCCATATAATTTCCTGTCAGAGCGCAACTAGAGTTGATCTTTCATAATTTGGCCATTTATGAATGCGGCCAGTTTTACTGCTTTTGGATCAAGATCATTTTCGAGTCCCTTTTCGTACATCTGACTTGCTTGCAGCATAAACAGATCCGCCTTCGATACTCTTTCATTTTCAAACGTATTGCAGGGCGACATAGAATAATTTAAATAAAGTTTAGTAAAATGAATTTTTTATGCGGTAGATATACATCTATAATAAACCTCTTTAAAAATTCTCGCAATGAAAATATAAACGGGAACACGACTAAAAGTTGACAGGTGAAAATATTTTCCCCCGACTATTCATCCTTATTCGGATTCTCCAATTCTTCCGCGTATTGTTTCATTTTTAACTCGCTGAATTGCGCTCCGAATAGATCACGCAATTCGTCCATGTCGTCTTTATTGAGAACGTCCTCCTTCTGAATGACGATAATTTCTTTTTGCAGTTCTTGGTCAACATCTTCAAACTCAAAAGACTGTAATTTACTCGCCAGATATGAAGCAAGCTTTTCAACATATGCTTTTTTGATCTTTTCATCCGCAAAACCGTCGTTTTCTTTGGCATATAGTTCTAAAACTCGGATCGCCAGCTCTTCTTTTGAAACGAAATCGGCCTTATTTTTCGGGACTTCTTCCATGACAACATCAACCTCTTTTTCAAATTGTCCGTCCGTGATATTTCCCGCTTCTTTTAATTTTTCCAGAAGCAATTTCACTTTCTGTTTCAAAAAACCGTCCCAGTATTTATTCGGATTATTGTTTGATTGCTCTTCCGTCGGCGCGAATGGTTCAAAGTGTTCCATAATATTGATTGTCAAATAGTTAAATTGTTAAATGGTTTTTTTGCCGGACGGAGGTTGTACCTCCGTTCATGGCGTTTCAGAATTTAAGTTTTGGTTCACTTTTCAAACGTTTCGAACGAGGGTACAACCCTCGTCCGGCGACGGAAAATTGAAAAATTGATAATTGAAAATTATTTGCGTTTATTTCTTTTTCATCACGACATCGATGGCCGGCAGCGTACCCTTCGAGAGAAAATCGAGCATGGCCCCTCCTGCGGTCGAGACAAATATATTTTTTGATTTCGTTTTGTTTTTTTCGATAGCCGCGACCGTATCACCTCCTCCGACCACGGCCTGCACGCCGGATTTGACGAGCGCGGCGGCGACGGCGAGCGTGGCGCCGTCAAAGCCTCCTTCGTAATAGCCGAGCGGACCGTTCCATAACACGAATTTGGCTTTTTTAATTTCCGTTTCGAGCATTTTTATGGTTTCAGGTCCGTCGTCCACGATCTTTTCCGTCATTTCTATCTGATCAGGCGAACGAACGATCTTGCCGGTCGGACCGTCGACGACGACATCAAGCGGCAATATCATTTTTTTATTTTTCAGCAGGGCTTTCATTGCCGGAGTTGAACCGTCGGCGAGAGAGGCGCCGATCTCCAATCCTTTCATTTTGTAGAACGTATTTGCAAGCGCTCCGCCTACAAAAACCGTATCCGCAGAAACCAAATATTTTTTAACTAAAGGCATTTTGGTCTCAAATTTTGCTCCGCCCAAGATACAGAGAAAGGGTTTATGCTTTTTGAATGCCAAAGATAGATTTTCCACTTCTTCACAAAACAGAGGTCCAAAATACGAAGGCAAAAGTTTGGGCAGCAAAAATACCGACGCATCTTTTCGATGAGAGACTGCAAACGCTTCATTTACGTACACATCGCCGAACTGGGCGAGGGTTTTTGCATATTTCTTATCGCTCGCTTTTTCACCATCCCATTTGCGAAGATTTTGAATAAGCGCAACCTCGCCGTTCTTAAGCGATACAAGCGCGGTCTTCCCTTCTTCCGACCCAAAATCCTCCACAAAAACATGCGGAATTTTTTCACCGAGTTTTGAGGAAATAGGAAACAAGCTATCGGTTTTTTCGCGTCCGATGTGGCTCAAAATGATCGTTTTTGCGCCAGACTTCTTTAAAAACTGAATCGTGGGAACAACCTTTTGTATGCGGAAATCGTCGACAACGGCGCCGTCTTTGATGGGGACGTTGAAATCGACGCGCAAGAGGACCCGCTTTCCTTTTAGATTTTTTAGTTTGGTGATATTGGGAAGTTTCATGTAATTAGCTTATAGCTTATAGGTTTTAGCTTATAGACAACTTATGGCTTATATATTCGGTGGAAACTATAAGCTATAAGCTAACAGCTATAAGCTTTCTGCCACTTTTAATATGCCGACAAATTTCTTCGCCTCCACACTCGCCCTTCCTACCAAGAGTCCCGCCGCTCCGCCTTCTTTCATAAAGCTTCCGGCGTTGTTCTCATCAACGGATCCGCCGTAAAGTATCTTCATAGCGTGCGCCGATGGCTGGTCATACATACCGCTCAATATTTTTCGGATAAAAATGATCGTTTCCAAAAGTTCTTCCGGCAATACAACACCTTTTGCCTTAGCGCCGATCGCCCAGACCGGTTCGTAGGCGATGATGAGTTTTGCGAGCATGTTTTTGGGAATACCGTGAAGCGAGGCTTCTATCTGGCTTTTCATGATATCGAGATAAGCACATTCGGGATCGCGTTCTTTTTCTCCGACGCACAGAATGACGGATAATCCCGCTTCGAGCGCCGCATGCACTTTTTTCGCGATGAGGTCATCGGTTTCCCCCATTTCCCTCCTTTCGGAATGCCCAAGAATAACATATTTTGCTTTGAGAGAAGCGATCATCGCAACGGAGATCTCGCCCGTAAAAGCGCCGTCTTTTTCAAAGTGAACATTTTGCGTCCCAAACGCGAGTCGAGTTGAACCATTTACGACGAGATCGCCGAGAAAAACGGAAGGCGGACAGACTACAACATCCGTTTTTTTGAGCGAACCGACCGCCGCTTTAATTGAGGAAACGATCTTCCTCGCCTCGGCAACGGTGCGCGGATTCATCTTCCAGTTGCCGACAATAAGCTGTTTTTGCCTGCCCCGAGTCGCATCGAGGGGATTCACCCCGTTAGAAATTCGAGTGATCATGATATGTATATTTTTGTTTTATTCCCGTCGATAATAAAATTTCTAACGGGGTTTCATTTATTTTTTCTCATCCTTATATTGTTCGGCAAGCTCTCTCTGTCTTTTCATGTGATCAGGGGTAAGTCCAAACGCTGTCATTCCTTTGTATTCCGGTGTTTCTTCGATGCGGAACTCAGGAACTCCGCCTTCACGGCGCACAAGGTTCTCATCTTCAACTTCGCGGATCACGTTCATCATCTTCGGGAATTCATAGAGGGCAAGGTCAATGACATCCTTCGTGTCGCCGCTCGTCTTGGAGAGTTCAAATTTCATCCGAAGCTCTTTCATCACCGCAAGCGCTTTTTCTACCGCTTCGCTTTTTTCACCCTGCACAAAAGGTTGTACCTCTGCGACCGCAGGCGCTTGTGTTTGTTCCTCAATTTTTGTTTCTTCCATAAAATTATTTAGTAACCGATAATGACGAATTAACTCTTTTCCAATTATATCTCACACAAAAAAAAGAGCAAACAAACTACCCTTACACTTCGATGTTTAATTGCACCATTTCCAATTAACCTTTTCACTTCTGTTGTCATTCCAGCCCGCGAGCTGGAATCCACGTCCGTCATTCATCACCGTGGATCCCGGGTCCCGGCCCGGGATGACAAATGGGCGATTAGATCCGCCAAAGCAAGAGCTGCGATTCTCCGTTCAGACAAGCGTCTCCATCGAACCCTTTGTCCACCATTTTTTGTTCTGCAGATGATGGGATCGTATTATTATTCGAGTAATCGCCTTGCGCTCCGGCATAGATCCCTTTCGGCACCAAGCACCCGTTTCTCGTCGTATCCTCTTCCCAGTAGTTATAATCGTATCTTCCGCCCCATGGAGTCGCTTTCGGCCAGACCATATAAGGTCCCGCCCATTTTTCGGCGATGATCGTTTCCCAATCCTCCGGAACGGTCGAATCATCCACGCCTGACACGGTCTGTCCGTCAGGATTCCAAGGCGCCGACTGCTCAAATCCCGGATCCCACCCGCGATTTACATCCGGAGGATAAAATCCCATGTCCCGAAAATACGCCTCGGTCGCTCTGGTCAATTCTTTCTGGGTCAAGCCCGTATCCATAACCCTGGTGTTTTCCCGCGATTCGGAAATGCTGGAAAAAGCCAAAGAGGCAAGAAAAGCCGTAATGGCGATAACAACGATAAGTTCTACCAGAGTAAAACCCGTATTTATAGTATTTTTATCTTTCATAATTTTGTTTCGTCGTCCCTGATACTCGTCGTCATTGTATCTCACGCCAGTTTAAAATTCCGACCCCCGATCCCGGTCCCGTCGTAAAATGTGTATCAGCGAGACCGAATTCATACGTGACCGTCGCTCCGTTTGAAAGTTCGATCTTTTTCGCGGTCGCCTCATTTGCGCCGGCATTATTATTGAAATGAAGCGTTCCATCCTGAGCTTCAAGAAGTACGGCACCGGCATTATTCCCGACAGTTATCGCCGGCTGACCCGCACAATACGCACTGTCCGGACAATCGCTGGTCGTCAAGAGCAAAATAAAACTATTGGGGTTTCCGGAACCGCTAAACAAAATATTGTTTGAGAGATCGATCTTTCCGTCGACGATAATGACTCCGCTATTTTCTCCATATGAGGGCGTCAATGTCACTTCTTGTCCGAGTCCTCCGCCGGGAGCGTAATCTCCCGTTATCCAGAGCACTCCGGTGAGCGTCATCTTTATCCCGTTTGCCGTAGTAAGGTCCCCATCAATTTTTTTCAAACCGATCGATGTATCTTCTTCCATATTAAATCCAGCGATGGTTCCTCCTGCTTCAGCTGCCGCTTTCCATTCGTCGATCTTTGCTTGCGTGAGAGAAAAACCTTTTGCGACCGGCTGCGTGGTCGTGGCGGTGCACGCTTTATTATTTCCGGTACCGACGTGGCAATACAGCGTGCCGGTTACCGTTGAATTTGTGATGGTATGAGCGATGGCATCTCCTCCGATAACCATATTGTCTATCGTGCTTCCGGCTCCCCCCATGCAAACCTGAAAATATGAATCCGTGCCGGCAGAAGCGGCCCACGTTCCCCCATGAACCCCTCTCCTCCCGATGCCTCTCGCATACCCGTTCGCATTGGCAGCAAGAATAAAATTCCTCGTTCCGCTTCCTGTCGTGCTAACATCAAGAACTATCCAATATACGGTATCCTTTGTAAGGGTCGGATGAGAACTGAACGTGACGCTATTCCATCGGTATGAGGTGGTAAAAGACGAGTCGAACGATCCTGTTGCGAGCGTGGTTGCCCCCGGAGCTCCCGAGCCATTGTCATTCATGATGCGAACGGTCAGCGTTCCTGTCGGGGCGCTGCTGGTCCTTTTAATATAGAAAGAAACTTCATTAATGGCGGTCGTGGTGGAGGGAGTGAAGCTCTGAGCAAAGTCCTGAGTAGCCGCGGCATCATCAAAAACGATAGTATTTCCTATCGGGCTGACCGGCAAAATATTCTGCTGTTCGATGTTCATGGGAACTTTGTCCGCCGCGACCGCCGTGCCCGTAATAAATGACGCGCCGCCCAAAATATCGCCGTTTGAATATACATTTCCATTCACGCCGGATCCGCTATTCCCCAAGGTGAACCCTCCGGTTCCAACCTGAATACCGTAACTATATGACGTTCCCGAGGAATCCGGGACAAAGCGCGTTTTCACCTTTCGATCAAGACTGTTATGGCTTCCGGTGGAAATTATTTCTTTTTCCAGACCAAGATCGGTAATGTCCGTGACCGCATCAGCGCCATTTAACGAAAGACTCATGCTTGCGAAGGTCGGTTTCCCTGTCGTAAACCGATATACCGCATCTTCAAGTCCTGATTCAGCCGTAAGGTATGATTGCTTTGATTTGAAAAAATCCTCCGTATTTTTGAAATTTTTCATCGCGGCAGAACCGAATCCGAGAACGATGGAAAGTGAAATGAAAAGAAACATCAAGACAGTAATGAGCATTACTTGTCCACGCTGGTTATTTACTGTCGGTTTTGTTACTTTATTAAATATTTTTTTCATACCCAAATTATGATAATTCACCGCCAATTAAAAAGTACAAATGAAAAATGAAAAACGACAAGGTAAAATTAAAATTTAACGACGGTGCGTGCGTACTTTTTCCTTTTTACTTTTCCCTTTTTACTTCGTTAGTATCCTCCCCTCATCACTGCGCTGTCATAAAACTTCGCCGAGAGCGTGGTTTTTCTTTTGCTCCTGACCGTCATTTCTATTTTAATAATGGAACTTTTCGGCGTATCCGATCTGCGAAACACGAGATTGGTGATCTCTACTCCGCTGCCGGTCAAAGATCCCTTATCTGTGCCATTATCATCAAGATTGATCGTATTGGTCGTATCGTCAAAATAAAATTGAATTGTTTTTGCTGTGCCCGCTTCGTCGGTCGTGTTAAGCGCTAATTGTCCGGGATCAATGTCGAGAATGCTGTTCCCTTCATCGACGGATGCGGCCGTTCGTATTTCACGAACCATTCGCTCCATTGCGGTACTTCCTGAGATCTCAACTTCATTATATATTCGAGCCTCGGTAAACGAACGGGTAATGGAAAATAATATGGCGAAGATCGCAAGGATCGCCACAGACAAAACCCCTACATACACCACCGTTTCAAGCAGCGTATATCCTTTGTCTTTTTTGAACTTTGAAAAAATAGAGGGTGTGATTTTCATTATAGTATGTTAAATATCCGCGAGGTAGACCATCGCCGTTTTCGTAGAGGTCCCCGTGGAGGCGAGCCAAGAAACGTTTACGGTTATCTTTCGCGTACCCTCGTCTAACGTTCCGCCGCTTGTCAGTATATCGCCGGTGGCATCATCGCGATTCACATCGGAAACCGTAATATAGCGATAAAAGACGTGGTCGATCTGCGATACTGCGGTTGTGGTGGCCCATGTATTAAGTCCGTTGTCGTATTCCAAGTAGTATTTCGTTCCCGCGGTCAGTCCGCTTATATTGTTCCAGCTCGTATCGCGAAGCGCGCGGGCAACTTCCGCCCCCTCTTCCAAAAGAAAATTCGCCTGCGATCCTTGGAAAGACTGGAAGGAAAGACGAAGAAACCCTTGCCCCACGGAAATGATCCCGAGCAGACAAAAGGCCAGGATCGAAACCCCGACGATCACTTCAATGAGAAGAAAACCTTTTGTTTTTTTTCTGTTTATGCTCATAGTTAGTTTTCCTTTTCAACAAGACCCGTCTGTTTAATTAATATGATGTGATACTGCAGGGGATCCGCAGCGAGTTCGATGCGAAAAGTCCCGTAAGAAGCCGTCTCTCCGGTCAGCCGATCAAAAAGGATATCTCCGCCGCCGCCTGCCAATAAGATATTCGAAGCGGTCACGGAGTGGTGGAGGATGTATTCTTCACGATCTGCAGGAACACTGTCGAACACCGGACCCGTATAGAGCGTGGCGCGGTCAGATTCTATCCGCACGCCATATGACATCTGTGATTTTGATGCGAGCGTTTGCGATCTCGCTTTATTAAGGATCGAAAGCACCTGTGCGGATTCCCCGTTCAATACTTGCCGGTCGCGATAGGAAGAAAGACTGACCACGGAAGCCGCCGTCAGCAGCATGAGAATACCGAGCACAACTATTATCTCCAAAACAGTAAGACCGTTTGCTCTGTTTTTTGAAAAATAAAAAAAAGAATTTATCATTGAATACTGGCGGTTAGTTTATACATCGGCGAGATCATGGAGATGGCAAAGAAACCGACGCCGCTTGCGATAAAAAGCATGAGAAAAGGCTCGATAACAGTGGAGAGATCTTTTGTGATCGTCGCTACTTCCTCTTCGAAGAAAACAGCGATCTTTTCGAGCATGTCCGAAAGTTTTCCGGTTTCTTCGCCGACCTGCATCATTTCTCCGACCAGCATCGGATAGATATTTTCATTTTCGATAAATACGGAAGAAAGAGGAACGCCCTTTTGAACGACATCCTTCGCATTGGACAAAACGGTTTTGTAATACGAATTTTGCATGACGTCTTCGGTGATCTCGATCGCTTCCACAACCGAAACTCCGGATGCGAATAACGAAGAGAGCGTCCTCGCGGTTTGCGCCGCATTGTACTGTTTGACTATGCCGGAAATGACGGGGATGTGAAGAGCGATGAAATCAGAGACCCGCTTTCCGGATCTCGTCCGCAAGCCAAGGATGACGGCGATCGTCGTTCCCGCCATCAGAGAAAGCGCCAATATGGTATTGGCGACCAAAAAATCGCTGATACCCATGATGATCTTCGTGCTCATGGGAAGCTCCATGTTGAATTCTTTAAAGGTTGAGGTCAGCGTCGGCACAACATAGATGAACATGATTATCGCGATTATGATCATCGCAAAAAAAACGATGGACGGATACATCATCGCACTTTTCACTTTCTTCCGCAGCGTGTAGCCTTGCTCAAGCTGTTTGCCGACGACTTCCAGAGACTCAACAAGCTTTCCCGACTCTTCGCCCGCGTGCACCATCGCGACAAATAGAGAGGAAAAAACACCCGGATATTTCTTCAGTGCCGCCGAAAAAGTATCGCCCTCTTCAATGCTTGCTTCGAGTTCCTGTATTATTTTTCTGAGTTTGACGTTTTCCGTCTGCTTTCCCAAAATTTCGAGTGCGCGGGAAAGCGCAATGCCGGATGAGATCATGGCGCTCAGGTTGCGGGTGAAAATTATTTTCTCGCGCAATTTTACGCGAACCAAAAGCAGATTAAGCGTTTCAATACTGAATTTCTTTGCGGATTCCTCTTTGGCAAAAATAACCGTGAGGCCTTTCTCCCTCATGGTTTTTACGAGATCGGTCTTGTCTTTCGCCTCAACGCTGCCCTCCGCAAGCCGCCCCTCCATCGTTTTCGCTTTGTAAATAAATGTTGGCATAAATTTTAGCTTTTAGGTGTTAGGTTTTAGCTGTTAGCTTACAGCGTCAGTTACCGTAAAGCTAAAACCTAAAACCTAACACCTAACACCTTTACTCCGATATAACGCGCAGAACTTCCTCGATCGTGGTCAGTCCTTGCACGGCTTTACAGAGACCGTCTTCGATCATCGGGAGCATTCCTTCTTTTTTTGCCTGTTTTTCTATTTCATCGGATGATCCGCCGCGGAGAATGATCTCTTTGACGGTAGAGGTCATTTTCAATATCTCATGAATAACGACGCGTCCCGCATATCCGCTTTCGCATTCCGCGCTTTTTTTCGGCTTATAGAATGGGATCGTTTCCCATTCCGCATCCGCTTTCACAATTTTTTCCTCCTTTAATGCACGCAAAACGCGATCCATGTCGATGTTCTTTTCCAGAGAACTGAGCTCTCCTTTTGTTGCGAGATATTTTTCTTTGGCTCCGCAAAGCCGGCGCACCAAACGCTGGGCGATGACGACGTTTATGGTCGAGACCAAAAGAAACGGCTCCACCTCCATATCAATGAGACGCGGAATGGCTCCCGCCGCCGAATTCGTGTGAAGGGTCGACAGAACGAGATGTCCGGTAAGCGCGGCATTCACGGCGAGCGATGCCGTTTCGTGATCGCGAATTTCTCCGACCATGATAATATCGGGGTCTTGGCGGACGAGCGTTCGTATGCCTTCCGAAAAAGTGAAGCCAATATCCGGACGAACCTGAGATTGGTTGACGCGAGGCATTTGATATTCCACAGGATCTTCAATGGTGGAGATATTGACCTCCGGGGTGTTGAGCAGATCCAAAACCGTGTAGAGAGTGGTGGATTTTCCCGATCCGGTCGGTCCGGTCACCAAGATCATTCCCGTTTTTTGTCTTGTAGCAGCATGGATCCTTTCCAGTCCTTCTCCATGGAAACCGAGCCCCTCGAGAGAAAACCCTCCGCCGCCTTCTTTCAGAAGACGCATAACGGTTTTTTCTCCATAATAGGTCGGGAGTATCGAAACGCGAAATGCCACCGAAGCGGTATTGGTCTGTATCTTAAAGCGTCCATCCTGCGGGAGACGTTTTTCATCGAGCTTTAAATTCGCAAGCACCTTGATGCGCGCGGTAATACCCGAAGCGGTATTCTTCGGCAAGATCATGGCATCATGGAGCAAACCGTCGATACGGTATCGCACCAATACCTGATTTTCCATCGGTTCTATATGAATATCGGAAACGCCTTGAATGATCGAGTGATTGAGGAGTGTATCGACAATGCGAACGACAGGAAGGTCATGCGCAAGTTTTTTCAGATCAGCCTCGCTTTTTTCTTCTCCGTCGATACTGTCCGGTACGGCATGCAGTTCCGTCGCTTCTTGCTGGATAATATCGCCGAATTCAGCCTTCAAACTTTTCTGGTATTGCAAAAGCGCGCTCTTCATCGACTCTGCATCAGTAAGGCGCGGCAAAATTTTCAGGCCTACTTTTTTCTTCACAAAATTGACCGCTTCGAGGTCGTCGGTATCGAGCATGGCCACTTCGAGCGATTTGGCGTCTTTTTTGAAAGCGACGATGTTGTGGTTTCTCGCGATCGGCTCTGGAATAAGCGAGAGAATTTCCGGTTCTATTTTTTCCGTTTTGAGATTGATAAAAGGAATACCCATAATGTATCCTTTCATCTGGCGCAAGTCATCAACGGTCAATTTTCCATCGCGCACCAATATTTCATCGAAGGTCATGTCGGTCCCTTTAGCCTTTTTTTCAGCCGCATCAATATCTTTGGACGGAACCAAATTTGTATCCAGAATGAACTTTTTTAATTGTTCGCTGTTTACATGCATAGATGATACTATTATACATCAAAAACAAAAAATCCACGTGCAAAAACGTGGATAATTAAACAAACTAAAAAGGAAAAATGAAAAAGTAAAAACGACAATTAAAAAGTTAAAATTTAGCACAAAATATTATTTCGTGCCAATTTTTAATTTTACCTTGTCGTTTTTCCTTTTTCGATTTTAATTTTTAGTTTTTTAATTTCCCACCGGTTTTTGTCCGACTGGTTTTTTGTGCGGTGCCGTCCCTCTCTGTCTGATAAGGTATTTTTCAGGATGCTCGCAAAGATCGACAAAATCATCCGCTTCTTCTTTTAATTTTCCCGAAGTTGATTTTCCGAACGATGCCACTTCGACGCGAATACCCATATTTAAACGCAAGAACTGCACGAGCGGCACGAAGTCGCCGTCGCCGGAAACGAGAACGATCACATCCAATTTGGGAGCGAGCGATATCGCGTCGACCGCAAGCCCCACATCCCAGTCGGCCTTTTTCGCACCGCCGAAAAAGATCTGCAGGTCTTTTGTCTTTATTTCGATCCCGAGTTTTTCCAGCGCCTCAAAAAAGTTTTTTTCGTCGCCCGATTCGGTGGTAATCACGTATGCGAGTGCGCGGATCAGCGCCCGATCCCCCACTGTTTCTTTTAGAATGTTCTCAAAATTAGCGCGCGACTGATACAAGTTGCGGGCGCTATGATAAATGTTTTGCGTGTCTATAAAAACACCGACGCGCTGGTGTGAATGCTTGATTACGGCCATAAAAGTAAAGTCTATAAAGTCAAAAGTCGAAAGTCGAAAGTCACAACGACAACAACTATTTGCCCTATAGAATCTGTATTAAAAAGTTACTAAAAAATATAATAAAAAATACAAAGAAATAACATCAATAGTCGTGACTTTTGACTTTCGACTTTCGACTTCTCCATTATACGCAAAAGGCAGAGAATTGGATATCCCCGCCTTTTTAAAAATTAGAGGTTGTTGCTTATCCTTATCCCTTGATCCCGACTTTCTTTGCCAGTTCCACAAAGCGAGCTTCATTTTTCTTTTTGAGATATTTTATGTGCGTTCTGCGGTCGGCAACCATCTGAAGGAGTCCTTTGCGCGAGTGATTATCTTTTTTGTTCACCTTAAGATGATCGGCGAGTACGTCGATCTTCTTCGTCAAAAGGGCGATCTGCACTTCAGGCGATCCGGTATCGGTCTCGTGGACCCGAACCTTCTTAATTAACGTATCTTTTGTCTTTTTCTTTAACATACCCATATGTTAGCATAAAACAGCTTTTTTTGCAAATACGAATGAGGATACCAATATTACGAATGGGTACCAATATACAAATGGATACGAATACGAACGGCAAGAAACGACTATTTATAAGGATATAATCAAAAACCGACCCATTTGGGACGGTTTTAGTGTAAATTTTATCATTAATGATTCTGCTCGATCATTTTCCGTACCGCTTCATCCATTTGATGTTTTAACGTTTCTTTCTGTTCAGCGGTGATATTTTTTGGGACGGCTACGTTGATGGTGTCGGATTCTTGGTCATGTCCGGCAAGAATTTTTTCTTCCTCTGCTATTTTTGGCTGGATCGCTTCCAAATTCTTATCTATTCTCACCATTTCGGAAGCAAAATAATTCTTGCTACTCTCAAGATCAAATTTTGCGCCCAGATAATAGCTGAAAGCTTCATCGTTGTTTCCGAATCCTTTTAACCTGTCTCCTTCTTCTTCCGCCGCGTTTGCGCTATCATAATGATAATTTGGCCGATACCCGCGAGGTTCAATATTTTTGGCTGAGTCAACCAAAGGTTTTATAGAATCTATTTTTTCTTGAATATTTTTTATTTTTTCATCGTACTCGGCAATCTTTTTTTGATACCGCTGTTTTGACGAAGAATATTCCTTTCCCGCCGTAGTATAACTTCCGTTTATGTCCTCCCAATTCATCGGTGCGGAAACCGCCGCCATCGGAGCCAAACTCAAAACAGAAGCAAGCACTGCGCCGATCTTCGTGTTTTTGTATTTCTCCGCATAATAATCTGCCGCTTCTTTATTTAAATTTCGTTCGCCTTCATTCGTCGTCGACGGCACGATATTTTCAATTTTTGGCTCATCCTCTTTCATAAAAATATGTTTTATCTGCTAACGTTTCTATTATAACCCCCCCCCGACGATTTTGACAAGGAATATGCGAAATAATGATCGTCGTATTCGTATCCATTTGTATATTGGTACGCATTCGATATATTGGTATATTTATTTCGTATATTGGTATCTCCATTCGTATGGTAAAATGTATCCATGAAGCTCACTGACCTCAAAACCGAATTTTTGGAACATTTGGAGATCGAACGCGGACGGTCGCTAAAGACGATCGAGAATTACGACCATTATTTATCGCGGTTTGTGACATTTTCAAAAATCGCCGATATAGGCCATAATAAACTGTTACTGAAAGTCGTTAGTCCGTCGTTCGGTTCCGCGCCATTTTTGTAATTTCATAAATCTTCTTTTTCAGTGTAGCAATTTTTTTAAGAAGGTTCAAAG
>JALNYN010000014.1 GCA_023229825.1 Minisyncoccota bacterium
GTCAGGTACGTTTCCGGTGACGCGCATTTCCTTAAAGTTTTCCATGCTGATATTTTGATATTTATAATTTTTTATTTAAGCGTACTTCGCAGCAAAATTCCATTCGCAAAATACATTCCGGTATCACCGTTCGGCAAAATATCGTAGGTGTATTCTTCGGTGTACGGCACTAGATCGGAAAGTATAACGGCCGCGCCGCCAATCCTATCTCCAACATCCATTTCGCCAGCGTTTCGCCCATCAGCAATTTTGTGCCTGGGAGAAACGAACAGCTCCCTTCCATCTGAAAGTTTGATATGCATAACTTTATGAGTCGAAGGCGCACGCGTTTTTCCTGCGAGCACTGCGGTTCCCGAAATTTTCTTTCCGTTTTTATCAACCGTCCAAACGCGCATTCCTTCCTTCATATTTTTTACCAAAACATCGCCCTCCGGCGTCGAGATGCGCGTATCGCCGGAAAGGCAGATCGGGCGCGGCGTTCCGATCTTCCAGCATTTTAGATTTTCCTCACCTTCACGAACGACAGGAGAGGGGTCGATACATTCATATCCCGCTCCGCAATCTTTATCGGAAGCACACGATGTTCCTCCGCTGCCGGCGATCGGACATTCCGCAAACTCGCAATTCGGACCAACGCGTCCGACCGCCGATCCGTCCGGACAAATTTTCGCATCCATGGTACAAGCAACCGCCTCGCCGTTTCCGGAGCCGGATGTTCCCGACCCGCCGCCTTCACCGATAGGTTCTGCGTTGGGAGGAACCACATTTCCGGATGTTCCCTTTTTGCACGGCGTAAACTCGCAATTCGGACCTGTCCTCCCCACCGATGAACCATCCGGACAAATTTTCGCTTCCATCGTGCAAGCAACCCCGCCGCCGCTCGCGGGACCCGCAGGAGATACCGTAAGATAAGCAAACGTAGCGCCTACCCCCAGCAAGATGCCAAGAATAAAAATAGTGAAACAAATGTAGTAGACCGTTTTTGAAGTCATCATAAAAAAAGTTAATGATATACGTTCAGTATATCGTTTTCGCACAACAAAAACAAACAAGGAAAGTATGAAAACCTTGGTTTTCATCGTCGGCCCACAGCCGACCCCTACGCCCCAGCGGGCCGCGCTCGCGATCAATCAAATTGTGCGCCGGGTTGGAATTTCTCTCATTACATGAGCAGTATCCGTTTTCCGATTTACTCCTCGGGGCCCCTACCCCGACTCATAAATAACGGAAAAGGTTTCGAATCCAACACGCAAGTGACGCAGGTCACTTGCTCCGGCGCACCATTAAAAAAAGACCCGGCAAAAGGTCTTTTTTTAATGGTGCGCCGGGTTGGATTCGAACCAACGAAGACTAAAGTCAGCAGATTTACAGTCTGCCCCCGTTGACCGCTTGGGTACCGACGCGAATATTTAAATTTTATTGCCAAACTCTTTAAATCGATTTACATGTTTTGCGTTGGCCGGTTTGATCTCTGTAAAAAATCGAAAGACCTCGGCGCGATTGGTAATATAAACTTTTCCGGAACTTATTTCCGATGGTTTGTATTCTAGCTTAAAAAGCATTTTCTGTAAAGAAACTAAGAGGGGTAAAGATTTGTTCGTAAGAGATATTTGTATCCCATATCTCAAGTGGTATACGGATCCATCGGTGTCAAAAAAACCTCGAAGGAATGCTTTCATAAAAATATCTTTTTGAAATATCCATTTCGGAACACCGACTTGCGATGCTACTTTGTTAAATACAAGACCTTCTTTTTGAAGCCACCGGGAAAGTTCCACCGAACTTATGTAAACATCTTTGTAACCATCTTTTCTTATACCGACTTTTGCTTTTGTAGTAAACAGCTTTTCCATAAGGGTGCGAACATATTCTGCATACAACATTTCTTTCGTTCCGAGCGAAACCACTGTCTGGAACTCGGATACATGTCCATCGCCCAGCATAACGCCAAAAAATTCAGCGAGTTCCAGCGTCCGGCGTGCAGGAATTTTTATTCCAACGCGCTTATGCAAATAGTCGATCTTACTTTCCGGAGATGTCGGTATATTCAGTCTTTGTAATCGCTGAAACACCGTTTGCGGAGCAATTTTTAACAGTAGGCCAACTTCGTTGATTGTCTTGTTTTGCTTTACATACAAAAAACGAAGCTCTTTGCGTTTTTTTTCCTCCTCTTCTTTTGCCCATCGTCTTCCCATCTATACATCTTATCATCAAAACAAACTTATCGCAATATACTACTCCATAACAACGTGCGAATAAAAATCCCGCCGCCGATCTAACTCGGGGCGGGATATGATACTTTTTTATGATTTTACTTCGTAGGCGGCGCGAGTGTCCACCCGGTTCGCGGATGATAAACAACCTTTCCCTTTTTCTGGAGATTTTCTATCATCCCCATAAAAAGACATTTATTATCCCAAAATAAAAGCTTCCTCACATAATCAATTTCTTCATGAGTGATACTTTTTGTTTTGGATTCCTCGGATAGTATCCGCAGAATTTCCAAAATCGTTTCTTCACTTGGTGCGCTCAGTTTTTTTGCTTCCGCATTTTTTGCGAGAAAATATGAATTATGAGCATCAAGTACGGCTTGTTTGTCTAATTTTTTCTCAAGATCTTCAAAATATGCTTCAAGTAGGTCTAACATTTGCGTTCTCCTATCAAAATCAATCCCATTTAATGGTATCATAAAAATATGAAAAAGAAAGCCCAGCGACGAAGTATAAGGGACAAGTATAAGTATATGGAACGACGAACAGCGACAAAAAACCCGCCAAGGCTTGCTTGGCGGGATATGATACTTTTTATTCACTAACTTCCGTAGGCGGGACAATTTTCCATCTTCTTTGCTTTGTCACCACCACGGTGCCTTTTTCGAGAGATTTCCACAATATTTTGCACACGGTACTATAACATGTATTGTACGACGCTAAAAGATCCCAATGCAGTACACGTCCCACATAAACGATCTCATCTACGTAAAAACCGTCATTTTTGTAAGATTCTTGCAATACTCGCAAAATTTCCAAAATATCGTCCTCTTGTGGAATTTTTTTCTCAAACTCAGCGCTGGCTTGCTGCATTAAAATATATGAATCATACGCTTTTATTATTGCCTTTTTATTCATCGATCTTTCTCCTTTAAAGAAACTGTCCTGATTTATGTATACCACCAAAAGAAAAACGGGTCAAAATTTGACCCGTTTTTCTTTTCCTTATACTTTGGCTGTCTCTTTCGCTTTTCTCCCGAGGCTTGGTTTCAGTTTGATCTTGTCCGCTTTGATGACCAGCTCTTCGCCTTTCATGCTGACGGATACTGCGCCGCCGAAGAGCATTCCTTTGGAGATCATGAGCGTCGCGACGGGCGTTAATATCTTGTTTTGGATCAAGCGCTTGAGCGGGCGCGCGCCATACTGAGGATTATATCCTTCTTTCGCAAGATACTCCATGGCATCACTAGAGACTTTCAAAGCGATATCTTTTTCGAGCAAGCGTTTTTCCACGATCTTGATCTGAAGTCCGACGATATCTCTGACGGCTTCCTTGGAAAGAATGTCGAAGATAAGGATCTCGTCCAAGCGATTCAAGAATTCCGGACGAAAATAATTTTTTAGGGCTGCAGTCACCTTCTCTTTCGCAGCGGTGTAATCTCCCGCTTCGGTGGAATTGGAGAATCCGATGGTCTTCATGCGATCGATGAATTCCGCGCCGATGTTCGACGTGAGGATAATGACGGTATTCTTGAAATTGACCGTTCTCCCCTTCGCGTCGGTAAGGCGTCCGTTGTCTAAAACCTGAAGCAGGATATTGAATACCTCGGGATGCGCCTTTTCGATCTCGTCGAAAAGCAGCACGGAATACGGTTTGTGCCTGACGAGTTCTGTGATCGAACCGCCTTCTTCGTGTCCGACATAACCGGGAGGCGATCCGATGATCTTAGAAACCGAGTGCTTCTCCATATACTCGGACATGTCTATGCGGATCAGAGATTTTTCATCGTTGAAAAGAAATTCAGCGACGGCTTTGGAAAGCTCCGTCTTACCTACTCCGGTCGGACCGAGAAAGAGGAATGAACCGATGGGATGATTCGGATCGGAGATGCCCACGCGCGAACGCTTGATGGCGTCGGCGATCTTTTGAATGGCGCTTTCCTGCCCGATCACCCGTTCTTTTAATTTTTCTTCAAGGTGAGAAAGTTTCATCGCTTCTTCTTCAAGCATTTTGGAAACGGGGATGCCCGTCCACTTTGAAACCACATCGGCAATATCCGCCTCGGTGATCTCCTCTTTCAAGATCCTCTGAGTGATCTTCAGTTTGCGCAAGCGAAGATTTTTTGCGTTCAGTTCTTTTTCAAGAGTGGGGATCTTTCCGTATCTGATCTCGGCGACCGTGGCGAGATCGGTGCGCGTTTCGGCCGCTTCGGCTTCCAAGCGCAGAGCATCGAGCTGTTTTTTAATTTCCCGGATGGAGGTGAGTATCTCCTTTTCGTTCGTCCAGCGCATTTCTACGTCGTGAGTTTTTTCTCGAAGATCGCTGATCTCTTTGTCGATATCTTTCATGCGGCTCTTGGCGTTTTGTCCTTCTTCTGTTGCGGCTTCTTTTTTGAGCGCTTCTTTTTCGATCTCAAGACGCATTATTTTTCGATGAGCATCTTCCAAAACTGCCGGTTTTGTTTCAAGCGAGATCTTGAGCATCGAGGCGGCTTCGTCGATAAGGTCCACCGCTTTGTCGGGCAAGAATCGATCGCTGATATAACGGCTGCTTAAGGTAACCGCAGATATGATCGCATCATCGGTGATCTTAACCCCATGATACAGTTCATATTTCTCCTTCAATCCGCGAAGAATGGCGACGGCATCTTCGGTATTCGGTTCGGCGACCTGTACCGGCTGAAAACGTCTGGTGAGCGCCATATCCTTTTCGATATGTTTCTGATACTCCTTGAAGGTGGTCGCTCCGATAGCGCGAAGTTCCCCGCGAGCAAGCGCCGGTTTCAGGAGATTGGAAGCGTCGAGCGCTCCGTCCGCACCGCCGGCTCCGACGATCATATGTATCTCGTCGATAAAAAGAATGATCTTTCCTTCCGAGCGCTCGATCTCTTTCATGATCGCTTTCAGGCGTTCCTCAAATTCGCCGCGATATTTCGTGCCGGCAACGAGCGAACCGATGTCGAGAGATACGAGTTC
This sequence comes from Minisyncoccota bacterium, assembly GCA_023229825.1. GTDB lineage: Bacteria > Patescibacteriota > Minisyncoccia > Phycocordibacterales > CAIJYI01 > CAIJYI01. The sequence continues at coordinate 5,187 of JALNYN010000014.1, forward strand.
CTTTCCTTTGAGAGATTCGGGGACATCACCTTTAGACATGCGGATCGCGAGACCTTCGACAACGGCGGTCTTTCCAACGCCGGCCTCTCCGATCAGAATGGGATTGTTTTTTGTACGCCGCGAAAGGATCTGCATGATGCGTGCGATCTCAACATCGCGACCGATGACCGGATCAAGCTTGTCTTCGCCGGCGAGTTTTGTCAGGCTTCTCGTGTAGCGCGCAAGTACTTTCGATTTCTTCGGAGAACTGATGTCGGTAATGTTGCCGTTCTTGAATTCCTGAATATAGCGGAGCACCTCGTCTTTTCCGATCTTGAAACGATTCAAGATCTCGCGCGATGGTTGCGACACTTCAATGAGCGCCAAAAAGAGATGTTCGGTGGAAATGAAACTGTCGTTCATCGACTGAACGATCTTTGATGAAGTATCGAGAACTTGCGCAAGTTCCGGAGTGAGGTACATCTGAAAAGACGGCGACACCGTATTTCCGTGTTCGTTCGTTTCAAGCGTTGAAAGCAGCGAGTCGATGAGAAGATTTTGATCGACCTCCATTCTGTCTAAAATGGAAATGACCGGTCCTTCGTCCTGCAAGATAAGCGCCGCGAGAAGATGGAGAGAATCAACATGATTCAACCCTCTTTCGATCGCAAGCTCATGCGCCCGACGAATGGCTTCTTTCGCTTTTGAGGTGAAGTCTTTAAAAGGTGGCATAGTTTTAGGTTTTAGGTTTTAGGTTTTAGGTTTTAGGTTTTAGGTTTTAGAAGATCTTCATGAAAATGGGAAGAACTTCTTAGTACAAAAGAAAACCCATGAAGGCTTTCAAGTAAATACTACAAGCATTTATGTAAATTGTCAACCCCGTTAGAATTTAATAAACCTTTATTTTTGGAGTTAAGGTTTGGCGGCTTCGGCCGTTGGAGACTTGTATTGGTTGATAGCGGAAAGAATGTTTGAATAAGGGATTATTTCGGGATCGCCGATCGATGACGAAAGAATGAATCCGATGACTTTTCCGTCTTGTCCGAACACGATCCCTCCTTTATACGCATCGGAGAGGGACATATCTTCAGATGCTATCGGGGAGGTCTTGTCGTCAGGCATTTCTGTCAGGGTGCCTTTGGTCATGGATCTTCCGTTCTCTCCGCCGAGCGCGATCATAGGAAGGCCGAGAGTCATGTCGCTTCTTGAGTATGATAACGGAGAAAAAGTAATACCTTCAGTATTTTTATCGCCTTTAATAGCATCGCCCGCTTGGATCAGTGCGACATGCGACGCATTATCCGCGTACACCTTTTTTGCCGGTCGATATTTGTCTCCGAAGAAAACCGTAAACTCTGTTTTTTCTCCGACCATCGAGCTGTCGACGGCGATAAGACCATCGGCTGAAACGATCGATCCGATGCCGATCTTTGCCGTACCGGTTGCCGACCCCCCTTCTATCGCTTTTTCGCGTATGCTTACCAGTTTTGGAAGATTGATCTGTACCGCAGAGATGATCCTTTCGTTTTCGGTCTTAATGGGAGTTGGCGTCGTCGGCTTGATGACGACGGGAGTAGTCGTGCCGGTCACCACCTTTTCAATGGTCTTTTCAACAATATTGTTGATCGTTTGAGAAACGATCGGTGTCGTGTCGGTCAGCAGCGAAACGATCATAATGCTCGTCGCGATTGAACACACAAAGCTGACCAAGACGGTCAGAAGAACCATTTGTTGTTTAGTAAGATCTTCCATATCATATATTATAGCAAAAAATAGGGGGAAAGGAAGGACACGCATAATGTTAAATGAAAGCTGAATACTCTTACCTTAAAAAATTTCCAATATCCAATTTCTAATTTCCAATAAAAATCCAAATGTCTAATGTATAAAAAAATAATTTTCGCCGCCGGACGGGGTTTGTAACCCCGTTCATGACGTTTGAAATATTTAACTGAGTTTGTTCACAAGTAAATCGAAAACGTTTCGAACGAGGGTACAACCCTCGTCCGGCGACGAAAAAGCCGTTCCGGGCCGGAACGGCTTACTGCTTTTCTATTTTGTCTACCCTTGGAATTTTTCAAGTTCTGAGAGAAGCATTTTATACTCTTCTTCCAGCGCTTCTATCTGGGCTTGTTTTTTCAGCAAAAGTCGATTTACCGCCGCGATCTTTTCGTCATGCGTCATGTTTTTATAGGCGTCTTCTCTTTGATGTTCTACGTTTTCACGAAAGAGCTTCATTTCAGCATTGTCCGTTATCTTTGCGGTCGCAAGCACAGGATTCGCCTCCTTAAAAAATCTCCGCTTCCGCTGTTGAATGTGATTTTTGGCGATCAATTGTTCCACTAAACTTAATGTGTCTTTTTTCATTTCAAAATTCCTCCGTCACGCGCTTTCTCGCAACAAGTATCTCACAAAGACGCGTTTTTTCAAACCAAAAGACCGCCCCTTTCGGAACGGTCTTTTTTCTATTTTCTATTATCGATTTTCCATTCTCTCGGTCTAGACCGTATGATACTTCCCGTCCTTATCTTTCTTGAAGTACTTTGCATTCTGCAGGTTTACCAAGATGGTGTTTTCTTTGACGTATCTTTCTTTCATGACCTTTTCAACGATCTCCTGTTTCGTGAGCGGTCCTTCTTTTTCGAGAACATGGCGGATCACATCTTTGACGACGCCTCCGGTGTAGCCCCATTCGGAAAGGACGTAGAGTCCGCGGCCGACGAGTACGAAACGTTTGTCTTTAATGAGCTCGTTGTGGCAGGTGGCGACGTGTGCTTTCTTACCGAACGTGGAAGATATCTTTTTCGCGACTTCAGTGAAGTGCATCGGCGAACCGTGGCGTCGGATAACCAGAAAAGCGTAATCTCTGATGCCTCGCGCGCTGATGTTCGGAGAAGCGGCAACGCCCCAATCTCCGAGTGTATTCTTTCCGAGAACTTTGGAAATTCCAAGCCATCTCTTTGCCGTGTGTTCGCTCTTTCGTTTCGGATCGGCGTGCATTCTGTCCAAGAAGCGTTCAATGATCTCTTTTTCAGGAACAAGGTCATTCTCTGAAAATTCTTTGTGGAGGGAATGAAGTACTGCGTGGACTTCGCTCGCAACCGTATCATCAACAGACCATCGGTGCTTGAAAATATTATCTTCTTTATGTTTAGTGAAATCGTCAGAGAGTACGAGGAAAAGCGTAAGATGATTTTGGGTTATCTTATCCGAAGAAAGGTGCTCCAAAAAGTCCTCCTCGCTCATGATGCCTCCCAAAGAATTGAGGATCTCTCGGAGCTCTTTCAGCGCCGGGGCCGCTTTTTCAAAGGCTTCAGATTTTTTCAGAGTAGCGAGAGCGAAATTTTCGATCTGGCGAACACGCTCCCTGGTAATGCCATAGGTATTACCGATCGATTCAAGAGTCTTTCGCTCCGGCGTGTCTTCCAAGCCAAAACGGCCGATGATGACATCTCGTGCTCGCGGAGGAATAGTGGTGAGCAAACTCTTTGTTACCTGCTTTGGCTTAAATGTAATAACTGACATAAAACACAAAAATTATAATAATTAATTAAACACAGTAATAAATACTTATCGAATTTTTATTCGCTTATTATTGGTTGCTATATAATCTATATTTTTAATATAACATCTTTTTAACATAGGTGTCAAACAAATGCAAGCGTTTTCGGTTAGTTTGAAATCGTTCATAAAATATTGCTATAAATAAGCGTATTATTGAACTGACGAAAAATTTCGTCGGTTTAGATCACAATGGAAACCAGCTTTTCTTTTACATAGATGACTTTTTTCATCTTTTTATCATCTGTCCACTTGAGGACTTCCGGAATGAGAAGCGCTTGTTTTTTTACTTCTTCCTCCTCCGTTCCTCGCGCGATCTCGAATGTTGCGCGGAGTTTTCCATTCACCTGCACAGCGATGATCATCATCTCATCCTGTATCTTAAGCGCATCATACTCCGGCCACGGCTCATTGTAAATGAACGAATCGTGCCCCATATCATGCCAGAGTTCGTCGGCGATATGCGGAGCGAATGGAGCGAAAATTTTCAGAAATCCCTCGAACATTTCTTGATCGATGCTTTCTTCTTTTTCCAGTTCGTTTGCCAAAATCATCATCGCGGATATTGCGGTATTAAATTTAAAATCCTCTATGTTCTCTGAAATTTTCTTTAGCGTTTGGTTATACAACGTCGTTAATTTTTCATTTTGAATTGTCGTTTTTAGTTTTTCATTTTCACTTTTTACTTTAGAAAAAATTCGCCAAATTTTTTCGACAAATCTCCTCGACCCTATAATGCTTTCCGTTTTCCATGCGGAAGCATTTTCGAACGGACCCATGAACATTTCATACACGCGCAAAGTGTCTGCGCCGTACAATTCAACGATATCATCGGGATTAACGACATTCCCCCACCGCTTGCTCATCTTCCTCCCATCTTCAGCAAGAATAACCCCGAGAAATTCCAGCCTCTTGAACGGCTCGGAATAATTCACTGCGCCGATATCGAACAAAAACTTATGCCAAAATCGCGCGTAAATGAGATGGCGCGTGGCGTGGTCGCCTCCGACATACACGTCGACCGGGGACCAATATTTTTCTTTTTCTTTGTCTACGAGCGCGTTTTGATTGCGCGGATCGATATATCGCAAATAGTACCATGAAGAACCCGCCCAGTTCGGCATGGTGTTCGTCTCGCGTTTCGCATCTCCATGGCATTTCGGACATTTCACATTTACCCAATCACGAATGTTGGCAAGCGGAGATTCTCCCGTTCCGGTAGGTTCGTAAGAATCCACGTCCGGCAATTTCACCGGCAGGTCTTTTTCCGGAACGGGGACGGTGCCGCATCGTTCGCAGTGTATGACCGGAATCGGCTCTCCCCAGTAGCGTTGCCGCGAAAAAACCCAATCACGAAGTTTATAGGTTGTTTTTAACTGTCCGCCAGCGAATTCAGTAATGTCTTTTTTTGCCTCATCATTCGTCATACCGTCAAATTTTCCGGAGTTTATCATAATACCCGCTCCAGAGTACACGGAACCGTTCACCAACAAGTCGAAGGCCAGAGCGTGCAATTCATCTTTTATCTTATTGCCGACCTCGGACCGAGCTATCCATTCCACCGTGAACTTCCCTTTTTCATCTTCTTCACGTTTTATCGGGATCTGTTCATTATCGTCCAGTTCAAAATAAAGGCCGACCGCTTCGATCTCGCGATTCACGCCCTTGGAATGCGCTCTGTAATGATGATGGATGGATTCAGTTTGTGAAATGAAACTCACATTTTTATATCCGGTCTCTTCCCCGATCTCTCGTCCGGCGCACGCGAGCGGATCTTCATCGTTCTCCCTGCCTCCTCCGACAAAAAGATTTCCACCAAGTTTATCTCCCCAATTAATGGAAAGAAAGGTATCGTCTTTTTTGTTATGAACGATCGCCACAATGCTTTTTCTGAACTCTTCGTTTTCTCTCTTTTCGCCTGTGACCGGTTCAATGACCGCACGTATCGGCAAATCGAATTTCTTTGCAAATTCGTGGTCTCTCGAATCATGCGCCGGTACAGCCATGATCGCACCCGTTCCATAATGCGCAAGTACATAATCAGCGATAAAGATCGGCAGTTTTTCATTGTTCACCGGATTTATCGCCGTTACCCCAACGAGCTTCACTCCCGTCTTCTCCATCCCCTCCGCCGTACGCTCGATCTCTGTTTTTTTCTTCATATCCTCGCGATATGTCAAAACCTCGTCCCAATTTGAAATCTTTGATTTTAGTTTATCTATGAGTTCATGTTCCGGTGCCACCACACAATAGGTTGCCCCAAAAAGCGTATCCGGTCTGGTAGTAAATACGTCAAGCTGAAAGCTAAAACCTATAAGCTGAAAGCTAATGAGTGCTCCCTCTGATCGTCCGATCCAATTCCGTTGCGCTTCTTTTACGTGTTCCGGCCAATTAAGATCATCAAGATCCGCTATAAGCCGGTCGGCATAATCGGTGATCTTGAGCACCCACTGACGCATCGGACGCTTCTCCACTTCGGTACCGCACCGTTCGCACCTCGTCCCGTCCAGATCTTCATTGGCAAGTCCCGTCTGACAGCTCGGACACCAGTTGACCGGTTCGAACGATTCATACGCCAAGCCTTTTTCCAAAAGTTTCAAGAATATCCATTGCGTCCATTTATAATATCGCGTATCAGTGGTATTGATCTCTCTGTCCCAGTCATAATTGAAACCGATGAGCGAAAGCTGTTCTTTGAACCTCGCAATATTTTTCTCAACGGCGATCCGCGGGTGAATTTTATTTTTGATCGCATACTGTTCCGCCGGCAGCCCAAAAGCATCCCACCCCATCGGATGAAGGATATTGAATCCATTCATTTTCTTGAAACGGGAATATATGTCCGACGCTATGTATCCCTTAGGGTGACCCACGTGAAGTCCTTCTCCTGAGGGGAACGGAAACATGTCGAGTACGTAACACTTGGGCTTACCGTGATCTTCCGGAGAAGCAGGTGTTTTATAGAGTTCATGTTTTTCCCACTCGCGCCGCCATTTCTGTTCTATCTTTTTGTGGTCATATTCCTTTGTCATATCCTTGCAGTATAGCGCCTTTGTGGTCTAATTTCAAGATACGAATTAAATACTAATATACGAATGGGTACCAATATACGAATGGATACGAATCAAACGTGGATTCCGGGTCGTTGCCCGGAATGACGGGCTGAAGATGGTAATGAATCATCCCATAGCAAAGGTTGAAAGTTGCGATAAAATTTTCACAAAAAAAACGGACGCGCATAATGCTGTCCGTTTTTAAATTTTTATCGTCAGTCGTCCGTATTCGTATCCATTCGTATATTGGTACCCATTCGTATATTGGTATTGGTATCTCTATTAGAACAACTCCGGCCTCACGATCTTTGATATCTCCGGATCCTTTACGGAAACTTCGAACCTCTGCGGGCCTTCGGAATATGGTCCGATCTGGTAATTCTGGAATTGAAAAATTATTTTGTCGCCTGAAATGAAGAACGCGGCGAAATTTTCCGGTTTCGGATCAAGCCCTTTTCCGAATGTCGCGTCCTTCGGATCAAAAGCAACATAAGTATCTTTTACAAAATGAACGATCGCCATTTGGGAAAAAATTCCAAGGTAATCAGTTTTTGGAAGAAAGAGATCTCCGAGAATATATTTCCTGCCGTTCATATCCAGAGTCTCCGAAGAAAATTGTATATTGCCATGCGCGCCGCCTTCTTCCGTATAATCACTGTAGAGATAGCTGAATAATTTCTTACCTCGCGAAAAAGCAACGGACGATTCCGCATTCACGCCGCCACTCGTCACGATATCTTTTTGATCGGAATACTGCTCTATGAAGTTCTGAATGATCCCTTTGACGTGAGTTTCAGCAACTTTTGCGAATGGAGTATTGATGGGATATTCACCCACCGCTGTCACCAAATTCGCGGGATCTTTTTTCCCGGTCGGAAAGGCGGTTTTCTTTATCGTTTCCGTTTGAACATCCTCAAAAAAAGCCACATCGGGAAGCGCTGAGATCTTTGGCGTCGATGTTGCCACCGGAGCGAGTTCCGCCGGTTTCTTGTCTGGCGAATTTCCGTTTAACCAGAGTACGCCGAGACCGACAATGGCCGCAAACAAAACAAGCGACCCCACATAACGCCCCATAGATATTTTACTGTATTCCATATTATCATTATATCGCGGACTACAAGGTATGGAAAGGGAATCTGCTGTGATGCGCCTCCTCCTCAAAAAAAGGAAGGTATTGACATATAATCCGGAATAGCTTATTCTCAAAGCAGATACAGGTAACATATCTACCTGCGTTCAGGGTCATAATCCCTAGCCATAAAAGGCACCTAACCCAAATAGATATTTTTAACCTTTGAGGATTCCTCCGATGGGTTAAGAAACAAAGGGGCTGAATTAATATTCAGCCCCTTTTTTATGCCCGGATGTCGGAAAGTTTAATCACCTCCAAATGGCTTTCATTTTGGGATGAGATTCGCTTTATTTTTTTGCGGTATGCCGAAGCGGGCTGTAGACGCCTACTGCCCCAAGGTCGCCGTGAAAAAATAAAGCGAAGATCGCCCAAAATGGAAGCCATGCGAACTAGATCCTAAATTCGATCACGTCGCCATCCTGCACAATATATTCCTTTCCTTCTGTTCGCACCCACCCTTTTTCACGAGCGATCGAGTACGCTCCGGCCTCGAGCAATTTATCGTATCGTATCACCTCTGCTCGAATGAATTTGTCGCGAAAATCCGTGTGTATCGCCATGCCGGCGACGGGCGCAGTAGAATTTTTCCTTATAGTCCAAGCGCGCGTCTCATCTTCACCGGTTGTGAAGTAAGTCATCAATCCGAGAATGTCATAACTTTTCATGATCAGGTCATTCACACCATCGTCTCTTGATGCACCAAGCTCGGCGCGGAACATCTCACGTTCTTCCCCAACAAAATCTTTCAGTTCCGATTCGATCTTCGCATCCACGATCACGTGTCCCGCACCGTTGTCTTTGAAAAATTCGATAAGAACTTTGTAGCGTTCGTCATTAAGTTCATCTAAGTTTTTACTGCCTCCCCCGGAACGTTTGTTTAGTATATAGAGTATCGGCTTCATCGAAAGCAGGTGCATCGTTTTTACGATCGCCAGCTCATGCTCATCAAGAGTCACTGTGCTTGCCAATTTCCCTTCTTCGAGCGCCGGCAAAATTCGTGAAAGCGCCGTTTTTTCTCGGACGGCGTCTTTGTCGCCACGCTTCACGTCTCGCTCGATATTTGAAAGCCGTTTCGTCACCGTTTGCATGTCCGCCAAAATGAGCTCCAAATTTATCACGCCGATGTCGTCGATCGGATCTATTTTTCCGGAAACATGAATGATATTTTCATCTTCAAAAATACGTACGACTTGCGCGATCGCATCCGTCTCGCGGATATGCGCCAGAAATTTATTTCCGAGACCTTGCCCTTCCGACGCGCCCGCCACCAGCCCCGCAATGTCAACGAATTCGATCGCCGCCGGGATCTTTTTTTGCGAATGTGAAAAATCGTTCAATTTTTCCAGCCGAGAATCCGGCACGGCAACGATCCCGACCGAAGGATCGATCGTGCAAAACGGATAATTCTCCGCCGGCACCGTTTTTTCGGTCAAAGCATTGAATAAAGTCGATTTTCCGACATTCGGGAGTCCTACAATTCCGATGGATAGTGACATAATTTTGTTGATTATTTAACCTCTTCACTATATCCGAAAACGAACAAAAAATCCACAACGCCGAAACTTTAAACACCCCGCAAGTGAAATCGCCTGAGCGTAGACGGAATGATCTTCGCTCGCTGAATAAAAATTTTATTTGCAAAGATTCCGTCAGTCGCGATATAATTGATAAACATGAATAATTCGGAAAACATAAATTTAAACGAGCAGTTTCGTGACAACGCACAAGAGAATCCCGCTTTTTATACGCGCCTCAAGGAATTGTCCGGAGACTTTCCAACAGATAACATTAAGGAAAAAAAGCAAAAATATGCAAAGGATGTCTCAGCGTTCATTAATGAACATTCTCAAGAAATAAGCGAGGGTCTGCGAGGTATCGAGAATCAGCAGATGGTATTTAAACGCCTCAACTTGTGGATGACTTTCGCCAACGGTGGCGATAAACACTCTGAAAATAAATATGAATCATTTAATGAGAGAAAAAATCTCGCTCATGAATTACTCTATTTTCTCAATAATGAAAAAGATTTTTTTGCAGCTTTTCTTTCCGAAAAAATAAAGACCGATGGAGAAAGCAATAAACACAAGCTAAACGAGAGAATGGTATGGAGCAACGACGAATTGATTTTTTTTCGAAATTATTTTGCAATGGCATCGTCGGTGCACTTTACGGAACCTTTGCTCGGCAGTAGATCAATTTTGTCGTTTCTCCGAAGCGTTGCTCCTGTGGCTGAAATGGCAAAAACCGGAACGAGTTCGACTCCAGATCTTGAGCCGTACACAGACCCCGATCTGAATATTATCGCCCTGCTTGCGGGAGATACGAACGTAGCAAAACTGTGGGCTGAAAAATTCAGTTCAAATGATAAGTTGATACCATTTGACCGGCAAGCGTTAGATAATTTTTTTCCTTCTAAGGATTCAGCTCTTGCCACATACTCAAGCGATTTTTCTGCCGAAAAAATGAATTCCGATGAAATAAAAAATACGTTGCTCGTGGAAGGTTTTGGCGAAGATGAAATTTCCCACGCATTTGAACTTGTTAAACATTCCGCAGGAGACAGACTTCTCGAAGAACTCTTGTCAAAAAAATATGACCTTCCATTCGTTGATTTTCAGTACGCATGGAAAAATGGTAATGGCGATGTTTGGAATAATTTGTGCGCTATAAGATCATTGGAAGATAATAACCCCGGCTCAGCAAAAAAACTCGCCTTCACCGGACCGAATAAAATTCGATTTTTTGAACGCTATGATTTGGATCTTCTTTTGGAACAACTCGAACCCCTTGCCCCGGGAGAACCGTACGGTGTAATGTGTACGGCGTATCAAGATCATAACGGCGCTTTTAAGAATCGTAAATATATCCATGAAAAAATAAGAAATGAAGGAAAAAAACTCAACATAAAAACAAGAGTGATCGAATACTCGAACCCGTTTCCATTCGCACCTCAGATGTTTGACCAGCTTTCAAAGATCGCCCCGCCGCAAGAAAAACAAAATTTTCCTCAAGCGGATTTTATTTGGATCAATCAACACGGGAGACTCATCTCTGGCGATCTGAAAGAATTCGAAAGGGAAAATCTTCGATGGAAAAATGTGTTCGGTGTCGGTGAAAATAAATCTTCACTCGTGATCAAAGAAAATGGGGCGGTTGCGAGTTTTATGTGTTATGGCGGCGCTCCCGATCATGCCATGGAACAGATCTCAAAAAATTATGGGGTAAAAGCAACGGGACCTAAAAAAGCTCCTGCTAGTATTGCAGAAATAGCGTTTTCACGAGAAGAGAGCGGAAAACTTGCCATCGATGTGGTATATGAATTCGAAAATGACAAAAATGACAAAAATTTAAAGATATCTGCCGATGCTTCCCAAACCGCCCGCTATGGTTAAGGTCGATGATAAAACATACCCATCATTTTTGGTAGGTATGTTTTTGTGTAATATTTTGTTAGGCTATTCTCTCTATTTCTTTTCCGGCGGTTGAAAAGGCTTCGCTTCATCTTCCAAAGCTTGATACACCGAATGATATTTACCGACCGATGACATTGATGACTGATAGTCGTTTATGTCTTTTACATATGAATCGATGAACAGCATGATCGCCCCCATAAAACTGAACGCAACAAAGGACAAAATTGTCCAGTACGCCGCTTCTTTCTTCGGTAATTTTTTAAAAAGCGGCCTGAAGAAAATGATCAAGTTCTCTTTAGAAAAAACACCTATCGGACTCTTCGGCACCGGAACACTATCGAATTCAATATAAGGAGTTTCGTTATTGGCATCATTCAGTACGATGTTATTTTGTTCCATGTAATATTTTCTTTACCGCCGTTTCTCCTTTTTTTGCCAGCTTTATTTTTTTATTCTTTAAAGAGATAAGCTCCCGTTCCATTTTTGCCTGCATTTCATCGATCGCGGCGTAGAGGTCTTCTTTTTGAGCCTCGGCATACACCACACTCTTCCCTGCGGAGATCTTTGCTTCGGCTCTAAAAATTTCGCCCGTTTTGTGATGGCGCGAAATAACACCGACCTCGATCTGAGCTAATACATTCTCCGATCCATCGCGAAGAAATTTTTCCAAACTTTCCACCCTCTTTTCCGCATATGCTTGTATTGACGGGGTCAATTCCAGACCCGTAGCTTTTATGGTTATTTTCATAGTGCTATTATACCAACATCAAAAGAAAAAGAAAACATGAAACTCTGCGCTTACCCTCTCATTCATTGGCTAAATTTGAAATATTTTCATTTTTAAGGTAGAATACTCGCATACATAAACCGCCCATAGCTCAGTTGGTAGATCCGCCAGCTGGCGGACTCTTAAGTATAAGGCCTATTGTGAATTACATTGTTTATGTTATAACAAATACAGTCGGAAAACTTTACATCGGACAAACCGCGAACTTGTTTCAAAGACTCGATTATCATAATGAGATACTGAAAAGTAAGAAATCATCATATACCTACAAACAGAAACAAGGAACATGGGAGGTCGTTTATACAGAAAAGTTCACGACGCGAAGTGATGCAATGCGAAGGGAAAAACAACTCAAAACAGCAAAAGGAAGAGAATTTTTGAAAAAAATAATACAAGATATATCCGCCCATAGCTCAGTTGGTAGAGCAGGTGCCTCTTAAGCACAAGGTCGTAGGTTCAACCCCTACTGGGCGGACAAGAAAAAATGCCATTCATCGTGGCATTTTTTGTTGGCCGCCCAAGCGAGTGAGATGCTTGCCCTACCGTAGCCTTGGCGAAGGAGGGCTCCTCACTCGCGAGAGAGAAGGAGCGAAGATTTTTTGTGCCGAGGAGAGGAGTCTTTCCCTCGACTAAATTTTTCTGCGGAAAAATTTGTCTGGGCACCAACTCGACTGTTTTTGGGGATGCGACCCCAAAAACATGTCTCCGTTGTTCAAGTCCTCACGAAAGTGAAGCAGTTCACTTTCTTCCTCGACACAAAAAATCCGCAGAAGCGGATGATTTTTTGTGCCGAGGAGAGGACTTGAACCTCCATGGGTTTGATCCCGCCAGCTCCTAAGGCTGGTGCGTCTACCAATTTCGCCACCTCGGCATTTTCTTTACCATAACATAAATTTTTGATTTCTGCCACGAAAGTGGCATCTTGATACTTGACAAATACTAATATCAGTGATAAAATGGAGTTTGAAATTTTAACTCTGCAGAGGATAAAACATGAATGTTCTTTTGGAAAAAATGATCGTATTGCGCCACCAATTAAAAGTACTAGCTTTGCCGACCTTTATTTTACTTTTCATTGCAATCGTTGTCATTCAAGCGGTTACCATAAAGATAACCGGCGCCCTGCCTCTGTCGTCGTATTATGATGTACGGGGATTTGTCGCCACAAATATAGTATGGGAGATCGTCAGCTGGGCATTGCTGCCGGTATTTTTGATTCCCGAGTGGTATCGATATGTTTCAATGCCATTTACATTTAAGAGGATATTGACGAGTATCGTCCGCGTACTATTCTGGTTCACTTGCTGGCTATGGTGGGTGGCATTAATTTATGCCGAGGCCGTCGCATGTTATGCTTCGATCATTTGGTCGATCTCCGTTTGGTGAGATCTGCAACACAAAAGCGCTGCGTAAGTAGCGCTTTTTTCCTGATTCTGATACTGATCCCTGATACTTAAACGGCGTATCCCTCTAAACATTTTTCCACTATCTTCAGAGCGCCCTTCATATTTTTTGCTTTAGAAAGATCTTTCGCACATGGCTCATCTTTCAAAATCGCGGAAACCCAAGCTGCAAAATCATTTTTTTCTTTATTGACATGGTGGGAATACTGCTCATCGGAAAGCACTTTAAACGCTTCGCGAAGATCAAGCAAGCTCTGAAGCGCCGGGCCGTTCCACACCCAAAAACACACCTCGGCGGGAGCGATGATGATCTCCTTCTTCGCTGTTTTTTTACCTTTGACAAAGACAGCTTTTTTCTTAACAGCCACAGCCGTTTTTTTTACCGGCATTATCTTTTTTTTCTTGCCTTCTTTTTTTACCGTCATAGAATCACTGTCCCGTTTACCGGGATTAATTAAATACAAATAATTTCCAATTGCCAATATCCAATTTCCAACAAAATGTCCAATGTTTTAATATCAAAATTTTTATTGGAAATTGGATATTGGAGATTTGAAATTTTTTTGAAAGAAACTCTTTTATCGAAATAACATTGCAGTAATCAGTTCAAGAATAATATCTTACATCGTCGCCGTTCTCACCACCCGATATACCTCGAGACACTTTCTCGCGGCGATAACCCAGCTATTTTTATCCAATTCTCTCGTTCCATTATCTTTGAGATTCTCATACAAGCACGGATTATCCAGAGTGGAGATGATCTTATCGGCGGTGTCGTCTATATCCCAAAAATCTGTTTTTAAAGCGTGATTCAATACTTCTGAAACGCCTGATTGCCTTGAGATCAGAACGGGAGTGCCATTCGCGAGCGCTTCGAGAGGCGTTATACCAAAAGGCTCTGATATGGAAGGCATGACATAAAGATCGGCAGATTGATATATGCTATCCAAATCTTCACCGCGAAGAAATCCGACAAAAAGCACTTTATCAGAGATCCCTTCCGTTGCCGCTTGTCGTATCATTTGCCGCTCCATGTCGCCGGAACCTGACACCAAAAAGATCGTATTGGGACGAAATTCGAGAACGCGTTTGGCGGCGCGAATAAAGTAATCCGGGCCTTTCTGCATAGTGATGCGCCCGACAAAAAGAACGATCTTATTGCCGGCATCTTTCAAAGCCTGAACACGGGAAGGAACGATCTTGACGTCACCAACATCGATGCCATTATGAACCACAGTGATCTTATCGGGAGAAACTCCATAATGATCGACGACTATATTTTTAGTCCATTGGCTGACCGTAATGATAGCATCTGCGGCGTGCATTCCGGCTCGCTCTATATCATATACTTGCTGATTGATCCCGTTCCCTCCCGTTCGGTCGAACTCCGTAGCGTGAACATGCACAACAAGCGGCTTTCCCGTTGCTCTCTTCGCTTCCATCCCCGCTAAATAAGCTAACCAGTCATGAGCGTGAATGATATCGCAGTTTGCTTTGCGGGCGATCGAAGCGGCTTTTTTGGAGTAGCGCTTCACTTCTTCCATAAGAGAAAGGCCATAAACTTCGTCGGTGAGCGTTTGGCGATCTGCGAAATATTGTTGTTCGGTCACATAGGCTTTCAATATCGTATCGACATACTTCATATCAATACTGTGCTGATTGGCAAAAACCATTTTTACATAATCTGAATTGACCACGGATTTTTTAGGCAAAACAAAAACTACGTCCGCATCTTGAGAAAGTGCGCGGGTCAGACCGAAACAGGCAGTGCCAAGACCGCCGCTATTGTGCGGAGGAAACTCCCAGCCAAACATTAAAACCCTTGGTGTCATAATTTCCCCAAAAACAAATTAACTCTGCGACAACGAACCGGTACGGCTACCGGGTGAACGCTTTCCTCCATGTCTTTCATTCTGACGCAATACGCCATTTAATTATACGGCACATAAACAAAACCCGCAATTGACTTATCCCCTGCTTCGCTAAAGCTACGCAGGGCGGGCCCTTCCTACTCCACCGCTCCGTCTTCCAGAATAAAAATGCGATAAATATGGAGGACGGAAAGAAAAAGGCTTAAAACGATCGGACCGAACAAAAATCCCATCGGACCAAAATAGATAACCCCGCCCAAAACCGAGAAAAAAACAAAAAGCGGATGAATTTTTATTCCCTTGGTGTAAAGATATGGAGCGAGGATATTATCAACCGTTCCCACCAGTAAAGCAGACCAGAAAAAGAGGCCGATAGCGTTTCCTGTATCTTTTATCAGCACCAAATAAAGGATCGATGGTACTGTCACGAAAGCCGTCCCCATCCCCGGGATAAGAGCTGAAAAAGCAGCGACCATTCCCCACAAAGCGGGATTTGGCACATGAAAGATATACAAACCGGTACCAACCAAAAAACCTTGTATGACGGCGATCGAGAGAGACCCCTTTAGCACTGAATTGATGGTCTTTTCAATAGATACGATCACTTCGGCATCATATTTATCGTCGAGCGGCGAGAGTTTTATTATCCCCGACACGAATTCATTGCCATTTTTCAAAAAGAAGTAGAGCGTGATCAAGGTCAGCAATATTTCGAGCATGACGAAAGCGGTTCCCGATATCACTGGACCGATATTTTTCAAAAGAAAATCGGCAAAATTGGAGAGATAGACCGATATATTCAAAGAAAAGCTCGGGGAGATCTTTTGGATCGGAGCTTCGATCGCCCGAGTGATAGAATCGAGAAAAGGTCCGGGACCGCCGCTGGTCTGAACGCTTGTATAAAGCGATTGCGCCTCGGAAAGGATTTGCACGACCAAAAAATAAATGGGTATCGCTATAATTACCGACGAGGCAAGCACAACAATGAGCGCGGATAATGATTTGCTTCCGCGAAGAAAAAGAAGGATCTTTTTATAGATCGGCGAGAGCAACACTGCCAAAATGGAGGCGATCACGATGACCTGCAGAAACGGTTTGAATATTAAATAAAGCAGAAATGTCGAAGCGGCAAACAAAACGAAGAAATATGTCGTTTGAAGTTTTTTATTTTCAACCATGATAAAAGGGTTTTAGCGAATTAATATTATTATATCATACGCGATATTTTTTGACGAAAGATGAAGTGAATAAAAGACGAGAATAGAAAATGGAGAATTGATAATAGAAAAAAGCACGGCGGATATCGTCGTGCTTCAATTTTCTCCGCCAGCTGGCGGATTCTATTTTCTATTCTCGTTTTAAATATAGAGCAACTGTCCTTTCGCTTCTTCGACCGAAGAAAATCCGTGGTATTCCAGCATATGTATCAAGCCTTTATTGATGTACGTAAAACAGCTTGCGTCATTAAGTTCAAAAGCCGTTCCCACTTGCACGGCATCGGCGCCGGCAAGCAGAAATTGAAATGCGGAAACACCATCTATTACGCCCCCGACTCCAAAAATGGAAACCTTTCCTCCGAGAAGTTCGTAAAAAGCGCGTACATTCGCGAGAGCGATCGGCATGATCGTTTCGCCGGACAAACCAGCTAAACCGTTTTTAGAGGTGACCGTTTTTCTCGTCCATGGATCGATAACGAGCGTGTTGCCGATAGAGTTGATACAGGTAATAAAAGAAACGCCGTATTCGAGAACAAGTTCCGCCACTGTAAACCAATGCGCGGGATCGTCATACTGCGGAAGTTTTAATCCGATCGGTTTTGTCCCAAGACCGCTCGTGAGAGTGAGAAGATCTCTCAGTTGTCCAAAATCGCGTCCTATCAGAGATTTTCCTTCAATGTTCGGGCAACTCACGTTTATTTCTATCAGATCAACATCGCTCTTTTGAAATGCTTTTACCATCACGACATATTCTTCAAAAGAAAATCCTGCGATGCTCCCGATTATTCTTTTCCCGAACTTTGTAAGCTTCTTGGAAAACCCGACATACTTTTCATATCCGAGATTCGGCAATCCCATCGATTGCACCAGCCCATGTTTTCCCACGCGAGCTAAACGGGGCTCCGGATTTCCTTCCCTCGGCAGTATCGTTGCTGATTTCATAACGATCGCTGAAGAATCGGATCTTCCCAATTCGGTCAATTCTTCGTAGGTGGTACATTTCGGACCGGACGCATTGCAAACGTAAGAATCAAGTTCTACTCCGGCAATGCTCGTCGCCGTACTGATATTTTTCTTTCCCATTTTTATTCCTCTTTTCAAGGTTGCAAATCTTTCGTCAGAATAACGCAAAACACAGTTTTTGTCAAAAAAAGCTCCACCCCGTTTTTCGGGGTGGAGCGGACTGTTTATGATACCGCAGTCGGGCGGCAAGGATACAGTAAGATGGGATCTTTATATAATTTCCCGCTTTCATCAATGAATTGGATTTCCTTTACTTCGCGAAGCGTCGTGTTGCTCGTAAATAAAAACGCCGCCCACAAACCGTCAGCCCATGAATAACCGCGCCTCACGCTAGTTATGGTATATTTCCATTTGTTTTCAGAAATATTCACATCGCGGTAGCCCGATAAATATTTACGGAATGAATGTGTAAAATCAAGAGAAACTCTCATTCTTTCCGATTCCGTCGTTTCCGGGTGAAAAACGATCTTAAAATAATAAGGTTCAGACATTTTGTGCCTCCCAAGCATAATACGGCAGTTACTCCGGTTTGTATGGTATCGCAATGCGTCCACGGTGTCAAAAAATACTTGGAGGTTAAACCTCCAAGTATTCAAAACATCAGCTGCACGTGAAGCAATCGCGAGGGAAAATCAAGATCTCTTTTTCATCGCTCAGAGTGATCACTTTGTCCACTTCTTGCCATCGAACGACGAAGAAGCCGAAGAGCGCCCAATGAAGTATCTTTTGACACTCGCATTTTGGTTCTTTGAACGTCACCACCATAGTATCCGGTTCGTCGCCGCATTTAAAGACCGCAACGTTATTGAATTCTCTTCGGAGGGAGCGGCCTATAGCTCGCCGGGTCTCCATGTTTGCTCGTTCGCTGAAATCTATCTTTAAAGTGAATGTTGGTAATTTTTCCATTTCTCTCCCCTGTTCTCATCGTTTTCAAATTATTCAACTGTTACATACTATACAAAATATTATCCATTTAGTCAAGATTGCTCAGGTTCTCAAAAAAATGTATTTTGTTACCATTAGATTTTAATGAAAAACGGAAAGAAGGATAATACCCGCTATTATAACGAAGATCGCGATCCACTGTATGAAAGTGACCTCTTCGTTATACACATATTTTCCATAGAGAGTCGCGACCAAAGGACTCGCGGATACGAGAGACGCAACTAGATTTATATTATATCTCTCGATGCCGAAATTATAAGAAAGAATGGCTATCGAACCAAATACGGCGATCAGAAAAACTTGCGTCAAAATACTTCTGTCCGGAAGATCAAAGGATTTCTTTTTCCGCAGCATTGAAACCGTGCTGCATGCCAAAATTCCGACCTCAACCACGAGAGAGGTCAGCACCGGACCGATCACAGTCACGGGAATTTTATACAAAGCCGAAACGATCCCCCATAAGAACATGGAAACGAACGCAAAGAAGATGCCGGTTTCTTTTTTGAACAATCGAGAGTTTCTAATATCTTTAAGATCTATCGTGATCAGGATTATTCCGAGAAGAATAATTCCGATCGAAATCAGCCTCATCATCGAAGGTTTCTCTCCGTAAAAAAATATGGAAAACAAGACGGTAATGATGATCGAGGAATTAGCGATCGGGGATACGACGCCGATCTTCCCCAGGTCGAGGGCTTTAAAGAATGAAAGCAATGGAAAATATCCGACGACGGCGATCCCGAGCGCGATAAGAATATATTCTGCCAAAAACACCGCGCTGTTCACATTAAACAGAAAAACGGGAAACAATAGTAGCACCATAAACAACCCCCTCCAATACGTTGATCGGATACTCCCGATCTTTTGCGACGGTCCTTGAGATATGGCGTTGCTCAAACCAAAGCAGATCATTGAGATAAGTCCGAATATAATGCCAAGCATGCCAGATATTTTAAGTAATAAAACTACAAAATATGAGAAAATCGGTGTTCAAAAATTTTCAATTTACAATCAATTTTCAATGTTTCAATATTAAATTTTCAAACTAGGACAGTTCCGTCAGGTTTGAAAATTGTAATTTGAAAATTCATTGAAAATTGTAAAATTGGAAATTGAAAATTATATATACGGTGTAATATAAAATCGATTTTGTTCTATTCTCGTAATAATGCTCCTCCCGCATACTTATTCGACGGATCCCAAAGCATCCAGCTCGTCAAACCCGCATCATAGGTCGCTCGTATTTGTTCTTCGACCTCTGCTTTTCCGTACGAAGGCGTTCCAAGAGAAAAGTCCTGAAGCCACGGACGAAGTTTGAGCGGAGTCGTCGAAGCTTTGATAGCCTTCTCCGATCCGCTGTCCATGACAAATTTTATAAGCTCATAAGGGTGAGCGTTTGGATTCGACCAGCCGTTAAAACCGTTCGGATAATGAGACGGGTAGACCATCGGTGCAATATAATCGAAATACGGCAATGCTGTTTCCAATAGCTGCCCGATATTCATGTCATCATTCGCCGTTGTCGTCATTCCAAAAAGGTCTGCAGACGTCGTGATCCCCGAAGTTTTCATTTCATCGCTTAGGTATGAGAAAAAATTCAGTATCACCTCAGACTTTGTTGTGGTGGCAGATATCGGAAGCAGCATATCGCTCACTTCCCCGTCTGAAGGAAAACGAACGTAGTCAAAATTCATCTCATCAAAGCCTTGAGAATAGGCATCGCGAGCTATGGCGACCGTATACTCCCACATTTCTTGCGACGCGGCATCGATCCACGACAAGCCCTTGCGGTCTTTCCAAATGCCGCCGGTGCTCACTTTCCGTATCGCAAGATCAGGATGAAGTCCGACAAAATAGGGATCTTGAAATACGGCAACTCTTCCAATGACATAAATGTTATCGCTATGGAGCCGATCGATCAGTTCGCGGATATTTCTGATACGGCAAGAATCCGGATCGGGTTCCTGAAGCAGCGATTTGTTTGAAGGCGTATACGAAAGCCGACCTGAATAATCTTTAATATCTACAACAAGAGAATTTATTTCAGTCGTGTTGACGATATTGATCACACGATCGCGAAAATCGGGCGTAGAAGCGACGCAAGACGACATATAAGCCGCCTTAACCGCGTCCGGTGTTTTTACATGAATGACCGGAGGAGGAACGAGTGGTATATCTGCATCCGAGACCACTTGAAACTTTAAATTCATCGGCAATGCAGCGTCGACCGAGGATGGTTCAGGCGGTATCGGTCCGATGAACATAGATGCAGTAGCGTAAGCAAGCGAAAGAGAGCCGGCGAAAAAGATCCCTCCGAAAGCATGCTTTCGCGTGAGTTTTTTTCTTCGCGGAAAGCGATTTCCGCCGTGAGGATACTCTGAAAACGTCGCGTTTTCCACGGCAGGCTCCGGAGAAGAAAACGGTTTTTGTTTATAAAACAGTTTCTTCATCGATCTTGATTTGTTCTTTTTCTTTATGTGCGGGGCCGTTCTCTACAAAAGAAGCGCCGCCTTTTATCTTCGTTCGATCTTTTTCTCTTCTCGGGATCAAAACGAGTAAAATGATAAGAAGTCCGCCCGCTGTAATAAAAATATTCTTCCACAACTCAGGAAATCCAAGCTGAGGCATGAGTGCGATCAAAAAAGCAAGAGTGACAATTGATTTTTTCATATGTTTTTATTATATCAAAATAGAACAATTGAACAATAGAACAAATAAACAACGGAACAATTGAGTGTCTGGACAACAGAGCCATAGAGCGATAAAACGATCGAATAAAATACAGAATCCAAAATTAATGTGGATAAACTCTAGATCACCTCCGCCGGCTGGGATTCGCGTGAATAACGGAAGTTCTATTGTTTTATTGCTTGTGTTGTTTTATTGCTTGATTGTTCTCTTGTTCTATCGTTCGCAACCATTACTACGAATTCTCCCCTGATCGTGTCGGGGTGTTTTTCAAAATGCGCCAAAAGCTCCGTTGCTGTTCCCTCAATGAACTCCTCGTAAATTTTTGTCAGTTCCCGCGCGATAACGATCTTTTTCTCCGGCGCGAATTTTTGCAGCGACTCGAGGGCTTTTATTATGCGATGGGGAGATTCATAAAAAGCGACGGTTCGTCCAGATGAAGCTATTTCTTTGAAAAGCGTTTCTCTTCCCTTTTTATGGGGGAGAAAACCGAGAAAAAGAAATTCAGAGCTTGGCAATCCGCTTCCGGAAAGTGCCGAAATAACTGCGGATGGTCCGGGTACTGCGACAATTTTCACCATATCGGAAAATTTTTCCCGCACTTGCGAAACGAGCATAACTCCCGGATCGGAAATGCACGGTGTACCGGCGTCTGAGACGAGAGCAAGATCTTTTCCCGCTTCAAGGAACTCGAATACCTTTTCAACTTTTGACAGTTTGCTGTGCGAATGGTAAGAAATGAGCGTTTTTTGTATTTCGTATTTTTGCAGAAGTTTCGCCGTCACTCGCGTATCCTCGCAAAGGATCGCATCGACGTCTCTCAATATGCGAATAGCCCGAAGGGTAATATCTTCGAGGTTTCCAATAGGAGTTGCGACTACATAAAGAGTTGACATAAAAGACCGTTAGAAAGATGGATTTTTAACAGGAGTCGATGGATCTGTTTCCGGAGTTGAGGACGTTTCTTCCTCTTCATGAACCGGTTCTTCGTTTTTATTTTCCGCAAGAACCAGAGCCCGCTCCCTCTCCAATGTTTCTTTTCTTTTTTGAAGTTCCGCGATCGCATTGCGTCCTGTCGCAATGCTTGGGACT
This sequence comes from Minisyncoccota bacterium, assembly GCA_023229825.1. Taxonomy (GTDB): domain Bacteria; phylum Patescibacteriota; class Minisyncoccia; order Phycocordibacterales; family CAIJYI01; genus CAIJYI01. The sequence continues at coordinate 27,351 of JALNYN010000014.1, forward strand.
TCTTCTGCGTCGGAGTAAAGTCCGAGCTGCTGCCTTATGGTGAATATCGAGTTTTCGTCTTTTTCCGCGGCACTTGAGAGGGAAATTATCTGTTCGTCGATCTCAGCTATTTTTTTGTCTATTTCAGCAAGTTGTTCCTCAGGCGTTTCCGCTTTTTTCCCCACGGCAAAGCCTTCCTGCTCCAAGGGTTTGACTGCGGAAATTTCTTGCTCGGGTTCCACGTCTTTTTGATTCTCCATGAGATCGTTTTTTATTTTTCCATTAACCTTCTCACCTTTCCTTCCAAGTCTTCAATGCGGTGCCGATATTCCGCTAAAATTATATTTTCATGTTTCTCAAATCTTTCGTTCATTTCATTTTTGAGCGCGCGAAGCAGAAGGGAAATTTTTTCCATTTCTCCAAAAAATTCTTCCTTGGTAAGAGAGGGAGCAACGGCCTTGCGAACCGCGGTCTTCTTTAAGATCTTTTTTGCGGGTTTTGCGTGCGTCTTTTTCATACTAGCTGATCTTTTCCAAAACTCTTCTTAAGATGTCTTTAATATCCCAATCGGCTTTGATCAGGTAGTCGGAAGACCCAACCTCAACGGCTGTGGCGATCTGCGTAATATCAGTAGAGTTGGTCAGAAACATAACTTTCGTTCCATCCAGAAGCTTCTCTGCCTGCATTCTCCTCGCCACCTCGATCCCATCCATCTTCGGCATGGCGATATCAAGAAGAACGAGATCGGGACGTTCTCTGCGTATCACTTCAAGCGCCGCTTCTCCGTCGCCCGCGTCAAAAATTTCAAATTGTTCGAATGACTTTAACGAATCACAGAGAGCGCGCCGCAGTGCCACTTCATCATCGACGACAAGGATCTTTTTTTTATCCGCCATATAAATGAATGTTTATTTGTTTATCACTTGTAATAATAACTAGATTATAGCAAAAACTAAGACGAGAGGAAACGCAGCGATCAAGAGTTCTCTGTTAAAGCTTCAGTGATCCTTTCAATGACCTCGCGCATATCGATGTTTGACTTTACCAAATATCCCATAACGGCAGGGGAAGATACCGAAGAAATGGATGACAATTCTGCCGAATTTGTGAGAAAAATTATCTTTGTTTTTTCAGTCAGCTCCTCCTCCATCATTTTTTTAGCAAGAGTAAGACCATCCATCTTCGGCATGGCGATATCAAGGAGAGCGAGATCCGGCGACACTTTCCTTATCAGTTCAAGAGCTTCCTCTCCGTCTCCCGCCTCAAATACTTCCCAAGCTGTTTCCGAACGCAAAAATTCCACAAGGATGCGCCGGAGGGCTTCTTCATCTTCCACGATTAAGATCTTTTTATTTTCTTGCATAAAAATTATAATTCCGGTAACCAGTTTAGTTCTTCTCAATTGCTTCTATCATAGCAAAAACATTCGATAATTAACAGGACTCAATGGCCTTGAATGAAACGCGCGCCCAAATTCAACAAAAAGACCGTATTCCGGTCTTTTTGACGTCTTGCTTTTTATTTTATTTGAGCTTGGTCTTGATCTGTTCTACGATGGAAGAAATATCCCAGTCTGATTTGATAAGATACCCGAGGACGCCTTTGATCGATGATGCGGTGGCTATTTTGCTGATATCACTTGAGTTCGTCAGAAAAAGAATTTTTGTCTTATCGGTCAATTTCTTATCTTCCATTATTCGCGCCAAGGTCAATCCGTCTATTTTTGGAATGTTGATATCAATGAGAGCAAGGTCCGGAGAAAACTTCTCGATATCTTCAAGAGCGGTAGCGCCGTCTTCAGCATCCCAGACCTCGAAATCATTTTCCTTTTGAAGTGCCTCTTTCAGAATGAGCCGAAGCGTTGTATCGTCTTCTATGATGAGTATTTTCTTTTTTTCTTCCATAAAAATTCTTTTTAACGCAAAATGCTTAGTGGCTTCATTATAACAAACCTTCCGGCAAAAAGAAAGTGAAGTTAATCACAGCCCCAAAACGTCAGAATTTTACGAAACCTTTTTCCCGAGCAGCCAGAGGATCATCGCTTTTTGTGCATGCATGCGGTTTTCCGCCTGATCGAATATCACGGAATTTTTGTGATCGATCGCATCGCGCGAAATTTCATAGCCGACGTGGCACGGCATGCAGTGCATGATCTTCGCTTTCGGGGCGAACGTATCGATGAGCTTTGCGTTCAGTTGGTACGGCATAAAAAGTTTCTTGCGGCGGTCATATTCTTTTTGGAACGCTGGTTTCACTTTCCCATTCTCAAAGAATTCCATATCCATCCATGTATCAGTGTGAACATAGTCTGCGTCTTTGAGAGCCGCGGCAAGATCAAGCGTGCGCGTGATGTTTCCGGTATCTTCCGCCATTTTGTTGAGTTCCGGATCAACGCTGTCTTTATTCGCTTCCGGTGCGACGATCACAACCTTTATGCCGAGTTTTGCGCAAGCGAGCGAGAGCGTGTTGGAAACATTATTTTCAATGCCGAGCCAAACGACCTTTTTCACTTTCTTCAAGCTCCCCGAATGTTCGATCATGGTCAGAATATCGCCGAGTGCCTGCGCCGGATGATATCTCTCACTGCACGCATCGATGACAGGGATCTGATTCTGATCCCCCGCCAGCTGCC
>JALNYN010000015.1 GCA_023229825.1 Minisyncoccota bacterium
GGTGAGGTTTTTCGTTTATCGACGAATTAAACCACATGATCCACCGCTTGTGCAAGTCCCCGTCTATTCCTTTGAGTTTTAGCCTTGCGGCCGTACTCCCCAGGCGGATCTCTTAACGCGTTAGCTTTGTCTCCCAGAGGGTCGATACTCCGAAAAACTAGAGATCATCGTTTAGGGCGTGGACTACCGGGGTATCTAATCCCGTTCGATCCCCACGCTTTCGTGCCTCAGCGTCACGAATACGCCAGTGTGCTGCCTTCGCATTTGGTGTTCCCCATGATATCAACGGATTTCACCCCTACACCATGAGTTCCGCACACCTCTCGCATCGTCGAGTCATGCCGTATCTCTCGCGGTTTCTCGGTTGAGCCGAGAAATTTAACAAAAGACTAACATGACCGCCTACGCACCCTTTACGCCCAATAATTCCGGATAACACTCGGGGTACTCGTATTACCGCTGCTGCTGGCACGAGTTTAGCAACCCCTTATTCATGAGGTACTATCAATAAAATTTCTCCCTCATAAAAGACCTTTACATCCCGAAGGACTTCATCGATCACGCGACGTCGCTCCATCAGACTTTCGTCCATTGTGGAATATTCTCGGCTGCAGCCACCCGTAGGTGTATGGCCCGTATCTCAGTGCCATCGGTGGGGGTCAGCCTCTCAGCTCCCCTAGCGTCATAGCCTTGGTAGTCCATTACACTACCAACTAGCTGATACTACGCAGGCCGATCAAGAAGCGATAAATCTTTACCCCGAAGGGACCATCAAGTATTATCCCGTCTTTCGACGGGTTATCCCTGACTTCTTGGTTCGTACCTACGCGTTACTACCTCGTTCGCCATGGGTCTAAGCCCATTCGACTTGCATGCCTTATCCACGTCGCCAGCGTTCATCCTGAGCTAGGATCAAACTCTAAAAAATTGTATAGACAAGAGTGAAACAAAAGAAAATTCATTTCTTATGTTTTTGTAGTATGTCCGACTTCTTCTTGCAAAAGAAAATCGTACACGCGACCGGTTCTTTATCCGATCGCAATTTGTGTTGCATTTGTACTTTTATATGGCCTTTCAAAAGAAAGACGCTTTTTCAATGAGCGTACCCTCCATTATACGCAAAAGCATTTCAATGTCAACACTGCGGGCGAATCTAAAATAGATAGATATTAAGCCGTATTTTTTCATCTCAAAAAAGGAATATTTTTTATGAAGAAAAATGGGGATAAATGGGGCGCAAAAAAGCCCGGCGTTTCCGTCGGACTTTATGAACTTGATGGACTTTTCAACTTGATGAACTCTATGGAATCTTCCCCGTTCTGATCTCGTTGATGTAGGCATCACCCTGTTCTTTAAAATTCGGATTAGCGGCTTGTATCTTTTGTATCTCCAAAATAGCATTCGCCTTGTCTCCCGTTTCCAGAAAAGCGGCGGCAAGGCGCAGGCGGGTTTGCGAATCTTCGCCGGTCGCGAGTTTTTTCTGAAGGATGGTGATGATCTTATCGAACTGTTTATTCGCCGCATAGGCCGTGATCAAATTCTCATTATAGACAAGATCAGTACCAAAACGTTCCGTCAGTAATTTCTGCCCTTCGCTGATCTTTCCCGACCGAAGCAACGTAGTCGCATACGTAATGGCGGCATCATCGAATTTCGGTTCGAGCTCATAGGTTTCTTTTGCAAGCGCTACCGCTTTGTCATTCTCTCCGGCGTTCAATTCGGCGGAGATCAGATTGAATGAAATGGTCTGTTTCTTCGGAGATAATTCATGCGCCTTCGCAAAATGCACGAGAGCTTCGGCGTTCATGTTGGAACGAATAAAGAGCATGCCGGCGAACGATTCGTATCGCGCATCGTTTGGAAAGTCTTCGAGCTGCTGCAGGATTTGCTCGCGCGCATAGGCTGAAAAATCCTGTTTCAGAGCGTCGGATACATTGGCCGAGTTGATCCGCATCGCCGCCTGAACCAGCTGTTCCCTCGCCTCCGTTGTGCCGAATGTGTCGAGAGAGATCGCCGTTTTGAAGGCGTCCAAATTCGCTTGCGTCGGCAATCCATCTTGTGACGTTTGAGAAATTCCGCGAATAATTGCTGTGTTCGCCTGTATCGGAAGAATGTTTACAAAATAGAAAATTCCGCAAAAAACGATTATGACCGTCGTGCCGATATACGAAAACGGAAGCGGTGCTTCTGACATCGGATTCTTTATGAAATTTTTCGCTTCCGCCAGCTTTCGCACGTGATGATGGTGAAGATATGCCAGCAAGGAGAAAAACAAAATGTAACTGAACAGATTATCGAATACAAAAATATTATGCACAAAATACGAAGCGAAAAGTCCGGTGAGAATGCTCCGCTCCAAAATTTTGTCCTGATCCTCGCCGCCAAAATGACTCCGCCACGCATGCCGAACTTTCGCCCATATCCCCTTTTCTTCCGAGATCGTTTCAGGGCTCCAGACAAGAGCCACCCCGAAAAAGAAAAGCAAGAGATACAGCGCAAGGCCGAGGATTCCCGCGGAAATCAGCCAGTCGAAGAAAATATCGTGAGCGCGATCAAACCACTGCTCCTGCGCATACATGCCCGGATCATAATACTTATTGAAAACTATGTTGAAATTTTCCTGACCCCATCCGAGGATCGGACGTTCTTTAAAACCGTCTATCGCCATGCCCCATACCATAAAGCGCGAAGCAACAGTATTTTCAGTAAGCGAGATCGAGGCGATGCGAGCGAGCGGCCGACTATTTTTGACAAAGTCCGAATCTTGATTCTGAAACACCAGCATAACAAACGCCAACACGAATGCGACCGTACCGGCGGCGATCCATTTCATCATCGGGCGTTTTTTGTCCAAAATGATAAAAAGCAAGGAAGAAATGACCAGACCAACAAAAAGTCCGAGCATGGAACCGCGCGTTTCAGTCGCGAACATGATGTATGTTTGGAGTGCTATCGCGGCTGCATACGCATACCACAAAAGATCGCGCGATCTCCTTTGCGCCATGAGAAATGCCGTAAGAAAAATATTGAAGAGTAAATAGCCTCCAAAATATGCCGCATTTCCGAAACGACCGTCAAGCCGTATGCCTCCTTGGCTGATCTCCGAGCCTCCCATCAACTGATTGACCCCATAAAAAGACATCGTGATACTCGCCCAAACAGAAGTATGTAAAAATTTAGTCCAAAGATCTTTCGTAAAAACGGAACCCACAACCAGAAAATAAGCGAAGACATGGATCAATCCGACAAACCCTTCCATCCGTTCATAGTTCGACCAAAAACTGCGATATGAATTAAACCCGAAAAGGTCGGCCAAAAAAACCACGACGACGAATAGCGAAGCCACGGCCATGATCCACGAAAATTTCGGGCGATACGCCGCGTTATAATATGCCAGCAGGATCCAAGCGGCAAAAATGACCTCTACGATCATTCGAAACCCGAAATTTTTTCCCGTTATAAAAGGAAAGAAGAGAGAACCGGCGACAATAAATGCCAAAAAAGGTATGGCAAAAACCCCCGTAACGATTATACCGCGAAGATACGATTCTATAGTTTTCATATGTAATAAATTAGGACTTTCGTCATTTCGATCAACGATCGCAAATGCCCAAAGTCCTCTATATAATATACCAATATTCGTACAGGTACAAACAAAATAGTGGAGAGTCCCGCCAGAATATGTAATTAAGTTCCCGTGAACTTCCGATTAAGAATACCGTACAAAAAAACACGCGGATAATTCCACGTGTTCATTTTTCCATTCGTGTTCCCTGATACTGATACTTTTCCCTGATACTCAACCGCGCCGCTTCCACTCTTCGATCTTTTTATGATCGCCGGAGAGCAGAACCGCAGGCACTTTGTATTTCTTTTTTTGGTATTCAAAAATTTCGGGACGCGTGTACACCTCATGGCTCGAAATGCGATTTTCTTCGAGTGATTCAAATTTTCCGAGAACTCCTTTTATCTGTCGAGAGATGGAGTCCATCGCGACCATAGCCGGCAATTCCCCGCCGGTCAGCACATATTCGCCGATGGAGACTTCTTCCGCTTTCAAAATTTTCTTTACTCGAGCGTCGATCCCCTCATAACGGCCGCAGATCATAATAATGTCGGTAATTTTTTTATCGATGATATTTTTCGCATAGGCGTTCGTGAATACCGTACCACCCGGAGAAAAAATGATCGTCTTCCACTTTCCGGTTTTTGTTTTCCCTCTCGCTTTGCCGACGGCACGAAGGATCGGCCCCGGTAAAAGTACCATCCCCGGACCTCCCGAATACGGTCGCCCGTCCACTTTCAGCCGTGGATATTCCGGCGTCCCAACAACCTCGGCAAAGTCGCGCGGGTTGTAGACTTTTATTTTAATGAGTTTCTTCTCCTGCGCCCGCGACAAAATAGACTCACCGATGTAGGAAGTGAGACTTTCGGGGAAAAGGGTGATGATGTGGAAAGTTAGCATACGAGTTAGTAGTTAGTAGTTAGTAGTTAGTAGTTAGTAGTTAGTAGTTATTAGTAGTTAGTAGTTAGCCCAATATCATTATAATGATGTATAATATCTTGTTTGTCAAATTAGTCGGCGCATGTAAGCAAAAACCGCTCTCTTTCGAAAGCGGTTTTTGAAAATTCAATATAATTTGAAATTAGAGTTTCAGATCCTCGAGAGCATCGTCAACAGATTGCGCGCTTGCTGCGTGCATGCTTCTGGTGCTTCCTGCCGGCTCGTTCACTTTCAAAGTAACGCGAGCGTGATTCTTCATTCCGACAACACGGAGAAGTGAGCGGATGGCTTGCGCCGTCTTTCCACCTCGACCGATGATCTTGCCCATATCCTGCGGGTCAACATCGAGAACCAAAAGTACCCCCATTTCATCGACGGCACGATTGATCTTTACGGCAGACGGGTTGTCTACCAGACTTCTAACAACAAACTCAAGAAACTCTTGATCAGAATGCTTTTCCATTTTACTGATTCTTACTTTTCTTTTAAAAGGACATCATGCGAAATTGCCTGTCCTGCTTTCTAAGGAAATTGGCTGTCGACCAAAACAACCACTCACCTCGGTCTTATATTGTACTCCTATTCAGCCGTAAAGTCAACGAAAAATAAGCCTATCCCTGTGGATAGCTTATTTGAGCCTATAATTAAGCCGTTGCGGCCGCTTCTTCCTTTGCCGATTCCGGTCGAATAGGTGATTTTTTAGAGAGGACGTTCAGTTTTTTTCCGGTGATTATTTTGGTTTCCACCAAAAGATTGTGAACCGTTCCGGACGGTTTCGCCCCGACGGATATCCAGTATTTTACGCGCTCAGCTTTGATGACAGGCTCGCCTTTTCGCGAATCGTACGATCCGAGAATCTCATGGAACTTGTTGCTCCGCGCCGCATTTTTGGAATCGGTCAAGACAACCCGAAAAGACGGATCGTTCTTTCTCCCTACTCGCTGTAATCTTATTTTTAACATAGTGGGTATACTATCATATTCATGACTAATGTCAATCAAATACCAATATACGAATGAGTACCAATATACGAATGAATACGAATACGGACGGTTGCGACGATTGACGGCGCATTCGTTGCCATTTGTATATTGGTATCCATTCGTATATTGGTATAATCATTCGCATGTGTGGTATAATAGCGTATTATGAACCCTCTTTTCTCATCCGGCGCACTGATCACCCCCCTTTTTATGTGGGGTATGTTTGTTTTCGTCCTTGGTCTTTGGCTGATCGCGACGATGGTTTTGAGCTATCATTGGAAAACGTACGAAACGCCTGAGAGCAAGATCGAGATCATAAAATACGCTTACCTTGTAGGTTCGTCATTCTTTCTCGTCGTTCTTTTTTTAGCAGCTCTTACTTTTTCACTTTCATGATCGACCTTGAACAAAACGAAAAAATTTTGCTTCATGCGCGGCGGCACTGGTTTTTTCTTTTTCAAAAAATTCTTTCGCTTATTCCGCTCGTCGTGATCCCTGTCATCGTAATTTTTTCAGTGCCGATGACTGTGGACTCTTTTTCTTTCTCGGAAAAAAGCGGGGTGGCTCTCATAATCTTCTTCCTTTTCTCATGGCTGCTATGCATCTGGATCACTTCTTTCATCATGTGGACGGACTTTTACTTGGATGTCCTTATCGTTACCGATCATCGGGTTATCAACGTCGAACAGAAAGCCCTGTTTTCGAGAGAAACATCATCGCTTCATTTGGATAAGATCCAGGATGTTTCCGTTGATGTTCACGGCGTGATCGCGACATTCCTCTCGTTCGGGACGCTGCGCATACAAACTGCCGGCGAAACAGGCGAGTTCGGGATAAAAGGAATTAAAGAGCCCGATCAAGTAAAAAAAATCATCCTTGAGCAGCACGAAAAAGCAATGGCAAAATTGCGGACGGTGAGAATAGAAAGTTAGTATCAGGGATAGTATCAGTATCAGGGACGACGAACAAACACCCCGTCCGTATTCGTATTCATTCGTATATTGGTACACATTCGTATATTAGTATTTTTTATTCGTACACAAAAAACGAGGATACCTGTATCCCCGTTTTTTGTTGTGTTTTTTGCTTTGTTCCAGACGAATTCTCGTCCAGAGTGCAAAAAACAAAATAGTTTTCTCCTTTATAAAAAAGAGAAAACAAATGATGAAAGGACATTCCTGACACAAGTATACACCAAGAAAACGAACGCGGGCAATATCAAAGGTGGATAAAACAATAAAAATACATGAGAAGTCAATAATTTTCAATTTATGAATTTTCAATTTTCAATCAATTTACAATGTTTCAATGACAAAATTTTCAAACACGAACGTCGTCGATGTGTTTGAAAATTTTATTTGAAAATTGATTGAAAATTGAAAATTCGTAAATTGAAAATTTTTTCCGCACATATACAAACAAAGCCATTTGTGTTATCATCTATCAATGAAAAAAGCTACTCATTCAGTGATTAAAGAAGACCGCAGAAAACATGATCTCCCCATCCCCTTTGGTGGAAAAGATCGCAGGCGGCCGGAAGCTCATTATGTCGAGGGAACTATCGCCATTACCGCAAAAGGTACCGGCTATGTCCGCGTGGACGATTCGGAGGATGAGGACATTGAGATCGGACAGAAATTTTTGAATACCGCCCTTCATGGCGATCGCGTACGTGCTTTTTTGCACCCCGAAAAAGAAGGCGAGAGACAGTCAGGCGAAGTGACGGAGATCCTACTGCGCAGCAAAATGACTTTTATCGGAAAGATCGAACGAAAAGGAAATCTTGTGTTTCTTCTTCCGGATGATCGGCACATGTATACGGACATTTTTATCCCCAACGAACGATCGCAGAACGCCGAGAACGGACAAAAAGTTTTTGCGAGAATAACAGATTGGACGAACCCGAAGAAAAATCCTTCTGGTGAAGTAATAAAGATCATCGGACGTCCCGGCGAACACGAAACGGAAATGGAAGCGATCGTGCTTGAAAAAGGTTTTGAATCAACGTTCACTCCGGCCGTTTTGGCAAGCGCAGAAGAAGTAAGCGGACAGATCACGGAGGATGAGATCGCCAAGCGAAGAGACATGAGAAAGATAGCCACTTTTACGATCGATCCTTTCGATGCAAAAGACTTTGACGATGCCATTTCATTTGAGATCGCCGAAAACGGCGACTTCGAGGTGGGAGTCCACATCGCCGATGTCTCGCATTTTGTCACGCCCGGCACGGCCCTCGATAAAGAAGCGCGCTATCGAGGCACATCCGTATATCTCGTCGATCGATGCATTCCAATGCTCCCCGAACGTTTATCGAACGAGCTCTGCAGCCTAAAACCCGATGAAGACCGCTTGGCATTTTCAGCCATTTTCACCATAGATAAGAACGCTGCGGAAAGCGGCAGTCATGTGGATGTAAAAAAACAGTGGTTCGGAAAAACGGTTATTCATTCCGATCGCCGCTTTACCTACGAAGAAGCGCAGGAAGTGTTGGAAGGAAAAAGCACCGAATACGCTGACGAACTTCTTATGTTAAATGCTCTTGCAAAGAATATGACAGAAGCGAGATACAAGGAAGGCGCGATATCGTTTGAAACCGAAGAAATAAAAATTCTGCTGGATGAAAATGGCGTGCCCGTGAAGATAGTAAAAAAAGCGCGCAAGGATGCTCACAAGCTCGTGGAAGAATTTATGCTGCTTGCAAATAAAAAAGTTGCCGAATATATCGCGCGGATCGGAAAGCAAGAAGAAAAACTTTTCGTCTACCGCATTCACAATGAACCCGACAAAGAGCGCATTCGCACGCTGGCCGTATTTCTGAAAACGCTCGGTTTTGACCTGCCGGTCAATGAAGATGGCGGAGTTTCCACCAAAGACCTGAACGATGTCCTCGCGCAAACCGAAGGCGGTCCCTTCCAGAATATCGTCCATACCTCAGCGCTCCGCACCATGTCGAAAGCCATCTATTCGACAAAAAATATCGGTCACTTCGGCTTGGGCTTCGAACATTACACCCATTTCACTTCGCCGATCAGACGGTATCCCGACATTCTGTCGCACCGTCTGCTGTTTATGCATTTGAACGATCAGGATATTCCCGACGAAGCCTGGCATGATTATGAAGCCATGCTCGTGTATGCCACGGAACGCGAAATATTCGCCACCGATGCGGAGCGCGCTTCCATCAAATGGAAACAGGTCCAATACATGGAGACAAAGGAAGGACAGGAATTCACCGCCACTATCACAGGAGTCACTGAATGGGGTATTTATGTTGAAGAAAAAGAAACCCGATCGGAGGGGCTTATACGCATGCGCGATCTTTCCGACGACTTCTATGTTCTCGATCAAAAAAATTATTGTTTGACCGGCAAGCACACCAAAAAGAAATATTCTCTCGGCGATGAACTCAAAGTGAAGCTGGTACGCGCAAATGTGGAAGAACGTCTGTTAGACTTCACGGTTGTTTCATGATAAAATGATAAAGAGAAAACGTCGGGCACTTCCGATGTAGACCTCTTGTATCATGAAAGGCAACACAAAAGAAAAGAAGAAAGACGAGAAGGAAAAAATTATTAAACCGCAGACGCCGGTCTCTTTTGTCGAATCACTTTCAATTAACCTTACTCGCTCCGTAGGCACGCCGACATCGATCCTCGCACACACCGTTTTTTTTATCGGTATCTTTTCTCTGAGTCGATTCGGTATCAATTTTGAACAGATCTTATTGATCTTGACCACCGCGGTTTCTCTGGAAGCGATCTATCTCGCGATCTTTATCCAGATGAGCATTAATCGCCAGGAAGCAAAACTCCATGAAGTGCGAGAAGATATTGAAGAAATATCGGAAGATATCGAAGACATTCAGGAAGATGTCGAAGAACTCGGGGAAGATTTTGAAGAAATAACGGAAGACATCAGCGAGATCAAAGAAGACGTCGGCGAACTCGGTGAAGATTTTGAGGAAATAACCGAGGACATGGAGGAAGATGATAAAAAAGAAGAAGAATACCGCTCCGAGCGAAACAGGAATCTGCAAAAAATGGAAACGACCCTGCAATCCATCATCGCTGAAATTGAAAAGATGAAATCAGGAAATACAGGAAGAAGATCGGACGATCGGAGATTGCCGAACAAAGATTAAAAGAATGCGCTTCCAAAAAGAAATTTTTTATTTTTATAAGCGTATTAAAAATCGGCGGGACATTTCTGTCCCGCCGTTTTTTTTATAAAAACAAGCGTCTGCATTTTTGCGCTTCACGCCTCCTCTTTTTTATAAAAAAACTCCAAAACGATTTGGAGCCATTTCCTCTTCTTTCACTTCTCTTCTTTCCGTGATATTCCCGCCATCGACTTTCTCGATGTATATAACAGGCCCCTATCCTTACGTTTGCGAATGCTTTTCGCAAATTGCGGTTGAAATAGTTTGCTGTATTTCTCCGCCGGATACGTTGTATTGCTTGTACAAACGAACATCTCAATTACCAGTATACACCAACAGAATAATTTTGTCAAGTGTTTTACGAAAACACGCAATGTGATATTATAGTGAACATATGGAAAAAACACAAAATATCTATAGAATACGCCATTCTTTGGCCCATTTGCTAGCTATGGCTGCGCTTGAACACGATACGAACGCCAAGCTTACGATCGGACCGGTTGTGGATAACGGGTTTTACTATGATATCGATTTTTCAGAAGGAAAAGCTCCAACGCCCGATGACTTGAAAAAACTCCAAAAGGCAATGAAAAAACTCGCGGGAAAGAAACTTCCGTTCACTAAACGAACATTATCCGAAAAGGAAGCGCGAGCGATGTTTGCAGATAACCCCTACAAAATGGAACTCATTGAAGGTATCATAAAAAACGGGGAAAAAGTAACGGTATACGATACCGCCGATTTCACCGATCTCTGCGAAGGCCCTCATGTTGAAAACACCGGCGAGATCGACACCGACGCTTTCAAACTCGATCATATCGCGGGTGCCTACTGGAGAGGAAATGAAAAAAACAAAATGCTCACGCGTATTTACGGTCTGGCATTTGAAACCGGCAAAGAGCTCGACGAATATCTCGCGATGATCGAAGAAGCAAAAAAACGCGATCACCGAAAGCTCGGCAAAGAGCTTGATCTTTTCACTTTTTCCGAATTGGTCGGATCAGGGCTGCCGCTCTGGACGCCGAAAGGAACCGTACTCCGCGAACAGCTCGATAATTTTGTGCGAGATCTGCGCGACAAATACGGCTACCAGCGGGTAACTATCCCCCACATCACCAAGAAAGACCTTTACGAAACATCGGGGCACTGGGCAAAATTCAAAGATGAACTTTTCAAGATCACTACGCGCGAAGGAAAAGAGTATGCGATGAAGCCGATGAACTGTCCGCACCACACGCAAATTTTCGCACGTACGCAATGGAGCTACCGTGATATGCCGCAGCGATACGCTGAAACAACGATGGTGTACCGCGACGAACAATCAGGAGAACTGGGCGGTCTCACACGGGTACTTTCGATCACGCAGGATGACTCGCATGTATTCGCTCGAGCAGATCAGATCAAAGAAGTATTTTTCAGACCTGGGATATGATCGACACGCTATACAGCACTTTTGATTTTAAACTCCGCGTCCGACTTTCCTTCCATGATCCCGCTGCTTTTGAAAAATATCTCGGCACAAAAGAAATTTGGGACAATGCCGAAAAGGCGCTCCGAGAAATCGCCCTTGAACGAAAAGCGGATTATTTTGAAGCACCGGGAGAGGCCGCCATGTACGGACCAAAACTTGATTTCATGGCAAAGGACTCGCTAGGACGCGAACATCAAGTCGCCACCATTCAGCTCGACATGAACTTGCCCGAACGTTTTGATCTTTTCTGTATCAACGAAAAAGGCGAAAAGGAACGCATTGTCATGATCCATTCCGCCATTATGGGATCAATCGAACGTTTCTCCGCTGTACTGATCGAGCACCTCGGAGGAAACTTCCCCTTCTGGCTCTCCCCTGTTCAAGTTTGGATCCTCCCGATCACGGATGCGCACAATGCATACGCAAAAGAAGTTTTTGAAATGCTGAAAAGTTCGGGCATTCGCACAGAACTTCACGGCGAATCCGAAACCCTCGGCAAAAAGATCCGCAACGGTAAGATGCAAAAGATCCCCTATCTTTTGGTTATAGGCGATAAAGAAGTCGAAGAAAGAACAGTGACGATAGAAAAACGCCCCTCCAAAACAGTGGAGAATAAGGAAGAAGAAAGCAAAGGAGCGGTGAAATTGGAAGACCTCATAAAAAATCTCTTATAAAAAACAAACGATTAACGAAAAAAATCGCTCCATCTGAATTCAGATGGAGCGATTCTCCAAACTATTCTTCAAACCAAACTTTTTTCGTTTTACGTGAATGTCCCCAAAAAACTATCAACCGCAAAATCTAGCATATGCTAGATTTTGCGGTTGATGTTAAAATTTGATAATATATGATGTATGACAAAACCGAGAATCCAACCTAAATCAAAATATGTGAATGATAATCCTCGACAGAAAAAGATCGTGGAAAAATCTTTAAAACTTCGCGCGGAAGAATTTCTTGCTTCGGGCACTCCCGCATCTTATGCTACTCAGGTCGTATTGGCGCTTGCTATCCTTTCCGGTGCGGCTGCGCTTGGCGCTCTTGCTCCGGGACTTACTGTCGCCGCACGAAGTTACCAGCGAACAAAATATTATTCCAAAAAACAACTATGGGACGCTACGTATACTTTAAAAAGAGGAGGATACATAGAAGAGTTTTTTAGAAACGGGGAAAATCCAAGAATTAAGCTGACAAAAAAAGGCGAACAATACTTTAAAAAAATACTCTTTGAAGATGTTCAATTACCTGAGCCGAAACAGTGGGGAGGAAAATGGACTTTTATCGTTTTCGATATACCTCTCGGCCATGGAAAAGCGAGAGAAGCGATGAGATGGCGTCTGAAAGCGCTCGGTTTTTATCAATACCAAAAAAGCGTATGGGCTTATCCTCACCCCTGTGAAAAAGAAATTCTCTTCGTAGCCGATTATTTCGGCGTCGGAAAATTTGTGGAGATCTTTTCGGTCGATCATTTATCAAATGACAAAGAACTGAAAAAATATTTCAAGCTAAATTGATTTTTTCACTATCTCTAAGCATGCCACACCAACCGCAAATTCTAGCATATGCTAGAATTTGCGGTTGGTGTGCCCCCCCTTTTTTTTGGTCACAACCATATTCGATTAATGCCACTCCGGAAGAACCGATTTTTGCGATATGTATGAAAATTTATAAAAAAAGAGGGTGACCGTGGTCACCCTCTGTCTGCGCTCAATGCGCAAAATTCATTATAATGTGTACATTCTTTCTACGTACTCTTTCATCATGCGTTCCGCATTCCAATGCTGTTCGACTGATTGTTTTGCGCGAAGCGCCATTCTGAACCATTCTTCGGGATTACTATAGTGCAAAGCAAGAGCTTTATCAAGTGCGACTATCAAGCCATTGCGCTCGTCGTTCGCATCATACATATCCATGTCGTTGGTCGGGAATTGCGTTCCGAACGCGAAGAAATTTCGAATGTTTTCTTCGCACATCCAGCCGTCAACCGTAGAAATATTTATCGCCCCATCAGCGGCCGCGCTTTGTCCTGACGTGCCGCATGCTTCCATGCCAACTCTCGGCGTGTTCAACCACATGTCCGAGCCCATCTTTAATATTTTTGAGATGTGCATATCATAGTTTGGCACGACGATGAGATTTTGGTACTCTTTCCCCAAACGCAACCAATTTGTCCACGCTGCGATCATATCGTGGTCGTCAGGATGCGGTTTACCGGCAATAATGAGTTGAAACTGTTTCGCTCCAAGGCGATTCAGTAGCCAATCACGAGAATACTTCAGAAGCAAGTCGGGGCGTTTATATTGCGCAAACCGACGGCCAAACACGACGACTGGAATATTTATGTCAATTTCCTTCCCGCAATATCCTCGAAGAAACTCGTTCAGTTGTCTTTTTCCGTTCATTTTTGCGCGTTGAAGTTCTTCCCATGTACGAGCATTGCGGAACATCGGCGGTTGAAAATAATCCTGTAGCAAACTTCCGTTAGTGATCGAAATGATCGGTGCGCTATCTTCCACGTAGGAAAACATCGCTTTGGTAACTTCCAGGTGTTTTTTAGATACCGCGTTCGCCAGTCGAGACAAGCGAAGACATGCCGCACCGAAATTAAAACCGAGCGGATACAGAGGATCATGACCAAGATGTTTGAGTACATCATAAGGCAGTCCGCGATACATTTTTGTGAGCATATCTATGCCGCACTTGAAATTTCCCGCCTGATCAGGTGTATGATTAGTATATAGCAAGTGTTCTGCAACTGGAAACAATTCTTTTTCAAGAAGATACAGTCCGGTAAACGCCGTATGGCTCTCCTGCATATGCCATATTTCAATATCAAGACCTAAAGCCTCAGCTGCCTTAACAGCGCCAATGCCCAAAATCATATCTTGAGCAATTTTACGCTCATAGTTTCCGCCTTCGCTCATCGGTCCGCCATACAGATATCGCGTATTGGTCCTTTCGATCGCCCAAGCATCACCGTTCGCATCAATATCCGCATCAAGGAGATACACATCTACCGTACCATATACATGACCGGGAATCTTCCACACTTTTACAAAATTCGGCTTCCCGCAGATGTCTACGGCAATGGTAACACCGGTATCTTCCAAAATGTCCGAATAATCCCGGCGTATGAACTTAATTCCCATATGGTGAGTTCCATCGCCATCGTAGATATATTGATCATAATAACCATTTCGTGCCAAGTTGGAAAAAATTACCAATGGAACATTTAGATTTTTCGCAGCTCTGGCAACCGCTCCTTCGAGAGTGCCCAACCCTCCGCTGTACAAATACATTTGAGGAAGCTCCACTCCGTTCGGAGCAATCCCCATCATGGCGATCTCGTGAGTAACGCAAGCAACTCTTCTTATTCTTTTTTCACTCATTCTACACCTCCTTCAGGTGTTATTATCAAAGTTCAAATTATGTAACCTAAATCAGTATTAGCATTTTTAATCGAATATGTCAACATGGTCGTTTTCAAAAAAAATACGCCCTGTCAGCGTATTTTTATACAAAATAGTATTTTTTTTATGAAGCTATATATCAATGTTTGCCAATTTTGCGTTGCTTTGAATGAAAGATTTTCTTGACGGAACATCGGTACCCATGAGCACATCAAACACGCGATCGGCGTCCTGAGCATCCTCGATCCGCACTCGCTTCAAAACGCGTTTTGCCGGATCCATCGTGGTCTCCCAAAGTTCTTCCGGGTTCATTTCTCCGAGACCTTTGTAGCGCTGAATGGAAATTTTCTTGCCCTGCGTAGCTTTTAGCGAAGCAGGGGCCCCGGCCTCATCTTCCTCAGCTTCGATCTCTTCACCCTCCGGTACTTCATCTATTTCCATATCGGGCGCATCACCGCCGAGAATTTTTACCTTTTCTTCGTCGGAATACGCATAGGTGATGTCCTTTCCTTTCTTTATTTTATAAAGCGGCGGCTGCGCGATGTAAATATAACCCCCTTCGATGAGCGGTTTGAAATAGCGATAAAAAAGCGTCAGTAAAAGCGTCCGGATGTGAGCCCCGTCCACGTCGGCGTCCGTCGCGATGATGACTTTATGATATCGAAGTTTGGAAATATCGAAGGTGTCTCCGATCGCTGTTCCCATCGCAACGACAAGAGATTTGACTTCTTTGGATGCCAGCATTTTATCGAGACGCGCGCGTTCCACGTTTAAAATTTTTCCTTTAAGCGGAAGTATCGCCTGCGTTCGCCGGTCGCGGCCCTGTTTACTCGAACCGCCTGCGGAATCTCCCTCGACGATAAATATCTCCGACTCCTCGGCGCTGTGCGATTGACAGTCCGCCAGCTTTCCGGGAAGCGTCAGCCCTTCGAGCGCGCCCTTGCGAAGAACGCTGTCCTTCGCGGCTTTCGCGGCTTTGCGAGCGCGCAAGGCGATAACCACTTTATTCACGATCCCCTTTCCATCATCGGGATGTTCTTCCAAGTACATGCCGAATGCTTCTGAGAAGACTTTGTCGACAGCGCCGCGGGCTTCTACTGAACCGAGCTTGGATTTTGTTTGCCCCTCGAATTGGATCTCTCGCAATTTCACGGAAATGGCGACCGTTAAACCTTCGCGCACATCATCTCCCGTGAAAGCATCGTCCCCATCTTTCACCAGATTATTTTTCTTCGCGTAATCATTGAGAGCGCGGGTAAGAGCCGTGCGGAAACCGGTGACGTGCATTCCTCCTTCAGGCGTGTGCGTATTGTTCGCAAAGGCGAGTTCTCGCGAAGAAATATCGTCGACGTACTGGAGCGCGATCTCCACCCCGACCTTGTCGGATTCTTTGTTGCAATAAAAAATATTTTTGTGGACCGGCTTTTGGATCTCATTATAGAATTTTACCAAAGAAACCAACCCGCCCTCAAAGTAATAAGTCGAGGAAGGAACTTCCATCCCGAGCTCCCGCAGATAAAAAACTTCCTGATCGGCGATCTTTCCTTTATACTCGCGCGCATCAAGGATCGTCACCCGAAGAGCCCGAATAAGGTATGCCTGCTGCCGCAAGTGCGAAACGATCTGAGGAAGACTGAATTTTATTTCACTGAAAATTTCCGGATCAGCTTCAAACGCAACGATCGTTCCATGCAGATCGGTCTTGCCGATCTTCTTGACCGGCGCTTTTCTTTTTCCCTTGGAGTACTCCTGAAAATGGATCCCGCCCTCTTTATGCACCATGACGTACATATACGTGGAAAGCGCGTTTACCACGGAAGAACCGACGCCATGCAAACCGCCGGAAACCTGATAGCCGCCGTCGCCGAACTTTCCTCCTGCGTGAAGCGTCGTGATGATGGTTTCAAGAGCGGAAACTTTTGTTTTGGGATGAATGTCAACGGGAATGCCTCGTCCGTTGTCGACGACGCGTATGCGATTATTCGGCATAAGCGCCACTTCAATGTCATTGCAAAAACCACCCATCGCTTCGTCGCGAGAGTTATCGAAAATTTCCCAGATGAGATGATGAAGTCCTTCGACGCCGGTGGAGCCGATATACATTCCGGGTCGGCGGCGGACGGGCTCAAGACCCTCCAAAACGGAAATATCTTTCGCACTATATGCCGAAGACGCTTTATTTTCTTCTTCTTTTTTTGACATGTGAATGAATATAGGAGCTCGTATTTAAGCCCTCTTTTTACGCTTTTTTATACCTCATTATTATACCAAAATTACCG
This sequence comes from Minisyncoccota bacterium, assembly GCA_023229825.1. Classification (GTDB taxonomy): domain Bacteria; phylum Patescibacteriota; class Minisyncoccia; order Phycocordibacterales; family CAIJYI01; genus CAIJYI01. Next base: position 16,807 of record JALNYN010000015.1, read on the forward strand.
AAAGAAAGGTACTTGACCACGTTAGAGAATTGTGTTCACACTAAATAATGGCTCACCATTTAACTGATCAAATGCCGCCTATTTTCGCAACGCATTATCTCATTTCTATCGGAGTTGACGCGAGTCGTTTTTTGTAATATTATCTCACTCGGATACATACAAACAGAAAAACAGAAAAAAGGAGAAGAAAATGGTAAAACGCAAAAACCTCAGTTTTAGATACAGACCCCATCCGGGCGCAGAAGAAGAAAAAGATGAAATCCTTTACACCTATGCCAATTTCCGGGACTTTGAAAATATTGCCATGATCACCAAACGAGCCGGAATAGTTTCTTATGATAAAAATGGAAACGAGAATGGGCGCTACCCGAATCTATTTCCCGTTTTTGTAAATAAAAACGAATTGAAAAAAGCGGGTTATAAACTGCTTCCTCTTCCAAAGCGGAAAAAATAAAAAATCTTTCGTTGGCAATTCCAAACTTTGTATAGAAAAAACCTTGTCTTCCGTATGACGGAAACAAGGTTTATTTTTTTATTGATCCAGATAATCAATGCTCACAATGCAAGTCTGCCTGCCGTGGCGTCTTTGAAAGTCTTGCGGACCGCCGTTCTTGCAATAGTGTACGATCAGGTCTCCAATGCTTGCTTCCCTTCCGAGAGCATCCTGCGCATAGCGACGGTTATCCTCCCCGAGTATTTCGGCAAGCTGACGTTCGATAAGCTCCGAGTGAGAAAGCTCGCTCGGGTCATCTATTTCTCTGAGGTCAAAAACAAGGTGTGGTTGGTCGCACATAATATTTTTCTTTATACGGATATTATACACCAACCGAGAAAAAGATAATAAGAAGTTTTCCACAGTTACGAATAATAGAGATACCAATATACGAATTTATGCGAATGATACGAATGAATACGAATACGGACGGTCGTCGGTATCATTCGTAGCCATTCGTATCATTCGTTCATTTGTATATTAGTATCTATATGAGGAAAGATAGCCATTCTTCTCCAATATTTCTTAAATCGATCGAAAGAAACGAACAGGTTTTCTCCGAGTCCGCCGTCTTCCACGTCGGGGTCATGGTAATAAAATCCAGAAATTTCACCTGTGGTGAGCAGAGTCGAACCATCGCCTTCCTTTTCCATGCCGACAAAAAGCACCATGTGAAATTTCTTTTCCTCTTCCCATTTTTTGATCGTTGAGATCATGACCGGATCTCCGTTTTCGAGCGAAGAAATAATATCCCGAACGCCATTTTCAAAAAGTTCGTCCGTTCCTTTGTATTCTTTTCTTTCTGATCGAATGCCGTACTTTTCCAGAATCCCGGCAATAGCTACATGTGTCCATCCCCTGTTCGGATCATACCCGTACTGATCTTCGCATTCCAAAATAAGGTCGTTCAACATGGGCGAGTTTTTCCGCCCCGCATCAAGGACCATTTTTGCGGACGCAAGAGCACAAGAACGCGGCCGCCAGTACTCGCTGACGTTTAAGTGTTGGGAGTAGTGAGGAATGTTGAGAAGTACGCGCATAAAACAGTTTTTAGGTTTTAGGTGTTAGGTTTCAGGTTTCCGTCGTTAAGCTAACACCTAAAACCTAACAGCTAAAAGCTTAGAGTGTTATCGCACCTTCCACTCCTCCCTCTCATTCAGCTTTGCCGTAATTTTGTCCATTATCGCGTTGATCTCTTCGTCAGACAATGTTTTTTCTTGCGACTGAAAAACGAGCCGGAATGCGTAGGACGTTTTTTTCGTTCCGTCTTCAAATGTCTTGGTGAATACGTCGAAGCGCGTCGCACGGACCAAGAGATCGGTCGCTTCGGTCTTTATTGTGAGCGAAACGTCTTCTTCCTCTACTCCTTCCGGTACAAAAACGGCGATATCGCGCAGCATGAACGGATAGATGGAAATTTTTTCATACCTCTTTTCCGCATGATCCGAAGATGCGGGCGCGCCATGTGCAGCCTTCTCAGAGACAGAGAGGTCTTTCAATTTACCAAGGATGGTTTCCAGATCAAAATGTATGATCGACGAGTTCCATGTCTTTCCGAGCATGGTCGTACCGAGAGCATCGGCAAGTTTTTCCTCCGCACTAAAAAGGATATTTTTTATTTCGTCTTCTTTATTTTTTATTTTCCCATACAGATCAACGCCAAGGCAGAGAGATATATATTCCTTCTCTCCCGCAAACACTTTTCCTATTTCAAATAATTTTATCTGCGAAAGACCAAGCAGCGGCGCATTGCGCACATTGAGTTCAAGCGCTTTTTCCATGTTTCCGGTAAGCGTATTACGGAGATATTTTTTGTCGCTCGCGATGGGGTTTTCCACTTCAATTTCGCCTTTTTCCGTGAATGCGTATGTGGAGATCTCCGAGAATCCTTCTTTTGTGAGCATGCCTCTGATCACATCGCCGTAATACAGCGTTTTATTCATTTCGGGAGTAAAACCTTCCATGACCGGTTTTTCGGAAACAACTTTTTCGTAGCCGTACACGCGGCCTATTTCTTCCGCCAGATCCTCTTTTCTGCGCAGGTCGATCCGTTCTGCGGGTATAGTGACCACGAATCGATCTTCGTCCATCCCGGCAAGCCTTCCATAACCGACGACCGTTTTAAATTTTTCATTACCGCTGAGATCTTCTATCACCACTCCTTTTCCTTTTGTCGCGTGAATAACCTTTCCGTCGCCGAGAAATATTCCGCAGTGATCAATACCCTCCGGAATTTTCGTACCCTTCAGAAATTCGGCCGTTTCGTAAAAAATATTTCCTTCTCCCGTGTTTGAAAAAATAATATCTCCCTGCTTTGCCTCGCTCTCCGAAACTTTCGGCACAAAAACAAACATATCCGCCGAGATGCGCGGGAGAGAAAATCCGGCTTGCGCATAGAGATAGCCGACAAAGGATGAGCAATCGAAAGCTTTCGGCGCATCATAGGAAATACTGGCGCCTCGAACATAGGGCGCGCCGGCAAGGGTAATCGCGTTCTTCTCGATCTCTTCGCGCGGCAGAACGATCTTGTGATCAAAATGAAATTTTTTGAGGATGCTCTCCGCTTTTGCTTCTGTAAATGAAGTGCCAAGAATTTTGTTCAGTTCGGAAACAGAGATGCCGACTTTGAACGGATTCATTGCGCGGGGATAGGAATCGATGATCTTTCCGGCATGAAAGTTCGGACCGGCCGCGTGTTCTCCCAAAAGAGAAACGGCGTATTCGATCGCAAATTTTGTCTTTTCCGGCGTGATCTCGTTTTCAAAACGAATGGACGCGTCGGTACGAATGCCGATCGATCGCGAAGTCTTACGAATGTTACTCGGGGAAAAATTAGCGGATTCGATAATGATATTTTTTGTGTCGCCGTTTACTTCAGCTTTTTTTCCGCCTTTGATACCCGCGATGGCGATCGGGTCTTGATCGTCGGCGATCACCAAGATATTTTCGTTAAGCGCAATGTCTTTTCCGTCCAAAGTCCGCAAAAGTTCTCCTTCCTTTGCTTTTCGCACAATGAGATGCGCTGAATTCGTAGTGGAGGTCAATTTGTCGGCATCAAAAGCATGGAGAGGCTGTCCGGTTTCAAACATCACAAAATTCATGATATCCACGACATTATTGATGGATCGCTGTCCTACGGATTCAAGATGTTTTTTCAGGTATTCTGGAGAGGGTCCGACGGCGATGTCTTCCGCGAACTGTCCGGTATACCGGCGGCATAATTTTTCATCTTCCAGCGTGATGATCAATTTTCGAGTATTCCCTTTTTTCGGTTTTTTTAATTTCCGCGGCATCACTTTCTTTCCAAGGATCGTTCCTATCTCCTCCGCCATTCCCGCATAAGAAAGACAATCATGCGATCGGTTCGGCAAGATTGCGATATCGATCACCGGTCCGTTCTCGGTTTTCTCGATCCCTTCCACTTCAAAAGCATGAAAGGTAATGATATCCGCCAATTGCTCCGCAGGAGGCAGCGGTTTTTTAAAATATTCGGAAAGCCAAGCGTGTGATATTTTCATAATTAAAATAGTTACTCTTTTATTTTGGCAGCAATAATATTTGAACCCAAAGAAAAATGATACGAGTCAGCTTTAAAAATCTTTTGGAGTTTTGAATATAGACCGGGTGAAATTCTTTCAAAAATTTTCGGTATCTCTTTCAATTTGCTTTCATCACCACGAGATTCTATCATTGCGGTTCGCAATTCCGGATATTTTTTCCATGCAATTTCCAGTGCGGATGCCGCCGGCGCCGATGCCGAACAATCAACACCATTTTCCGATTTGATATAAAGATATTTAATGGGCATTACTGTTTCAACGACTTCTCCTGACTTTGACTGAAATGAAACCGTCACTTCACGGGACAACGGAGTTTTTTCAGGAAGCCCCAAAACTTCGAGCAACCTATCTTTTTCTTTTCCTGACATATATTTCTCCAGATATTCTCCTTTCATAATTTCCGCAAATCCTTCCTCTAAAAAAATTCCAGAATACGGCACGCTTCTATCGTCGAGACTTCTTTGAAGCGCAAAGCCGAGACGAGGTACGTACGTTTCGCATCCATATTCCACAAAAGAACCCTTGTGAGAGCCATGAGCGCTTTCGTGAACAGCAACCCCTTCGGTATAAATTTGACCATTCAATTGCTCTTTATCTGGATTCCTAGCCACAATAGCTAAGTTTAATTCGGGAATACGTACTCCACTCGTTGAACGGCTAAATTGATCAGCCAAACCATATGGACGAAGTATTTCTGATAGTCGCCGTATATCTTCAAAATCGATAAATAAGATATCCGTGGAAGATAACCCTTCCGAAGTAACAAACTCATTCACTCTCTCGATATCCAATCCATCTGTTTTGTTTTCAAAATATTCCAAAATTCTTGCACGCAAATTCTGCCATTCTTCCGGCATTTCATTCAGTCGTTCAACTTTTTTTATTTTTTCCGGTTGTTGTTCCATGTAAAATTTTTCCGTCGCCGGACTGGGGTTGTACCCCTGTCCGAAACGTTTGTGCTTTATTTTGAATTCTGTTTTAAAACTAACTTTTGTTTAATATCCCAAACATCATGAACGGAGGTACAACCTCCGTCCGGCGGACGAAGTAGTTAAAACTGATTCACAAATCTCAGATCCCCCGAATAAAAAAGTCTTACATCATCAATTCCGTATCGAAGCATTGTGAGTCTTTCAATTCCAACTCCGAACGCGAACCCCTGCCATTCATTCGGATTTATGCCACCGCTCTCCAGCACTTTCGGATGCACCATTCCTGCGCCCATGATCTCTATCCAGCCGGTTTGTTTGCAGATGTTGCATCCTTTTCCCTCGCACTTGAAACACGACATATCTATCTCAACCCCCGGTTCGACGAAAGGAAAAAAGCTCGGACGGAAACGGATGTCGATCTGTTTTCCGAAAAATTTCATGAAAAATTTGGATAGCACCCATTTCATGTTGGCGAGCGAAATATCCTTCCCGACCATTAAACCCTCCGCCTGAAAAAATTGCGTTTCGTGAGTCGCGTCGGTCGCCTCATAGCGAAAAACTTTCCCGGGCGCAATAATGGCGAACGGCGGTTTGTGCGTTTCCATATAGCGCACCTGAACAGGCGACGTATGCGTCCGCAGGAGCTTGCCCGCGTTTTTCGGCTTAAGCCAAAAGGTATCCCACATGTCGCGCGCCGGATGATCGGCAGGGATGTTCAGTGCGTCAAAATTATAGAATTCGGTTTCCATCTCCGGACCCTCCACAACCTCAAAACCCAGCTTTGAAAATATCTGTCCTATTTCCGTTATCATTTGGGGCATAAGGTGAATATGCCCTTGTTTTTCATTATTGTTGTCCATCAGTCAATTATGGCAAAAAAACAGACAAATTCCAAGTGTTTTTTATGAAAAAATCCCCGACGGTCCAAAATGGATCGCCGGGGAAAATACGTTATGCCGATCTAATTCCGGCTACCTCTTTTTCGAATTCATCATCTTTATCAAGAACATTTTCTTTTTCATTTTGTCGGATCCGCGCAATTTCCGCCATGAAGAGCAATTTGTCTTGTGGTGATGGTGGATCGGGCGATTTATACATCTCCCATTCATCCAATTTAGGCGGTTTATATACCGTTACTTTTCCCCCGAATATAGTCACAATGTAATTTACCATAAGAGCCGGGTGATGAGAGAAAAGTTCTTTCTCGTTTTCTTTTTCCAACCTGAGCACCGCCTGATAGACCGCTTCATGCTCTATTTCAACATCGTAGGATGGTTTTGGGAACCAGTTTTTCCACGTCCGTTTTGAAGCTGGGAAGTGTTTAACTCCGACCTCGCCTACATAAAAACCGAAGCTATTGATGAATATGATTCGTTCGCGAACCGTGCCGGTTTTTCTTAATAAAAGATTTTCATTTACACGGCTTGTCTTTAAATCAATTACGACGGCTGGTAGATAGTCTTTAAGAAACGAATATTCATGGAGATATGCTCTAAGTTTTCCATCGGAAACGCCTATGAGTTTTACATCCGATTTTGTATTAGCTTTTTTATTCACTTTATTGCTCCTCGCCGCATCTCGCGACGATTGGTTGCCCCGATATCTCACCGGTGACAAAAGGAGTCCCGTCGATCATCTCGAAAGACGGAGTCTGGTCGTCAATGTACGACTGAAAATAGAATAACACATGTTTAATACTATTGCAAGCATGCATTTGACATTATAATATTTTGTTGTTACTTATTTTTTTATAAAATTTCAATTTCTACAAGGTTAGTCCTTGTACAAGGACTAACCTTGTAGGCCCGACTAAAAAATCCCCTACAGGGGATTTTTCTTGAGCCACTTCTCGGGTTTGAACCGAGGACCTACGGTTTACAAAACCGTTGCTCTACCAACTGAGCTAAAGTGGCACTGCTTCGCTCTCCGCTTTGCTACAAGCTACGCAGTGCAGGCGCTTGCGTTGTTCATAAGTAAAGTTAAAAACGAAACTACACTCCTGTTTTTTCTCCTTTATTAAATCGTGCTCTGATCTTTTTCTTATGTTCCGCTATATCCTTAAGAAAAAATGATGATGTTCCCTGCAGATCTTTTTCGGGATTTTTCTTTACTAACGCTTCTTCCATACTGGAAACAGTGTGCCGCATCCACTTTCTCATTTTATCGATCACAATGATCACCAAGCGAAGGAAAAGCGACAGAAAACGCATACTCCATTGTCGGCTTTCTTCCCATGCTTTTTTCTCCCATTCCGTAAAAACATGGAGCTGTCGTGAAATCCCTTCACCATCGGGAAACGGTATTTTCCCATTTTTCAATTCCCATAATCGAAAGCCGATCATTGAGGAAAGCATAATGAGCGAAACGACAAAAATTGAAGTTAAAATAAACATAGTTGTTAAGTATATGGTGCACGTATATGGGAAAGGACCGCTAAGTGACCGTCGGCCTTTTTCCTGATACTAACCCCTTATACGTCGACTACCGCGCTACGCTGAAACGAACGAACTTCGCAACTTCTGTTCTCTCTCCGAATTTCTGTACGGCTCCTTTTGTGAGGTCCAAGATCGTCACAGTTTCATCTTTAATATACGGCTGTTCAAGCAAAACTTTGGTTTTCAGGTAATCATTTATCTTTCCTTCAAGGATCTTCGCCTGCATCTCGGCAGGTTTATCCTTCGGAATTTCCTCCGTGAGAGTATCGGTAACAAGCGCCATCTCCTCCTTTGGCACATCCTCTCTTTTGAGATACGTGGGATTAGTTGCCGCAACATGCATGGCGATGTTGTACGCCAACTTCATGAATTCTTCGTTCTTTGCGACAAAATCCGTTTCGCAGGACAGTATTACCATTGAACCGACTCCGTGATTGCTGTGAACATACGAAGCAACGGTTCCCGACCCGAGATTTCTCTCAGCCTTTTTGGATGCGACATCTCCGCTGATCTTTCGAAGCAGGAGGATAGCCTTTTCCATGTCGCCGTTCGATTCTTCAAGAGCTTTTTTGCATTGTACGACCGGCACGCCGGTAACATCGCGAAGCTCCCGAATTTGTTCTGTGGTTATCATAATAAAAATTGAGTGAGATTATTAATAAGAAAAAAGTAACGAAAAGTTTCTCCGTAATTCTATTTTCTATTTTCGATTCTCTATTCTCTATTTTACTTGTTTCTGTACGCTTCGACAAGTTGATTGAGGACGAGTTCGATGCTTTTTGTAGAGCTGTCGTTTCCGGGGATCGGATAAATGGCGTCGGTGTAATCGCAGTCTGTGTTCATAAGAGCAATAACCGGTACGCCGACCTTCTTCGCTTCAGCAATGGCATTCTTTTCTTTTTTCGGATCGATCACAATCAGCGCGGCCGGACGTTCTGTCATATCGGCAAGTCCGCCAAAAAGTTTCTCAAGCCGGTCTTCTTCCCACTGCAGAATGAGGCGTTCCTTTTTTGTGTAAACATCGAGCTCTCCTTTTTCTTTTTTGCTGGCCAGGTCCTTCATCCTCGCAATTCGTTTTTTGATCTCCGGGAAGTTAGTGAAAATTCCTCCGACCCAGCGTTCGACAACGTACGGCATATTGAGCGCATCGGCAGCCGCTCTCGTGGCAACCTTCGCTTCGCTTTTTGTCCCGACGAACAATACCTTTTTTCCACCCAAAGAAAGCCCTTTCAGAACCTCCTTCACTTTCGCCAAGTGTTCTTGAGTCAGTTCCAGATTGATAATATCAACACGATTCTTCGTACCGTAAATAACCGGCTTCATCGAAGGATGGCGGCTTGAGCGTGAATAACCGAAGTGTACGCCCGCTTTAAACATTTCGTCGAGAATATCCATATCTTTATTTTTATCTATTATTACTGTTTTTAATTGATCAGTGCTATTTATCCTACCAAAGAAGTTATAATTATGCAACATTTACACACTTTTCGCTTGACCATGGCACAAATCTGGACAAACAGCAAAGTTTATGCTATGAAAAGCAGGAAGAGTGAGTAAAAATGATTTTAAGGCATAGTGTTTCAGGTTTATTTGCCGACAATGGACACTATTCATTTGAAACAATATTCTCATTTATTCAGACCATCAACAATTTCCGCGGTTGATCCGCAAACCCGGAACTCATGCGAGTTCGGGGGTTTTTTTGATAAGTGCGATAAACCAGAGCCGCTACACCAAGGACTCCCCTTTCCCCGTCGCCTCACCGGCTCCTCCTTAAGGGAAGTCCTTGTTTCCGCTCATTACTCAAACGCTCGTTCGTTGTCTAAAAACTGAAAACTAAAAACTAAAAACTTTTTTTATTCTTCGTCTTCCGTCCCCACTTCTCCGCCCTCGCTCACCTCTTTCAGAGATTGAATGATCGGGCCGATATTGCCCGCCAAAATTTTTTCCAAGTTATGCCATGATTGTTTGATGCGATGATCCGTCACGCGGTCTTGGAGAGTATTGTACGTTCTGATTTTTTCCGAACGATCGCCGGTACCAATCTGATTTTTTCTATCCGCCGCGTATTTTTTGCTTTCTTCTTCGTCTTTCAAGGCCTGCAATTTGGAAACAAGAAGCAGCATCGCTTTTTCACGGTTTTGAAGCTGGCTTCGTTCGCTTTGGCAGCGTATGGCAAGACCGGTCGGTTTGTAGATCAAACGCACAGCGGTTTCAACCTTATTCACGTTCTGTCCGCCCGCTCCGCCCGAGTGAGTGTATTCCATTTCAATATCGGCGGGATTTATCTCGATGGTCGTCTTCTTAAAAACAGGCATCACGGCGACCGATGCGGTACTGGTATGGATGCGGCCGTTCTTTTCCGTATCGGGAATTCTCTGTACGCGATGCACTCCCATTTCATACTGAAGTTCTTTCCACACGCCATCGCCTTTTATTTCAAACACGCCCTCTTTGTATCCGCCGTGCTCAGAAACCGATTCATCGATCTTTCGAAACGACCAGCCTTTCGAAACGGCATATCCCTGATACATAACCGCCAGGTCGGCAGCAAAAAGCGCCGCTTCTTCTCCTCCGGCTCCGGCGCGAATTTCCATGATGAGATCCGACGGACCGTTTCCGTCGTCTTCGTCTTTCGGAGAGAGAATATTTTCCATCTGCTCCCAAGCATCGCTTTTCCGTTTCTCAAGCATTTTCAAGTCTTCTTCCGCAAGCGTCTTCATATCGGGATCACTTTCCGTAAGCGCGCGAAGATCCGTTTCTTCTTTCAGAAGGCGTTCATATTCTTCGGCGAGGAATTTGGTTTTATGATCTTTTTTAAAATCGTCTAAGCTCATCATAGTTTGTTACATAAATTTTACAATAAAGATACCAATATACGAATGGGTACCAATATACGAATGGCAACGAATGACGCCGACGGTTGTATTCCGTATTCGTATTCATTCGTATATTGGTACCCATTCGTATATTAGTATCGGTATTTTGTGCCACAGAAAAAACGCCTCGTTTCCTTGGCGCCTTTCACAAAATACGCTACTTTCCTTTCTTCGGAGCGGCGGCTGCTTTTCGCGCTTTGAATTTCTCCACGCGTCCGGCGGTGTCCATCATCTTGGCATTGCCCGTATAAAAAGGATGGCATTGGCTGCAAATTTCGAGATGCATCTCTTTTTGAGTGGAACCAACGGCAAAAGAAGCTCCGCATACGCAGGTAGCCTTGGCATCCGGATAATATGTAGGATGAATTGCTTTCTTCATAATGATGTACTATAGCGTAAAACTCAATTTATTGCAAATCCCGCTATACCAATATACGAATTTGTACCAATATACAAATGGCAACGAATACGACAACGAACGATCGTAACCGTCCGTATTCGTATTCATTCGTATATTGGCATAAATTCGTATATTGGTATTTATAGTTTATCGATCTGATTTTCCTGGATGCTTGTTGCCTTTGAGATAACCGAGTCGCCATATCCGGCGGCAAAAGTGGAGGCGCTGCATTTGCTTCCCGAAAAATATCGGCATGCGGCGTTTCTCTCGGCGGTGTAGCCTCCGGCGGCGGCTCCGAGGTCTCGCAGGTAGATCCCCGCGGCCATAAACGCATCAAGCGGCGCCCACGGATCGGCCATCGAAATTCCAAGATACGAAGCGATGGTACCGCGGACGCCCATCCAAGTGGATGGAATAAACTGCGCCGGACCCATGGCGCCGCCCCAGCCGATCGATTGAGGACATGACACCCTTGTTTTGTACGGATCGCGCCCGAGCTCGCTGGTGATCTGTAGGAATGGCTCGACATCCCTGTCGGGTTTCATAACTTTCGCAAATGGCGTACCGGTATTCATTCCGACGCCGGCGCCGGTCGCAGGATCCTTCAGATAACAAGCTCCGACATTTTTTCCGTAGCTCGACTCTTGGCTGAATATTGCAAGAAGGAATGCGGGCCTAACACCGGTCTTTTGGCTCACCCTGACGGCATAATCGTATGCTTGTCCGAATTGAATTCCGTTCGAATCGCGAAGCTCGAAGAGCGCCGCGCGTATCTTTGCCGAAAGCGCTTTTTTGTCCGCTAGGATCTTCGCGTATTCTTTTTCAGTGTTTTTTGTGATCGAAAGCAGTTTTGCTTTTTCCGCTTCGCTTTTTTGAACCGCCCGTTTTTGCACCTCTTTTTCCGCCTTGGCATCAGCCTCTTTGCTCTCTTTTTCTTCCAGTATGCCTTTCTCTTTTTCTTTGAGCGTTTTTGCCTCGGCGATGGAATTGAGGGAATCGCGAAGAGAATTTTTTATAGAATTGAATGAATCGATATCGAGAAAAAACTCTGAAAGATTTTTTTGCGACAGCACCACTTCTACCATCGACGACTGATCGATCTCATTGGTCTTGCGCAATAACTGGGAAATGGATTCTTTTTCCCGGTCAATTTTTTCTGAGAGTTCATTGATGGTGAGCGTTTTATTGACGATGTCATCCTTTAATCCTTTGATGGCAATATCGCTCGCTTTGATGGAGAGCAATGCCTTGTTGATCTGAGCGGCCAAGGCATTGAGGTCTCTTTGTATTCCTACCTTCTGTTGAGTGGTGTTTTTCAACAATTTGTCCTGCGCTTCAATTTCTTTATTACAGGCATCAAGAGCAAGCTGAAGCTGCGCCTTGTCTTCAGGGCTGATCCTCGCTCCGGCATCGCAGGCCGATTCCGCACGCAAAGGAAAAATCGGAGGAAAGACGAAAGAGAAAATGGCAATAAGCAGAGTAAATGAAAGATATTTTTTCATGAAGTTGTGATCTAGGCTTATCTTTTATGATAGCACAAATGGCAAAAGAATTCAGTAGAACGTTATAGGCCAAAGAAAATGTTACCGAAAATTATCGGATAGTCCATAATTCGGTTACCGTAGTCTCATGACTATGGACACAAGAGACAAAGTTTTTAAGGAGAGTTTGAAGGAATGGCTTTCCGCA
>JALNYN010000016.1 GCA_023229825.1 Minisyncoccota bacterium
TAAAAGCGGTTGTTGAAAAAGGAGGGGGAAAGATCTGGTTCGATTCAGTGGAAAATAAGGGAACAACATTCTATGTTACGATGCCGCTTTCCGGAATGACGGCATTATCCGGCGCCAAAGACTTGGCATAAAATTCAAAATTAGTTATAATATATTTATGAATCACTACAGCGACAAAAAAGTGTTGGTAATCGAGGACGACCGAGTATTGCGGCGCGTAATTCTCGACAATCTGAAATCAGAGGGATTTATGGCTTTAGAGGCGGAGGACGGAGTGATCGGTCTTGAAACGGCTCTCAGGGAACACCCCGACCTTATGCTGGTTGACGTTGTCATGCCGAGAATGGATGGGATCACTATGCTTGAAAAACTTCGAGAGGATGAGTGGGGAAAGACCGCGAACGTTATGATGCTGACGAACCTAAGCGATACGGAAAAGATAGCGTACGCTTCCAAGAAAGGAGTGAGTGATTATCTCGTGAAAGCCGACTGGGATATTGCGAGTATTATCGATAAGGTTAAACAGAAGGTCCGAGGAGTGTAATAAAGCAATAAGAAAAAAGCAAAAAGGGGACGGCAACGTCTTCTTTTTTGTGACACGTATATATACCATCTCTAACTAATCATTCCCATTCGTCATCCCGGGCCGGGACCCGGGATCCACGGGGATTAATGACGGACGTGGATTCCATCTCGCGGGCTGGAATGACAACAAAAGTGAATAGGTTAATTGGCGATGATATTACCATGCTGAAATTGTATTCCGGCGACGAAGAAAAGCACAAGTATGTTTAGCTTTTATATTGGTGCTACGCTTGACAGAACTTATTCATGTATGGTATACTCCGAACGGATTTGCTTCTGCAAAGAACATTTGTTTTTTAAAATGAGGAAATAAAATGAGAATTGTCCGAAAAAAAATGACGTCAGTTGTTTTATTTGTATTATCTAGCGTCCTTTCGTTTATGGCATTGTTTTGCATAATTTTGGGGGGCGGTACTATCGTTCCTTCAGCATTTGTATTGTATGGTTCAAGCATTATTGCGTTGGTTATTGCTTCCGCGTTAATTCGAGAGAGCCATTAAAAGTTTTTTAACCGCCTTGACTTTGGTCGAGGCGGTTTTGTTATTCATGGATCGTTAATCAATTTTCTATTTTCTATTCTCTATTAACGTCTGTTATTCTTTTTCAAATGCCAAAAAATATGGTATTGTAAAAAACATGGATGAGCAAAATAAAATAACGTATTTTGGGAAGGCTGATTTCCGAAATAAAATGACACAATTCGGGATTAAGGCGAGCGATCGGACGCGCCACGTGTATGTTATCGGAAAGACGGGAATGGGAAAATCCACCCTGCTTGAGAATATGGCCGTCCAAGATATTCAGAATGGGAACGGCTGCGCCTTTATCGACCCTCACGGCGGAACGGCGGAACTTTTGCTTGATTATGTGCCGGAGCATCGCATTAAAGATGTTATTTACTTTGCGCCATTCGATACCGATTATCCCGTAGCGTTCAACATTATGGAGGATGTCGGGAAAGACAAACGCCATCTTGTGGCGAGCGGTCTTATGAGCGCGTTCAAAAAGATCTGGGTCGACGCATGGTCGGCGAGAATGGAATATATTTTGGGCAATACGTTGCTTGCGCTTCTCGAGTTTCCCGGCGCGACGCTGCTCGGCGTGAATCGCATGTATTCCGATAAAGATTATCGAAAAAAAGTCGTTGATAATATCACGGATCCGTCCATAAAATCATTCTGGGTCGACGAATATGCAAAATACGGCGATCGCTATACTCAAGAAGCCACGCCCGCCATTCAAAACAAAGTCGGTCAGTTCGTTTCAAATCCTCTGATCAGAAATATCATCGGCCAATCCAAATCCACTTTTGATATTCGCGATGTCATGGATAACAGAAAGATCCTCATCATGAATCTTTCCAAAGGAAAAGTGGGAGATCAGAACACTTCGCTTCTCGGAAGCATGCTCATCACGAAAATTTACCTCGCGGCCATGTCACGCGCGGATGCGACCGCTTCCGAATTGAAAGAGCTCCCGAACTTTTATTTCTTTGTCGACGAGTTCCAGTCTTTTGCGAATGAATCTTTTGCGGACATTCTTTCTGAGGCGAGAAAATATAAACTGAATCTTACGATCGCACATCAGTATATCGAACAGATGCCGGAAGAAGTCCGCGCGGCCGTATTCGGCAACGTCGGAACAATGATCACCTTCCGCGTCGGTTCGTACGATGCCGATGTTTTGGAAAAAGAATTTTTGCCGGCGTTCTCTGCCGAAGACATCGTCAATTTGGACAAATATCAGTTATACCTGCGGCTTATGATCGACGGAGTCGGTTCGCGGCCATTCTCTGCCGTAGCTCTGCCTCCGATCCATAAAGAAGGCAAGACGTTCAAAGAAGAGATCTTGGATAATTCCCGCCACATGTTCGCCAAACCCAGAGAGGAAGTGGAAAAAGAGATCCTTGATTGGCACCAAATGAGCTTTGCTGAGAAAAAACCAACTCCCGTCGCACCGATGGGCGGTGGCTCTCCGTCCTCATTTACTCCTGCACCGAATCGGTCCGGAGATTTTGTTCCGCGCTCTCCTTCGGCTGATCGCCGTCCGGAAGGCCAGGGCGCATTTCGCGCACCTGTTCAAGGGCAATATCGCGAGCAAACCGCCGTTCCGGTACCCCAGGCTGTGCCGCTCGGAAGACAGACATTTTCTCCTCGGATGAATCCGCCGACCGATCGTCGCGCCACGGATATTCGAAATACGTATGTTCCCAATAATGATCGGCGTGCAACAGATCAAGATCGCAGAGCGGGAGGGAATACTTTTGCGGGTGTGCCGAGGCCGCCGGTATCATCGAATGCCACCCCATCACAACTCCCAAGAACGCCAAGTATTTCGCTCAATTCGCTCCGCAGGGATACTCGCGGAGTTCCGGAGGAAACACCAAATCGCAACACGCTGAAGGAAGCCCTCCAGTCGATCTATCCGCCAAAAATCGCTGAAACGGCAGTTCCGACAAAACCCGCCGCGCCTGTGCAGAGAGAACAGCCAAAAGAGGATCGACCTGCGGTAGAACGAAAAACGCCCCCGCCTTCTGCTCCGCGCCAAACCAAGGAAATTCCCGAAGATGTTTTACGGGGAATTTTGAAGGTGGATGAAGATGACGATCGATTTCCGAAACAATAAAGTACGCCGGACGGGGTTTATAACCCCGTCCGGAACGTTTGGAATTTCTAACCAAAGTTGATTTAAAAACGATGTTCTAAAGAGGTACAAATGTTTCGGACGAGAGTACAACTCCCGTCCGGCGACGAAATCAAAAATTGTAAATTATTGTAAATGTATTTAAGTGGAAAAACAAAATTTAAAAAAAACAAAATTACTTATTGCGACCCCTTTATATCCTCCCGAAATAGGCGGTCCGGCGACGTATGTCAAATTTTTGGAACAATATCTCCCGAAAGAGCAATTTGATATTGAGATAATTCGTTTCGGCGAGGTAAAACATCTTCCTTATATCATCCGCCACTTCGCCTTTTTTTGGAAAGTTTTTAAGCGTGCCGGCTCGTCAGATATTGTCTACGCGCTTGATCCGCTCGGAGTTGGAATTCCGTCGGGGTTCGCGGCAAAATTGCGCGGAAAGAAATTTATGTTGCGCATCGCGGGCGATCGTGCATGGGAAACGGCCGTGCAAAGATGGAACATTTCCGACCCCTTGGACGTTTTTTCTTCATCAAGATCATATTCTTTTCCTATCCCCATTTTGAAATTCGGGCAGACGTTTGCTGCGCGTATGGCGGCGCAGATCGTCGTCCCGAGCGAGTATCTTCGCAGTATCGTATCGAATTGGGGGATCAAAAAAGAAAAGATCTATCCCGTCTACAATGCCTTTTCACCGATCATAATTTCAGAATCAAAAGAAGAAATACGCAGAGAACTTTTTCTCTACGGACACATCATTCTTTCAGCAGGAAGATTGGTGCCTTGGAAAGGTTTTGAGACGCTCATCCGCGCTTTTTCCGCGATAGTCGAAGATACGCCGGACATGAAATTACTGATCGCGGGCGATGGACCCGACAAAGAAAAGCTCTTACAAACTGTTCATTTGCTTGATCTGGAAGATAAAGTTATTTTTCTCGGCATCCTGCCAAAAGAAAAACTTCTTCGATATCTCAAAGCGTCCGACCTATTCGTACTCAATACGTTTTACGAAGGGTTTTCTCATCAGCTGCTCGAAGCAATGTCTCTCGGTACCCCCGTGGTAACTACTACGGTCGGAGGGAATCCGGAAATGATAGAGACCGGAAAAGACGGCGTTCTCGTCACCTACGATGATACTCGAGCTTTCATTTCAGTCATCACGCTCCTGTTGAAAGAGAAAAAGTACGCTGAAGATCTTGCGAAGAGCGCGAAAGATAAGGCGGGGACGTTCAATGTCAAACGAGCCGTTGATGGGCTGACGAAGATCATAAATTAAAAAGTAAAAATGAAAAGGGAAAAACGAAAATTAAAAAGGAAAAAATATCACAAAACTCAATTAAGCAATAATTTTTAATTTTACATTGTCGTTTTTAATTTTTCATTTTTATTTTTTAAATTAATAATTTCCACAGTCTCTACAATTTTCATTAAAATATACTAGTTATGTCTTCCTCAAAAAAACTCCGTTTACTTTTCATTTCCACCGATCGCGAGATATTTCGCGAGGGAAGTGAAGTGCGCGAAAGAATGACCGGATACGCATCGATCGCTGAGGAACTGAAGATCATTGTCTTTGCAAAAAGATCGCTGCATCTCAAACCGGTCGAGATCGCGCCGAATTCATGGGCATATCCGACAAATTCGATATCTCGCTGGTTTTATATCTCCGGAGCGCGCCGTTTGGCTGATCGGCTTTACCGTTTAACGACCGAAAAGGAAGGAGGAAACGGAACTATGAGGTCTGTAGAAAAAATACCGCTTGATCTCATTAGTACTCAGGACCCTTTCGAGTGCGGATTAGCGGGATATTTTATTTCAAAAAAGTATCGTGTTCCACTTCATTTGCAGATCCATACCGATTTTTTGAATCCTTTGTTTATGCAGGGATCGCATCTGAATTTTATTCGAAGGCGCATCGCTCGCTTCCTTTTCCGAGAACATGCGAACATTCGTGCCGTCTCAGAGCGGATCAAGGCGTCGGTATTCAAAAAAATGTCATTTCGTCCGAACGCTTTTCCTCGAATTGAAGTCTTTCCCGTCTTCGTCGACCGGCAGAGATTCAAGGACGCCGAGGATACGGTCCACCTCCATCAGAAATATCCAGGGTTCGACGTTTTGCTTTTGGCGGTCTCTCGTCTCGAGAAAGAAAAGAATGTTGAAGGCTCTATCCGCCTTGTGGCTGCGGCCATGAAACGAAATCCTGAAGCATGGGTGGGATTGGTTATTGTTGGGGATGGAAGCCAAAAAAAATATCTTCAAAATTTAGCACGATCACTGCATGTGAGCGACCGAGTTTTCTTTGAGGGGGCCGTTTTAGACCCGGCGCCGTTCTATAAGTCTGCGGATGCGCTTTTGGTCACGTCCCACTTCGAAGGCTATGGAAGACAGATGGCGGAATCTGTTGCCGCAGGATGTATGGTGATCGCTCGCGATGTGGGGGCGGCGAATGAGATCGTGACGCACTCAAGCGGTATTGTTTGCGAAGAGGACGATGATGAGTGCCTCCTTCATAACATTCTGCTGCTTGCCAATGACCGCGCCGTACGCGACCAGCTGAAAAATTCCGCCAAGACCGTCGCAGATCGCGCCGTATGGGAAACGAAAGAGCAATATCTGGAGCGTTATCGTCAGCTTTTAGAGGACGCCGCTTCTAATGAAGACTATCTGCTTTTTCTGTGATCCGAGTACTTCACAATTTCGGAATTTTCTAGTATGGTTTTGCTATGCCTTTTCAAAAGATAAATACAGAGAAAGATATCGATTCGCTGAAAAAGCGCATTCTTAAAGATGAAGCGCTGATCTCGCGCATACTTGAAATACGCAAAGGTCTTCGGTATTCGCGGCGTGGCGGAGACAAGGGGATCGAAATGATGCCAACCAATGCGGAGCTCTTGGCTCTGTATCATGAAATGACCGCATCAGGGGAGATCCTCGCGAACAAAACGGCGGAACTCTTGCTACGGAAAATAAAAACGAAAAGCAATTCCGGCGTGGCGGTAGTTTCCATCCTCACTAAGCCGTTTCCGTGTCCTGGAAAATGTACGTACTGTCCGACCGAAGCAAATATGCCGAAAAGCTATCTCTCGCGCGAACCGGCCGCGGCTCGAGCCCTTGCCAATGATTTCGATCCGAGAAAACAGATATGGATGCGGCTTAACGCGCTTATTACCAACGGCCATCCGGTCGATAAAATAGAGATTATCGTGATCGGCGGAACATGGAGTTTTTATCATTCCACCTATCGCGAGTGGGTGATCAAAGAATGTTTCCGAGCATGTAACGAGTTCGATCATTCCCTAGGGCAGTCCTCGGGAATTCCCGAGGACTGCCCTAGGGAAAACAAAGGTACTCTTGTGGAATTGCAAAAAATAAACGAAACGGCCGAGTGCAGGATCGTCGGCATTTCGATCGAAACTCGACCGGACTATATCAACACGGAAGAAATACGGAAATTGCGTTCATATGGCGTTACAAAGGTTGAGATCGGCGTCCAGCATTTGGATAACGAGATACTGGAAAAGACAAAGAGGGAGATGACGAAAGACGGGGTCGTTTCGGCTACCGAAATGCTCCGCAACGCGGGACTTAAAGTGGTCTATCATATGATGCCGAATCTTCCCGGAAGCGATATCAAAAAAGACATTGAAATGTTTCGGGAACTTTTCATCGACGGATCGGGATTAGAGCCCGATATGCTAAAGATCTATCCTTGCATGGTTCTCGAAGGAAGCGAGCTGTATGAAACATGGAAGGCCGGCGGATTTGTGCCCTACACGGATAACGAACTTATGGAGGTGCTGCGGGAAGCAAAAAAACTCGTTCCGCCTTATGTCCGCATTCTGCGCGTAATCCGCGACATACCGGCCGATTATGTAAAAGCCGGAAGCAAGATCTCCAATATGCGGCAGTGGCTCGAACAGGATCAGAAAAAATTCGGATGGAAATGCCGGTGTATTCGCTGTCGAGAAGTGCGCGAGAGGGAAGTGTCGCTCTCTGATTGTTCGCTCATAAAGCGGGAATACCGAACGATATCAGGAAAAGAAATGTTTTTGAGCTTTGAAGATGAGAAGAAAGATCTGCTCGTTTCGTTTTTGCGCCTTCGGCTGCCCGACCGCCCGAGCGATGCCATTTTTCCCGTTCTCAAAGACGCCGCGCTTGTCCGAGAACTGCATACTTATGGAAGAATGGCAGGTATACACAAGACAGGAGATCAAGGACAGCACCGAGGTTTTGGGAAATTACTTTTGGAAGAAGCTGAAAAGACCGCCAAAGAAGCCGGATACAAAAAACTCGCCATAATTTCCGGCGTCGGCGTGCGTGAATATTACCGAAAGCAAGGCTACGAACTCCAAGAAACATACATGGTAAAAATCTTTTAACTCCGAGATCAGATCTTGGTTATGAATATAATCCGTTCTGTTTTGTTTATTTTTTCTCAAAAAATATCAACCGCAAATTCTAGCATATGCTAGAATTTGCGGTTGATGGACGGGAGGAAATTTTTGATTTATAAAAACCACCCCGACATGATCGGGGTGGGGAACTTTGTGTTTTTATTTTTTGCTTAACCCGCTCTGTGCAGACAAAGCCATGATGGTTTTATTATAAACGGGGACCGGCGGCGCGAATTTCTTCAGGAAGATCCGAGAATTTTTCGTTGTGATTTTCCCGATAGAAACCGATAAGCTTTTCACGCAGCGCGTGATAAGCCTCTTTGTTTTCCCATGCGTTTTCCGGGTCGAGCAATTCGTCTTCAATTCCATCCACGTGGGTCGGAATATTAAGATTCAGTTCGATAAGATGCTTGGTAGGAACTTGATCCAATTCGCCGCTCAGTGCAGCGTTCAGTAGATTCCTTGTTAACTGGAGCGGGTATCTGTGTCCACCTTCGCCTTCCGATCCTCCGAAGTATCCGGTATTGACAAGCCATACTTTTGGCTCATATGTATCCAGATTTTTCTTAAAGAGGTCGATGTAAATTTCGTAGTGGAGAGGATAGAATGCGGCTCCATATCCGAAACTGAAGTTATGTTTTACTTTCCCTTTTTTTTGTCCCATAACCGTGCCGGCACCTTCAGATGTATAGGCATTGGCATAATGATAGAGTGCCTGCTCCTTTGAAAGAACAGAGATCGGCGGCATGATTCCGTAAGCGTCTTTTGTGAGAAAAACGATATTTACGGGATGTCCGTCCCTGCTTCCTGGCATTCTATTTTCGATATGAGACAGGTCGTACGATATCCGAACGTTTTCGATTCTCGGATGGTGTAAAATCGGCTCGTTATCCTTTACTAGATCAGCATTCTCGATAATGGCACCATTGAAGATGGCGTTGTAAATATCGGGCTCTGTTGCAGGAGAAACGCCGATACCTTTCGCGTAACATCCCCCTTCGATATTGCATATGCCTTCGGGTGTCCAGACGTGTTCATCATCCCCGATCAATGATTTTTCCGGATCAGCTGACAACGTCGTTTTACCCGTTCCGGATAGCCCGAAGTATATTGTAGTTTCTCCTATCGCACTGACATTTGCCGAACAGTGCATGGTGAGGTAGCCTTCCAGAGGTAGGACGACATTCATTGCAGTAAAGAGTGCTTTTTTCATTTCTCCGCCGTAGTGCATACCGGCAAGCAGTATCCTTTTATTGGTGAAGTCAATGAATATTCCGCGTCCTTCTTTCACGCCATATTTTTCATGATATTTTTCATCAAGCAAGAAGGAAGGGTCATTGAGAATCGTCCATTCTTCAGCATAATTTAAATTCATCCGTTTTTGAAGCTCAATGAACATATTCAATGCAAATAACATATGCCACGCATAATGTGTATATACTTTGAGTGGTCTCGCATGATTGGTATTCGCTATGGCGTAAAGTTCCGAAAAGAACATCGGGTTCTGTGCGTTCTTTGCGTGAAGAAGCGCATCTTGCCACACTTGGTCAAATACGTTCGGATCAAAACCCTGATTGAGTTTATTGTTCCAGTTAATGAATTCGTCGTATTTTGAGCCCTTAATGAAAAAACGAGCATCCTGCGAACGTCCGGTTCTTGCTCCGGTCATTACGCGTATTGCACCATTTTTCGAATATCTCGCCTGGGTGACGCCCTCGGTTTCATATTTCAAACAGTGCCCGGACAGTTCGTTTCTTCCCATTGTAACAATAGGGATATCGTCTGTAGTAAGTATATCCGTCATTTTGACTCCTATGTCGTTTGTTTAACCATCTTGTAAAAGGACAAGACGCCGGTTGGAATGGTAGCATATTGTTGAACAAAAAGCAAGAATGGGGTGAAATGTTGCCGGTGGTTTTTAATATTTTTTTCATATGGTGTATGATAAGGCCATGCAGGAAAAGATGAGTAATAATTTCTATCTGATCGGGATCGACGAAGCGGGGCGCGGACCTCTTGCGGGGCCGGTGGCGGTCGGGGCTGTCTGCGTCGCCATAGATGATGAAGATTTTAAAATCTTTTCGCATGGAGTCCGCGATTCAAAATTGCTTTCGGCAAAGCAAAGGGAAGAATGGTTTCAAAAGATCCTCTTGCAGACACAGAAAGGAAAGTTTTCTTTTTCAGCGGCTTTTTCGAGCGCGGACATGATCGATACGGAAGGCCTCACGAATGCCATACGTCATGCACTCGCTTCTGCGTTAAGCAAGCTCAAATGTAAACCGGAGGACACGCTTATATTGCTCGACGGCGGACTTCGGGCACCCAAAAGATATCCGAATCAAATAACCATTATCCGCGGTGACGACATCCAGCCTATCATCTCTTTTGCCTCGATAGCTGCGAAAGTGTTGCGCGACAAAAAAATGATCGCTCTCGCTAAAAAATACCCGGAATACGGCTTTGAAAGACACAAAGGATATGGAACGAGAGAGCATTATGAAATGATCGCGAAGCACGGAATACTGGAGGGAATACATCGGAAAAGTTTTCTCGGAATCGTGGAGTAAATAATTGACCACGGTGCGCTGACTTACCGATTCGTCATTCCGGCCCGCGAGCCGGAATCCACGTTTATTCGCACGACGACGTGGATACCGGATCCCTGTCCGGTATTACGACGGGGTGTTGCGAAATACCAATGTCATTCTTTTTATATCTTCGTAATTGTCTAAAAACTACAAGCTATCAGCTATAAGCTTCGCAAAAAGCTTTACTCTTGCATTTTCTTGAATTTTACGCTATATTATTTGTACTATGGTAGTACGAATGAGACATACGCGAGCACATACGGCGAACAGACGCTCTCACCACGCGGTGACGGGTCCGAGATTGTCGGAATGCTCCAAATGCAAATCGGTTCATGTGAAGCACCACGCTTGCGGGGTTTGCGGAACGTACCGCGGAAAAGCAGCTTTGAATGTCATGAAGAAAGTAGAAAAGACAGCAAAGAAGCTCGAGAAAACGGGAAAAGCCGAGAAGTCAGAGAAATAAACCCGCCATCGCTCTAACGAGCCGTGGAGGCAATGGAACACACGTTTTACGTTTTTCAGTTGAACTATAAGTTAGTACATTAAAAGTGTATTGTATACTATGGCAAACAGGCACCTTTCAAGATCGATAGTCCTTCAAGCACTCTTTGAGTGGGACTTTCGTGACAAAAAAGATGAGACGATCGAAGACGTGATGAATCGGGATATCGAGGAGTTTGCTCCCGGTCTTTCCGATCTGTCTTTCATCAAAGAGCTCACTTTAGGTGTCGTGAAAAAAAACGAAGTTCTTGATTCCATTATTTTAAAGGCCGCCCCTGAGTGGCCTCTTGAGCGAATCTCAGTTGTCGATCGCAACATCCTGCGCATCGGCCTTTTTGAGCTTCTTTTTTCCGATCACTCCGATGTTCCGCCGAAAGTCGCCATCAACGAGTCTATCGAACTGGCAAAAACATTCGGAGGCGAAACGAGCGGCAAATTTGTCAACGGCGTTTTGGGTGCCGTATACAAAGAGCTCGGCGAACCGGGAAAGGATGATATCGGTAAAAAACGAAATCAAAACGTTCCGCGCGAACAGCTTCCTCTCAAACAGCTTGCCGGTGCGGTAGTCTACGCCAAGCACGAAGGTGAGATCTATCTCGCTTTCGTTCATGATATTTTTGGACACTGGACGCTTTCAAAAGGGAAGATCGACGGCGATGAAACGACCGAAGCCTGTGCGATCCGCGAACTCAAAGAGGAGATAAACGCCGATATAACGATCAAACAAAAACTCGGAGAAAACGAATATATCGCCAACAGTCCCGATCTTGGCAGATATCGGAAGAATGTCTGTTATTTTCTCGCAGAAGCCCCTTACGGTGAACTCCGATTGGAAGAAGAAAAAGGCGGTCTCGATGATGTGCGTTGGTTCAAAATAACCGATATCGCCGACCTCAATTTTTACGATGATATTTTGCCGATCATAACAAAGGGAGTGGAAGTGTTGCTGGGGAAAGAGGCCGAAAAGTAAAAAGGAAAATTGAAAAAAGAAAAACTACAACCAAAAATTAAAAAGTCTGGAACCGATTGTTGTAACTTTTTAATTTTACCTTGTTGTTTTTAATTTTTCATTTTTACTTTTTAATTTTATAAAAATTAAAAAATAAATTTTATGTCTCCCGATTTTACACGTTTTGAATCCGAAACCGGTATTACTTTTAAAGACAAAAAGATCCTCCGGGAAGCGTTCACACACCGTTCGTATTTGAACGAATCAAAAGAAAAAGGTCTTTTGCATAATGAGCGTCTCGAGTTTCTTGGGGACGCGGTTTTGGAGCTGGTTTCCACCGATTTCCTTTTCAAAAAATATCCGAACGAGCCGGAAGGAACACTTACGGCGTATCGCGCGGGATTAGTGAATGCAAACATCCTTTCGGGGATCGCGCTTGATCTGCACCTCGGCGAAATGCTCTTGCTCTCCAAGGGCGAAGCGAAAGACATCGGCAAGGCGCGGCAATATATTCTCGCCAATACCATCGAATCGGTGATCGGCGCGATCTATCTCGATCAGGGGTATGATGTGGCTGCGGATTTTATCGCGAAACACATTCTTATTCACACGGAAGAAGTGGTGGGAAAAGGCCTTTGGCAGGACGCTAAGAGCTTGTTTCAGGAAAAAGCACAGGAACAATACGGCATCACACCCTCATATAAAGTTCTGGAAGAAACCGGCCCGGATCACGACAAGCAATTCAAGATCGGCGTGTACCTCGGGGAAAAACTCATGGGCGACGGCATCGGCCGTTCGAAGCAAGACGCCGAACAAATGGCGGCGAAGAATGTGCTGGAGAATCACGAATGGAAGACGGGACGAAAATAGAGAATAGAAAATTGATAATAGAAATGAAAAAATATCGGACATCATGTCCGATATTTTTTGTTCGTCGTTGCCATTCTATTTTCTATTATCAATTTTCTATTCTCGTTTGTCCGTCAAACCTTCGGCGGCAAGTTTTTTTCCTGCAGTGCGATACGAATATGCCGTTTTGCGAGCGTGGTTTTTGCACTTTCAAGCCATTTTCTTGTCGGGGTGACCGAGCGTTTCGTTTCGATCTCCACGATGTCGCCGTTATGAAGCGTGGTATCGATGCTGACAAATTTTCCGTTCACCTTTGCACCGGAAATTCGATTGCCGATCTCGGAATGGATCGCGTAGGCAAAATCTATCGGGCTCGAACCTTCGGGCAAGTCTATGACGTCGCCCTTTGGGGTAAAAAGAAAAACGCGATTCTCAAAGAAATCCACTTTCAGATGATCTAAAAATTCTCCCGTACGAGAAACGTTTTCCTGAAGCTCAACCAGCTGTTTGAACCATGCGTATTTTTTTCCGATGTCTTCAATGCGCGTCTTATCCTGCGTGATGCCTTCTTTGTAGCCCAAGTGCGAGGCGATACCGTATTCCGCCTCACGGTGCATGTCTTCCGTGCGGATCTGAACCTCGATGATGCCGCCGTCGCCCGTGAATACCGTCGTGTGCAGGCTCTGGTAGCCATTCGGCTTGGGGAAGGCGATATAATCTTTGATGCGCCCCGGAAGCGGGCGCCAGTTGGCGTGCACGATACCAAGGATGCCGTAACAATCAGCCACCGTAGGAACGATAACGCGAATCGCCATAAGGTCGTAGATCTTCGACATGTCCATCTTTTTTTCCACGAGCTTTTTGTAAAGACTATACGTGCCTTTCATACGGTTTGAGGTTCTGAATTGCTTGTATCCCGACTGAGCGATCTCTTTTTTGAGCGAGCGATAGAATTTTTCCAGCCGTCTTTTTATTTCTTCCTCCTTTTCTTTCATCAGCGCCTTCACCAGTTTGTATTCATCGGGATAGGCATAAGGAAAAGAAAGTTCCTCCAGTCGATGACGGATGATACCCATTCCGAGGCGATAGGCGAGCGGGGCGTAAATTTCAAGCGTTTCCTGCGCGATCCTTTTTCGTTTTTCCGGAGGAACAAATTCAAGAGTGCTGACATTATGCAAGCGGTCGGCAAGTTTAATGATGAGAACACGGATGTCGCGCGTGGTGGCAATAAATAGCTTTCTGAGTGATTCTACATGACGCTGTTCGCCGTGATATTTCAATTTACCGAGTTTTGTCACCCCTTCCACTAAAAAAAGAATTTCTTTACCGAACTGCGCCTCGAATTCTTTCGGAGTGATGTGGGTATCTTCGAGGGTGTCATGCAAAAGACCTGCCGCGATGACTTTCGTCTCCATTCGAAATTCCGCAAGGTTCATCGCGACGCGGAAACAATGATTGAAATACGGTTCGCCGGAAAAACGTTTTTGCTCCCCGTGCGCATGCAGAGCAAAATTATACGCTTTTGTAATGAGCGCTTTATTCTCATCCGTGGGATTCCGTAAGGCGGAGATCAGACTTTCAACTTTATTTTCGCTTTCGGGCATCTACCAATTGTACCACATTTGACAAATAAATGCAAACGTGTTCGAAAAAATCCAGGGCCAGACCCTGGATAAAAAATATGGCTTGGCTAAAGGTTTTTTGTCACTTCTGCGGCGGAAACGTCGCAGGTGTTTTTTTGTATCGTTGCCGGACAGAGGTTGTACCTCTGTTCATGACGTTTGTATCAATATAACTTATGTTGTCCTTTTCGAATTTCGCAATTACGCATTATTCATGCTTTTATACAAATGTTTCGGACAGGGGTATAACCCCAGTCCGGCGAAAGAATGCGTAATTTTTATTGCCGGACGGGGTTTGTAACCCCGTTCATGATGTTTGTATAAAATCGATTATATAATAGCAGTTTCGAATCCCGCTATCACTTCTCGATTCGTGCTTCATCTAAACGTTTCGGACGGGGTCAGAGACCCCGTCCGGCGACGTAAAATCTATTCTCAACTTTCTATTTTCTATTTTCGTCTTGTAACTTATGCGGATTATGATTCGGGCATGTTTTTACCGAGCATCGTTCGGGGATCGTCTTCGTGCCTTCCATCATGAGCTCTCCGCACAGCGGACAGAGATTTCCGGTTGGTTTTGATTTAATGATATGCTTGCATTCGGGGTAATTGCTGCAGCTATAGAAAATGCCAAAACGTCCGCGGCGTTCCATCATTTCTCCATCGGCGCATTTTCCGCATTTCACGCCGGTCATTTTCTTCGCTTCCTCGGCAGGATCGGCTTTGATAAATTTGCATTTTGGATAATTGCTGCAGGAAATAAATTTTCCGAATCTCCCGTCGCGTTCCATGAGCGCGCCGCCGCATTTTGGGCATTTTTCGTCGAGCATTTTCGGACCTTCGAGCTCGCGTCCGTCGAGCATTCTCGCACCATTACATTCCGGAAATTTCGCACAGCTCAAAAAGCTTCCGTTCTTGCCGAGCTTGATGACCATGTCGCCGCCGCAGATCGGACAGCGCATTTCCTTGGGCGCATCGCCGACATTCGTGATCTTATCGATCTTTTCTTTCGCTTTCAACTGTTTGGCGAATGGGGTGTAAAAATCGCGGAGCGTTTTTTCGTATTCGCGAGTTCCGTCGGCGATCTCATCCAGGTCTTCTTCCATCTCAGCAGTGAAGGTGTCGGAAATAAACTCGCCGAAATGCGGTTTCAAGAATTTGTCGATCACGACTTCGCCGGTGTCGGTCGGTCGGAGCGCTTTGCCTTCTTTTTCCACATAACCGTGATCGATATTCGTTTTAATGATCGAGGCATAAGTACTTGGTCGTCCGATGCCAAGTTCTTCCAATTTCTTTACCAGTCCGGCCTCGGAATAACGGTTTGGCGGTTCGGTCTGTTTCGCTTCATCTTTGATGTCTATCAACGAGAGTGGATCTCCTGCGGCGATCTTCGGGAGTTCGACATCGTCCTCGCGTGCTTTCGGGTCCGCTGCAAGCCAGCCCGGAGTGAGGAGTCTCGAACCGTTGACGGAAAATGCCGGAATGCTTTCGCTCTCGGTATTGGCAATAATTTTTGTGCGCAAGATCGATGCGTCCGCCATTTGCGATGCGATCGTTCTTTTCCAGATGAGCGCGTACAGGTCTTTTTGTTCGCCGGTCAATCCCGCGTCTTTTTTTGCGGAATGGGTCGGGCGGATGGCTTCGTGAGCTTCCTGAGCATTTTTTGATTTGGTTTTGTAAGTGCGAACTTCAAGCTGGTCTTTTCCAAAGAGTTTCGCGATCGTTTTTGAGATTTCTTCGATCGCCTCCGCTCCGAGATTGGTGCTGTCGGTGCGCATATAGGTGATGTGTCCGGCTTCGTAGAGTTTCTGTGCGACACCCATAGTCTTTGACGGCGAAAAACCGAGCTGAGTGCTTGCCGCTTGCTGGAGGGTGGAGGTGGTAAACGGCGGGCGCGGTGAACGCTTCGCCTGCGTTTCTTTCACGTCAACGATCTTCCATTTTTCTTTTTTCGCTTTCGCAAGAATTTCATCGACGGTTTTTTTGTCTTTCGGTTTCTCCGAACATTCAAGCAAAATGCGCTCTTTTTTCTTGGTCTCGGTTTCGGCGGTGATCACCCAAAAATCCTCCGGTATAAATGCGCGGATCTCTTGTTCTTTTTCAACCAGTAAACGGAGGGCGGGGGATTGGACGCGGCCGGCTCCCAAACCGTAGCGGAGCTTCTTCCAGAGGAGCCCGGAAAGTCCGTAACCGACGAGTCGGTCGAGTACGCGGCGGGCCTCCTGCGCTTTTCTCAGGTCTTGATCGATCCCGCGAGGATGTTTGATCGCTTCTTTAATGGCGTTTTCGGTGATCTCATGGAAAGCGACGCGTTTCGCCTTTTTCAGTCCTACCGCTTCCGCAATGTGCCAGGCAATGGCCTCTCCCTCACGGTCGGGGTCTGTTGCGAGCAAAACTTCATCGGCTCTGTCGGCGAGATCTTGTATTTCGGCTACGACCTTTTCTTTTCCTTTTGAAATTTCATAATGAGGAATAAAACCGCCCGGAATATCGATGGCATTTTTGCTGCTTTTTGGAATATCGCGAATGTGTCCGACGGAAGCGACGACCTTAAATTCGCCGCCAAGATATTTCGAGATCGTTTTTGCTTTGGATGGAGATTCAACAATAAGTAATTTCATATACTATATATTATAAGACGTGTTAGGTGTTTTTCTATACGTACCACGAATTAAAAATTTATGCAACTGTTTTTATTCTGCCGTTATTCTATTTTCTATTCTCAATTTTCTATTTTCGTTCGGTGCGTTCTCGTTTACGTCCATTGTACTCGCTTATGCACAATATTAAAAACGAGCCATTCTGTGGATAAGAGTGGCTCGTTACGTTTGCGTTAATTCATCGCTCATGCGGTCTCCTTTATTGTAACAGGTCTGCGGTTTCGGCTATTCCGATAAGAGTATCATGCTCGTGTTTTGGTGCGAGCTTTGCCGCTTTTCTGGCATGTCTTGCCAATGCTTGCCATTCGGCTTTGCCTACGGTCTGGTCGGTTTTCATTTTATCCATCAATGTTTTTTGGATAATGCGAACTTCTTCCAGTACAAGCGAAGCTTGAGGCGTTTCCGTTGTTTTTGGCTGATTTTTTGCCACGAGGATCGGTTTATTGCTGTAGATCCGATCTTTTTCTTTAGAAAAGTTACTTTCAGCCACTTTTCTTGCCATATTTTCGTGAGACATAAACTTGTCCTCCACAGTTTGGGTTATTGTAAATAGGAGGCTTTGAACTCCTGACTTCAGTATACTACGACGTTTTCCATTTGTAAAGTTGCGATGAAGCGCCTACTTCTATCTTTTGATTTTATTGACAAAAACTGGTAGAATATTCTCAACTTATTCACTTAAACAAGATTTCAATTTTTTATGAAAATATTAATCTGGAGCGTTATTGTGGTAATTGTCGGAGGCGGATTGCTTTTTGCTTTGAGATCGGGGGATATCTCAAAAGGGCCAGTAAAGGCGGGGATCTACGATACATTCGCCAAATGCATTTCCGATTCGGGGGCGACTTTTTACGGCGCGTACTGGTGTTCTCATTGCCAAGCGCAGAAAGAAGCTTTCGGCGATTCAGCAAGATATTTACCATATGTTGAGTGTTCCACTCCGGACGGACAGGGTCAAACCAAAGTCTGCGAAGATAAGGACGTTACCGGATATCCCACATGGATCTTTAAAGACGGCACGAAATTAAGCGGAGAAGTGCCAATGAGCGTGCTCGCCGAGAAGACGAGCTGCGCATTGACTCCGGGTGTTGCGACCTCAACACCGCCTGCCGTTTAGTAAAAAGTCGTCCCGATAGATCGGGACGACTTGGCTTTTCGTCAGTCTTCCAATTTTGGAATGACGGCGAGATGATGCAATTCAAACAAAAGAACATATGCCGCATCTTTTCTCTCTTCGGTTTTTATTCGGTTTAACGCTTGCGCCGCGCTTTCAAAGCGGTTTAGCGATGTGATCTTTCCGCCTTTCTCATCGAGAATAAAAACACGTAAAAGCTGGTAGGGCTCATCTTCTTCGATAAAGATCGGTTCGACCTGCGCATCATAAGGAACTTCTTTAAGATACATTTGGTATCTTTCGTTGATTATCTCTCGGTTTTCGATCGAGTCACTCATTTTTCATACTCCTGCTTGGTGGGATAATAGTATTGTTTATAGCATATAATGTATTACTTGTAAAGTGTGTGTTATATTCACATATAAATATCATGACTACAATAACAAAAGCGCGAAAAATTTCAGCAGAACTGAAAAAACTATTTCCGGATGCCGCGATCGCTCTTACTTATGGCAACAACTGGGAGCTTTTGGTTGCGGTACAGCTTTCCGCACAATGCACCGACAAAAAAGTGAACGAGATCACCCCCGCGCTTTTTGCGAAGTATCCGACTCTCTCGGATTACATAACGGCGAAGCCTGCGGAATTTGAGAAGTATGTTTATCAAACGGGATTCTATAAGAACAAAACAAAAAATATTCTCGCTGCGGCCAAAATGATCTCCGAAAAATTCGACGGCATAATTCCGCGAACGATGACCGAAATGCTGACCATTCCGGGCGTTGCGCGAAAAACTGCCAATGTCGTACTCGGAAATGCGTACGGCGTGGTCGAAGGGATTGCCGTCGACACGCATGTCAAACGGCTGGCGCGGTTGTGGGGACTCACAAAAGAAAATAGTCCGGAAAAGATCGAACGAGATCTTATGCTGCTCTTACCCAAAGAGGAATGGCATCAATTTACGTATCGCACCATCGAGTATGGACGGAAATATTGCACGGCAAGGACGAGGGATCACAAGAATTGTCCGCTCGCAAAATACGAAATATAGATAAATACGGATGCCAACAAAGGTTACGCTATCGTTCGTATTCGTATTCATTTGTATATTGGTACCCATTCGTATACTAGTATTTTCATTCGTGTTAATCTTTGATACACTAATCACATGACCGACAAAAAGAAAATTTTACTTTCAGGGGTGAAGCCTACGGGACGGCCGCATATCGGGAATTATTTCGGGGCGATGAAACAGTTTGCGGATCTGCAGGATGAATATGATGCGCGCGTTTTCATTGCGGACTATCACGCGATCACTACGGTTCAAAATGCCGCGGAACTTTCGCGAAACACACTCGACGTGGCGCTCGATTATTTGGCTATCGGGATCGATCCGAAAAAAACGCTCTTGTTCAAGCAGTCCGATCTTCCGGAGCTGTGCGAGCTTG
The DNA here is from genome assembly GCA_023229825.1 of Minisyncoccota bacterium. Classification (GTDB taxonomy): domain Bacteria; phylum Patescibacteriota; class Minisyncoccia; order Phycocordibacterales; family CAIJYI01; genus CAIJYI01. The sequence continues at coordinate 19,351 of JALNYN010000016.1, forward strand.
CCTGGATATTCAACTGCATCACCACTATGCCGTATTTGATGCGCGCGCATGCATACAAAGACGCGGAAGCGAAGAACAAAGAGATAAATGTCGGCATCTTTGATTACCCCATTTTAATGACGGCCGATATTCTTATTCAGGACGCCGATGCCGTTCCCGTCGGACAAGACCAAAAACAGCACGTCGAATACGCTCGCGACACGGCTGAAAAATTCAACAGAATATTCGGTGAAACTTTCAAACTTCCTAACTCACTTATACTGGATCACGTAAAGATAATCCCCGGCACGGACGGACAAAAAATGAGCAAAAGCTACGGCAACACTATCGCTTTGTTCGCCGAATTCGAAGATATTAAAAAAGCCGTAATGAGCATACCGACGAATTCACAAGGCGTAGATGAATCGAAAGATCCGGAGAAAGACAATATTTTTGCCCTTCATAAACATTTTGCCGACGCGGAAGAAATTGAAGAGATCGAAAAAAGATATACGAACGGCGGTCTGGGATACAAGGAATCCAAAGAAATTTTAATATCAAACATTGAGAAATTCATCGCGCCGCTTCGAGAAAAACGAAAAGAGTTCGCCAAGGATGAAGATGCAGTACGAAAAATGCTCAAGGAGAACGGCGAGAAAGCGCGCGAGATCGCTCTCTCAAAAATGAAGGAGGTGAAGAAAGCGGTAGGACTATACTAGAGAATGGAAAATTGAGAATAGAAAATAGAAAACCTTCGCCGGGTGATCTATTTTCTATTTTCCATTCTCTATTTTCTTATAAAACTTTTCCCCCAAACTTTTTGTGAATCGCTTTTCAGTCCTCGCGCTTTGTTGTATTATATAATCAATGATGGGTGATATTTTATCAATGTTCGGACTGACGTTCCACTTGATCGGGATCGGTCTTTCTTTTGCGCCGTATTGGCTCCCATTCGTTCTTGGTTATGTTTTTTGGGAACTGTGGATGAGATACGTACAGATGCAATATCTGTCTGATATAAAATGGGTGCTTATCGGAATACGCCTTCCGAAAAATATCATGAAGACGCCGCTCTCAATGGAGCTGGTTATTTCTGCGCTTCATCAGCCATCGCAGGGAACATGGCTCGACCGGATATGGAAGGGAAGGCTTAAATCGAGCTTTTCCCTTGAGATCGCATCGCTCGGCGGAGATATTCATTTTTACATTCGCACGCCGGAGTTCTTTAAAAACTACATTGAAGCTCAGCTCTACTCGCAATTTCCGGGTATCGAATTGTACGATGCCGAGGATTATACGAATTTAGTTTCTTATAGCCCGAATGATCCCGAGTGGGAAATGTGGGGAACGGAGTACAAATTTGTCAAACCCGATCCTTATCCGATAAAAACTTATGTCGATTACAAACTTGATACGGCTATGAGAAGAGAGGAAGAGGCGGCAGGAAGAACCGATCCTTTATCGCCGGCGATAGAATTCATGGGGTCCATAAGCAGAAATGAGCAGATATGGTTCCAGATCATGGTCCGATCTACCAGTAAGCGATACCGGGTTCCCGGTACATGGTTTGCTACGCGAGATTGGAAAGGCGAAGCGAAGGACCTCCTCAAAAAATTGCAATCAAAAGGCGAAGGAGAAAAAATGAGCAAAGCTGAAAGCGAAGCCGCTGCGGCGATCGAAAGAGAGATCACCAAATTCGGTTTTGATTGCGGGATTCGCGCGATATATCTTGGCCGAGCCGGAGCGTGGACACGGCTTAATGTTTCCGGAATGATCGGCATGATGAAACACTACAACTCTGAAGCTCTGAACGGATTTAAACCGCAAAGACCGACCGCTGTCGATTATCCATGGGAAGGAATTTTGTGGAATACGATCCCCGATCAAAAAGAGAGAATGTTCAAAGCGTATTGTGCTCGCGGATATTTTTATTCGCCATTCAAGCGAAAACTCCTGATCTTAAACACGGAAGAATTGGCGACCATGTATCACTTCCCGGCAGGAATGGCGGAAACGCCAGGCTTCCTGACCGTAAGTTCTCATAAAGCGGAACCGCCGGCGAATCTGCCGGTATAAGATACCAATATACGAATGAGTACCAATATACGAATGGATACGAATACGACGACGCCGGACGGGGTTTGCAACCCCGTCCGAAACGTTTTTTTTGTGGGACTTTTGGTTGCGCTTGTATCGGTTATTTACATTCTCTCGGCTGTTTTTATTCCTCCCATCAAGTTTCCTGTCGGCGCGTATGTGGATATTCCGAATGGTGCGACTTTATACGAAACGGCAAATATTTTAGAGGATCGCGGGGTGATCTCGTCCGCTTTTTTCTTTCGCGAATATATCCGTTTTTTTGAAAATGATTCGCATGTCGTTGCGGGTAAATATTATTTTGATGCGCGCCTTTGCCTCGCAAGCGTGGTCAGCAGGCTGGTTGCCGGAGATTTTCATATTCCGCGTTTGAAGATTTTGATACCTGAGGGTTCAGATTCAGCCGAGATAGCAGATGCAATAAAGCGACAAATACCCGAATTCGATTCAAAAAAATTCTTGATCCTTGCCGCGCGAGAAGAAGGATATCTTTTTCCCGACACCTATTTCTTTTTCGGCACGGTGGCACCCGAGGAAGTAATTGCCGCGATGAAAGAAAATTTTCAAACTCGTGTTAAAGATGTTCAGCTAAAAATTCTATCGTCAGGTAAGAATATGCAAGACGTCCTCACGATGGCGTCCATTATTGAACGAGAAACAGTTACCCCGGAAAGCCGTCGGATCGTTTCCGGCATACTATGGAAGCGCATGAAGATCGGCATGCCGCTTCAGGTGGATGCGACCTTCGATTATATCAACGGTAAAAACACGTATGACCTTACCGTTGATGATCTTAATATCGATTCAAAATACAATACCTACGAATACAAGGGACTGCCGCCCGGCCCTATTTGCAATCCCGGTCTTGATTCCATTATCGCCGCTATTGAGCCCGCCTCAACGCCTTACTTATATTATCTTTCGGAAAAAGATGGTACTATGCATTATGCGAAAGATTTTGAAGAACACAAGTCAAATAAATTTAAATATATGAGATAAACGCCAATGTTCTGGATCCTATTATCTCTGGCCGGAGCTGCATTTCAGGCGCTCGGATCGGCTGTCAGCAAGAAAGTCTTGAGGTTGAATGACACAAAGAACGTCATTGGCTTTGTTGCATATACTTTTGCCGGAGCGATCTTTTTCATGATCAGCTTCTTTTCCTCAGAAAAGTTTTGGGTGAGCGGTCTCAGTATGAAATTCTGGATAACGGTCGCCGCATTCGCTGTCATCAACGTGCTTGCCGCATGGTGTTTATATCGTTCGCTCGAATTTGCTGAGCTGAATTACGTGATGCCGTATATGACGCTCACGTCTTTATCACTCATTCTCCCTCCAATGTTTTTTCTTGGGGAAATACCCACGCTCGGCAGTGTTTTTGGAATGACGATCATCGTCGCCGGCGCGATCCTTATGAATCGCACAAAGATGCAATTAACCTCTGACGAATTTTCTTTGCGCGCATCGAACAGAAAAGGGCTGAAATATTTTATGGTCACGGCGCTATGCTATACGATCCTGCCGACGCTGGCAAAGATCGCCGTTCAAGAAAGTTCCGTTTTGTTCGCTAGCGTTATTTGCCACTTACTCGTCGGTTTCGGCTTCTTGCTCCTTCTGATATTTCGAAATGAGTGGCGAAAGATCGCGCTGCTCTCGCCGCGTAAGAATCCCGCCCACCTCGCCTTGGTATTAGTGATCGGATTGATCGCGGTCGGTGAAAATGGAAGCATCAATATGGCGTTAAGCCAAGCATCCGTAGCGCAAGTCTTCGCCATAAAACGTCTTATGCCATTCTTTGCCTTCCTTATCGGATATTTCTATTTTAATGAGCGGGATGACCTCTGGAAAAAGATCGCCGCGACGGCGCTCATGATCGTCGGTGCCATGGCCACGATACTTCTTTAATGTCGTTTTTGTAATTCATTGCGAACATTGATTCGGAGCATGTTAAATCATGGATTTCGGATCAGGTCCGGAATGACGAAAACGAATAGATCAATTGGGGATGTATTATCCTCAAAAAAATACACCCGCTCGGGTGTATTTTTCCTTTTTTAGAGAAACTCCACATCCAGTCCATCATTGGACGGCGTAACTTTGAACATAAGATCAAGATACTCCCAGAACTTTGTGTTTCCGCCCTGCTCAAATGCGCACTCTGCGGCTTCCGCTTCATAACGCGCCTTCTGATGCAACCCATCGAGAGGGAAATGCCGATATACCCAGGCGACCTTTCCGCTTGCTCCGTATTCTTTCATAATATCGAGCATGGTTTGGTGAAATCTCTTGCAGAACGGGCATTCCGTGTCGGAATAATCAACGATCTTTATTGGGGCATCGATGTTTCCGGTTATACGATCATTTGCAGTGACCGGCGGGATATTCACTTCGGTCGCATCCTTCGTCTCTCCTTTGAGCGCAGACTCGATCATGGCCTTCACATTATTGAACGGCTGTGCGCCGTTGATCACGAATTTCTTTCCGCTCGATGTAATGATGATACTATAAGGCGTTCCGGTAATTCCCGCCGCAATTCCGGCATCGGAAATTTCTTTGATCGGTGCTGTGTATTTTCCGCTCTCAAGACAGGCATTGAATTTTTTCTTGTCGAGCCCGACCTCTTCTGAGATAGAACCTTTTTTCAATTGTGATGCGACGCTTTGATAAGTCGCATCTTTCGGAACGGCGGATGCGCGCGATCCTGTATAAAGGATCGATCCGGCGACCAGCAATCCTGCAATAACAATGGCGATCGGGACCATGACCGATGTGGTTTCTTTTGGAGGATCTTTAGGCGGGTTCTTTTTAGCGAGATCGACGGTCACCGAAGCGATCTCCGCGTTCATCTCCTTTACCGGTTTTGTCTCTTTTTTCTCCAACGAATCTTCACTTATGGTCGGTTCAAGGGTTTTCTCCACTTGTATCGGTTCCTCCTTTATCGAAGGTTCAACCTGTTTGGAGGTTTCAGTCTTGTTATGTTTTTTATAGGTATGGCTCATAAAAAAACGATTTTATTAATAAGGTTTTCTTATTATACCATAGTGAAAATTTCTGTGCCAACCAAAAAAGAGGCTTTTGTCTGGTTTACGTACTAAATACCCAACTCGACGAAAAGCATCAATTGAAGAGATTTCCGAAAACCTTTTCTTTCATATCCCGTGCTATAATATCCCAGTCATATTTGGCAAAAACCATTTTTTTTGCATTGGCGGCGATCTTCGCGGTTTCCTCCGGTTTTTCCATGAAAAGTTCAACGGCTCGCGCAATGCCTTCCGGATCGCGCGGATGTACCGCTCGTCCGGTCGGAGGGGTATTTGGATTTAATTCGGGGTCAAAAAGAAAATCGGCGATCCCTCCTTCTCTTGTCGCAATAACGGGAAGTCCGGCCGCCATGGCTTCGATGAACGAATTTCCCATGCCTTCGGAAAGAGAGGGTCGAATGAATATGTCACACGCTTTCAAATATTTTGGCATTTCTGTGTGCGCTATCTGTCCGAGAAAAATAACTCGATCGGAAACTTTGAGAGAAGCAGCGAGCAAACGAAGCATCTCCTCATCCGGCCCTATCCCGAGAATGGCGAATTTTATATTTTTCGGAAGATGGGGGAGAGATCGTATCACATCGTCGACCGCATTTTTCTTTACGAGCCGCGAGGTGGTGATCAAGAATAGATCACCCTCGTTTTTTCCTATGAGTTTTTTGACATGGTCTATCTCTTCTTTTGAGTATTCTTGTGAGAAATGTTTGGTTGAAACGGCGTTCGGGATGACGAAAAGAGGACCTTTAAAACCCATGTTTTTTGCCCAATCAGCAAGGTAATTTGAGATCGCCTGCACCATGTCGGCTGAAGTGAATCCCCGAACAAAAAGAGGGTAGATGGGGAGCATTTTTTTCTTAATGTATGGAATTGGGTCGCCCTCTTGGAGAGTAAGAAGATATTTTACTTTTGGATGAAAAGTTTTAAACAGACCAGCCGGAACACCGCAAGAATGCGCCATCATCGCCCATATTCCATCGAAATGGTATTTTTGATGAAGCTTATGCGCTTTCCAAGCCGCAAGAAATTGGTACAGAAATTTGTTGGCGTACAAAGGAAATTTTCGCAGATCGGACATGGTCGGATCGTGTTTCGTCGGACCGATACGGTGCACCAAAACATTTCCGATCTGTTCCGTTTCAGAAAGCGTATCATCGAATCGGAGTGCGACCATATGAAACTCATAATCTTTCGGATCGAGCCGATCTGTTATCTCTTTTATAGCTACTTCCGCACCCCCGACATGTTTTGGATAGTAAGCCAGCGAAAAAATTAGGATCTTTTTCATTATTTTTTACTGCGTTTAATTTCCTCAACATAGTCCGTCAGTTTTCTTTCCGCATTCCACCCAAGCTCCTGTGTCGCCCTATGGATATCAAGCTTTGATCCCATGCGGTTCCCCGGTCTTTCTGGCAGCATTTCTATCGTACTTCCAAACATTTTTGCGATATCAAGGATTGAATAACTTTCCGTTGCACCAAGGCCATATTCATCGCCATGGCCTTTTTCGCCGACCATTTGAAGTCCGTTAACGATGTCGTCAATGTGAGTGAAATTTCTTTGCTGAGTACCAGGTGAAACTATGCTGAGCACTTTTCCTGAGAGGTATCGTTCTTTAAAAATTCCCATGAGGGTAGCGTAATCGCCGCTTGAAATTTCGCGTCCTCCGTAGACGTTGTAAAAATAGCTGATGGCGTAGTCAACCCCGAACCACTCACCGTAATTTCTCACCAATTCGGTGTTCGTTGCTTTTGACCACGCGTAAGGGCTTTGATCTCTGCCCATTCCTCCATCAGCAAATTTTGTACTGGAACCGGCATAGATTATTTTTGACTTATTCTTACGGCAAAACTCCAAAACGCTAAAGGTGCCGACGACATTCATGTCCAGCACTTTGGATACGTCATCAAAACTCTTTTCCACGCGCGAATATTCCCCCAAATGATATAGGGTATCGGGGGTTTCGGGGATCAATTTTTCGATGTCTTTTGTGTGCCCTCTCCGGTATTCGGCGCCTTGGATGTGATTTTCCTCTTTTCCGGTAAAATAATTATCGAGCGAGATGACGCGATTGTTCGGATCGGCGACCAGCCTTTCGATCAAATGCGAGCCGATAAAACCGGCACCTCCGGTTACGAGGATAGTTTTTTGTTCAGTATTCATTACATCATAATACTACAAAATGTCGATGTTGGAAATATGAAAAACCCTCGGCGGTGAAGCCGAGGGGTAAGATCAGTGCGAACTGATTATTCAAAATTCTTGCGAGTGTCGACAAGTATTGCGCCGAGTCGTAAAAGTATGTCATCCATATCAGTTAGCGCGCTCTTTACGCTGTAGCAGTATAAATTGTGTTCTCGCACGTAGTCGCGGAGCATTCTTCTCGTTTTTTCGTGAAGACCTGCCTTGTCGACCGATTCATGACCTCTTACCGGCAGCAAAGCAACGCCGTATTGCAGGGGATCTTCTAAGATCCAAAGCACCGCGCTAATCGCACCGCCGGAACAAATAAAATCATCGCTTGCTCTCGCGGTAACCTCTTCGCACAGTCTTCTTTTTAATTGACTGTCCATAATATCACCTCTTTT